>CANRNZ010000008.1 GCA_947632135.1 uncultured Clostridia bacterium
TAAAGGAAATTTGCGCTCTCTCCCCGTGCGAGACCGAAATGTTCGTACACGGAGCCCATTGCGTGTCGTTTTCGGGGCAGTGCATGATGAGCTACGTCTGGGGAGGGCGCAGCGCCAACAGGGGAAAGTGCGCCCAGCCGTGCAGGCTGCCGTTCAAAATGCCCCTTTGCGGCAGCGAGTACCCGCTGAGCCTGAAGGACATGTGTCTTGCGGGGCATATTACGGACATTTTGGAGTGCGGCGTCTCGTCCCTTAAAATCGAGGGCAGGCAAAAGAGCGCCGAATATGTGTACGCTGTGACGTCCGTATACCGCCGCCTGCTTGACGAAAGAAGAAACGCCGACAAGGGCGAGCTCGAAGAGCTCTCGCGCATATTCAGCCGCGACGGCTTTACGGAAGGCTATTTCACAAAGAGCTACGGGAATATGCTCGGAGTTAGAGGCGACGCCGTGGGCGAGGCGTCGAAAAGCTTTAAAGGTCTTTCGAGGAAAATTCCGATTTCGGCTGTGCTCACTCTCAAAATAGGAGAGCGCGCCGTCCTCAGCGTCAGCGATAACGAAAAAAACAGGTCGGCCGAGGTTTTCTCGGACAGCGTTGTCACGCGCTCCCTTGCGGGCGGCGCGGCGCTCACCGAGGAAGCGGCGAAAAAAAGCGTCGCAAGGCTCGGCAACACGGCGTTCACTCTTGAAAGCTTTAAGCTTGACGCCGAGGAAGACGCTTTTATAACATTATCCGCCGTAAACGCCATGAGGCGCGAGGCGGCAGAAAAGCTTGCGGCGGCAAAAAAGGCTCAGCCGCAGGACGCCGCGCTGTCCTGCGCTGCGAAGTCTTTTCGGAGCGAAGAGGAGCTGAAAGAAAAAACAAAAATATTAAAAAAAGAAAAAGCTCACGGCGAGCGAAAGCTTTTGTGCGCGGAGTTTGCGGGCCTTTTGCAGATGCCGCCGTCTGCCGCTGAGTTCTTTGACAGGATATATCTTCCGATAAAGGACGCAGAGAGGGCAATCGACTTATACTCGAAAAGCCCTTACGCCGAAAAATTCTCGCCGCTTCTTCCCCCGCTTACATACGACGGCGAATACGAAGATATTGAAAAAGAGCTCGAGGGGAATATCGAAAAATTCCGCGGAAGGGAAATTCTCGTAAACGGCCTTGGGCAGGCGCTTTTTGCCCTGCGGCTCGGGCTTGTCCCCTACGGCTCATTCAGACTCAACGTTACAAATTCAAAGGCGGCAAAGGCTGTCGGGAGATTTCTCGGTGGCGTCTCAATTTCCCCCGAGGCGCCGACGGGGCTTCTGTCGTCCATTGACGGTGATTCCTCGGTAATCGTATACGGCAAAATACCTCTCATGCACACGCAGAGATGTCTTATAAGCGACGGCGGAAAGGGCTGCCCGTTCGGCGGCAGCGGCGGAAGGGTATACCCGCATGCAAAAAAGCTCTCCCGCTCCTTCGGCGGCGTCACGTGCGACGGAAGATACTGCCGCGCCATAATGAAGGACAGGACGGGAAAAGAATTTCCCGTACTCGGCCTTGAAAACTGCACAAACGTGATATACAACAGCGTTCCGGTCTACATGGCGGATAAAAGAAAATTTCTCGACGCGCTCCCCGCCGACAGATTTCACTTTATGTTTACCGACGAGAGCCCTCGGGAGTGCGATGAGATTATACGGGAGTACAAGCGCGGCGCGCCGCCTTGCGACTTAAAAAACATAAGACGGCTGAAATAGCCGAAATAAAATATTTTTATATATTTTCTAAAGTTATTTTATAAAAGTTTATTAAAATAAATCAAAAGGGGCGGGAGAGTCCGAATAATATGGGTACAAGCGACATTAAGGTTAAAATAAAAAAGGTGAGACCGAACGCCAAAATACCGCTCTACGCCACAAAGGGCGCGGCGGCGGCGGACCTCTTCTGCGCCGCGGACGGCGAGATTATAATAAAAAGCGGTGAGTGCGAAAAGATTCCGACGGGAATTTCGATATCTATGGAATTAAAGGAGTCGACGGAAAGGTGCGGCGCGGCGGCGCTCATATACGCAAGAAGCGGGCTGTCGACAAAGCACGGCATCGCGCCCGCAAACTGCGTCGGAGTAATAGACAGCGACTACAGGGGCGAGATACTCGTGCCGCTCAGAAACAGCTCCGAAAAGGATTTCTCCGTTTTCCCGGGAGACAGGATAGCTCAGATGATTTTCACCCCGATTTTTCACGGAGAATTTGAGGAAACAGACGCGCTTGACGACACCGAGCGGCGCGACGGGGGCTTTGGCTCCACGGGCTCTTGCTGATACGGCGTAACGCCGTAAAACGGGTAAGATATGGCGCAGAATAAAGCACATAATAAAGCGATAAAAAGGTAAAAATTTAAGCGTATGAATCATATTAAAAAAGAAATAATACTGGCGTCGTCCTCCCCCCGCCGCCACGAGCTTTTAACGGCGGCGGGCTACAGGCATACCGTTGCCGTCTCCGACGTCGACGAAACTCTTGACGCCGGCGTCTCCGCCGCCGAGGGCGCAAAGGAGCTGTCGCGAAGAAAAGCGCTTTGCCTGCTCTCAAAAATCAAGGAGGACGGCGGCAAAAAGGTCATAATCGGAGCCGACACTGTCGTCGAATTTGAAAACGAGATTTTCGGAAAGCCGAAGGACGCCGCCGACGCGCGGCGGATGCTTTGCGCCATGTCGGGAAAAAGACATTTCGTCCACACGGGAATTACCGTGACCGACGGGATATATACTGTAAGTGAGACTGTCAGCGCCGCGGTCAAAATGAGACCTCTCTCGGACGCCGAGATTGACGGCTACATTGCGACAGGGGAGCCTATGGACAAGGCGGGCGCGTACGGCATACAGGGGGCCGCCGGCGCGTTTGTCGAGTCCGTCGAGGGGGATTTTTTCAGCATAGTGGGGCTTCCGCTGTGCCGCCTCAGCGAAATACTCGCCGAATTCAATATAGGCATGTTCGAATGATTTTCAGCACTTGAGTTTTTTATATATAAATAATCTTCGTCAGCCGCGTACAGTTTCGAAAAATCAATTTTTTAAATAATCGAAAAAATC
This sequence comes from uncultured Clostridia bacterium, assembly GCA_947632135.1. Taxonomy (GTDB): domain Bacteria; phylum Bacillota; class Clostridia; order Oscillospirales; family CAG-272; genus RUG14199. The sequence continues at coordinate 3,065 of CANRNZ010000008.1, forward strand.
GAAAAAATCGAAAAATTCAAAAAATTCAAAAATCGAAAATACCGAAATATTTCAAAAATATTTTAAAAAATCCAAAAAAATCCAAAAAATTCAAAAATGTTCCAAAAATGTTTCAAAGGAGTTTCAGGGAATAAAAAATGGGCAGAAGTATCGGAATAGATCTCGGGACCGCAAATACCATAGTCTACGTAAAGGGCAAGGGGATAACCCTCAGAGAGCCGTCGGTCGTAGCGGTCGAGGCGAGAAGCAAGAGAGTCGTCTCTGTAGGGAGCGAGGCAAAGCGAATGCTCGGAAAGACGCCGGGGTCGATTACCGCCATGAGACCTCTCAAGGACGGAGTTATCGCCGAGTTCGATTTTACAACTCAGATGCTGAGACACTTTTTCAAAAAGGTGTCGGGAAATACTATCTTCACCCGCCCGCGAGTGATGATATGCGTGCCGTTCGGCGTGACTGAGGTTGAAAAAAGAGCGGTTCAGGACGTAACTCTCGAGGCGGGCGCGCAGAGCGTCGGGCTTATCGAGGAGCCGATTGCCGCCGCCATCGGCTCGGGGCTGAAGGTCGAGTCCGCAAGGGGAAGCATGATAGTAGATATAGGCGGCGGCACGACCGAGGTCGCGGTGACGAGCCTCGGCGGGATTGTTCTTTCAACGTCTCTCAGAACAGCCGGCGACGAAATAGACGACGCGATAGTTTCCTACATAAAAAGAAAATACAATATACTCATCGGAGAGGTCACGGCGGAACAGCTGAAAAAGAATATCGGCAGCGTCCACCCCGCGGCGGACCGCGGCATAATGGAGGTTCGCGGGCGAAATCTCATGAACGGTCTTCCCGCCATTATAACAGTCTCCTCCGCCGAAATACGCGAGGCAATGGGAGAGCAGGTGGGGCATATAATCGAGTGCATAAGAACGACTCTCGAAAACACTCCGCCCGAGCTGTCGAGCGACATATACGACAACGGCATTATGCTCGCGGGAGGAGGAGCGCTGCTCGCGGGGCTTGACGTTCTCGTCTCGGAGATAACGGGAATCAGAGCAATAGTCGCAAAAAATCCGCTTGACAGCGTCGCCGTCGGTATAGGTCACGTTATCGAAAACGAAAACGGCGGCATAAGCTACAGAAACAGATAAAATCAAATTAAATCAAATTAAATCAAATTAAATCAAATAAAATCAAATAAAATCGGATAAAACCGAAAAACGGAAAAAAAAAGCGCGCAAAATAATTTTTAAAAATTTTTAACGCGTTTAAAGCGAAAGAAATCAATAAGCAAAGCGGGGAGTGAGGGATAAACCGTGTCGGGATTTATAAAAACAAAATTCTTTATGGTTCTTGTCGTTCTTATGATAATTTTGACCGTCGTCCCCTCGGTGCTTGCGGCGACGGGAGGGGGAGGCTACGTAAAGAACGCGCTGAACGTCGTAACCTCGCCGTTCAGGCAGCTCTTCGGCTACGCCACAAACGCGATATCGGGCTTCACCTCCTATTTTACCGAGTTTGACAGAATAGTCGAGGAAAACAAGGCTCTCAGAGAGGAAATAAAAGAGCTCGGGGAGAGACTTTCCGACGCCGAGGAAACGGAGCGAATGAACGAATGGCTCTACAGATACCTTGAGCTCAAAAGAGAACACGCGGACTTTGAATTTGTCGCGGGAACTGTCACGGGCAGAGAGTCGGGAAATTATATGACCGTTTTCATTCTCGACAAGGGTACCCATCAGGGAGTCGCGAAGGGAATGCCCGCCGTAACGGATTACGGGGTCGTCGGATACGTGTCCGAGGTCGGGCTCAACTGGTGCAAGGTCGTAACTATTTTGGAATCCGACGTCGCGTCGGGCGCGTACATAAAAAGAACGGACGAGACGGGGATCGTCGAGGGGGACTTCACTCTTGCCGCCGACGGAATCTGCAAAATGTCCTATATAAGCGCCGAGTCCGACGTCACGCAGGGCGACGTCATACTGACGAGCGGTTACGGCAGCGTATATCCGAGAGGTCTTGTCATAGGGTACGTCGAGAGGGTCGAGCCCGACCCGAACACTCAGTCCCTTGTCGCGTATATCCGCCCCGCGCAGGACATGACCAATATAAAAGAGCTTATGATAATTACCGATTACGAGGTCGTAACGGATGAATGAGAACAAAAACGAGAGTGGCTCTGTCCGCCGAGGGGCAAGCGTCGGCGGAGCGCGAAACGCGGAAAATATACAAAACGGTCAAAACGGTCAAAACAATTTAAATAAATCAAATACGGAAATAAAAAGCGAAAAGGCAAACGGGAAAAATACCGCAAAAGCCGAGCGAATAAGACTCCCCGACGGCACGTACGGCATTTATATGGGTCAGACGGGGATTGCGGGCGCGCGCCGCGCCGCGCGCGGCAGAAAAGGCGCCGCGCGGCGCGGCGCATACGGCGCGTCAATCCGCGCAAACTATGCAAACCATGCAAATGCGAAAAAAACGCCTCAGCCGCATAACCCGAATAACCCGAATAAACCGAATGAAATCGCAAGAAACGGCCAAAACCGCAAAAGAGAGCCCGAGGACAAATCGCCTTTCGGAACACTTCGCGCCGCGGCGGACAGATTCCGCGCATGGCGACTCGGCATCTCAATCGACGCGGACAGCATAGTAAAGGGAGTTATCGTCGCGCTCTTTATACTTGTCTTTACAATGCTCCAGACTACGGTGTTCTCGCGATTCAGACCTTTCGGCGCGGTGCCCGATTTGATGCTTTCCCTCGTCATGGCGATAGGCGCGAGCGAGGGCGAAAAATGGGGAGGCGTCAGCGGACTGATATGCGCCTTTGTCATCGAGGCGACAGGCAGCGCGTCAAATGTTACCCTGCTCCCGCTTTTGTACGTACCATGCGGATTTTTTGTCGGAGTCATTATGAAAATATATTTTAAGGACTCCGTTATAGTGCGCCTTATATACACCTCGGCGGCATGTCTTCTCAGGTGCGTCGTCACGGTGATATACGTCTTTCTCGGCTATAAAAACGTCGACGTCGGAATAATGCTGAGGGGCATTGTCGTCCCCGAGTTCTTCTCGACCCTTCTCATGTCGGCGCTCCCGAATCTTCTTGTGTGGCTCACAATGAAGCCGTTCCACAAGAGCCGCGCCGAAAGAGTGGGGTAAGATAAAAAATAAGAAGATAAAAATACACAGCGCAAATCAGCCGCGGCGGGAGAGCGCGGTTTGCGGGACTTTGCTGAAATTTAATTTATTTAATAAAATTTTTTAACTGCCGAAAATAGAAATGCGAAAAATATAAAAAGAAATATAAAAAGCAGGAAAAAAGGGAGGTGACGGTATTTGGATAAAAGAAATTATCTTGCAAGATACATAGCTGTCGGCGCCGTCGCGGTGCTCTTTTCGCTTGTGTTCTTGGGAAGGCTCATAAATATAGAGGTCACGGGTCAGAACAATTATACCGATACCGCTCACAACAACCACAAAACAAGAGTCGAAACACTGCAGACAATACGCGGCGAGATATACGACAGAAACGGAAAGCCGCTTGTCACAAACGAATACAGCTACGACGTATACATGGAGTACGGGGCGTTTTCCTCCTGCTCCGACGAGGTAAAAAACAGCATACTTTTAGGTGTGCTTTCCGACGCCGAGGAGTGCGCGGAGTACGACAAATTCGAGATGCCGTCCCTTCCCTTTAAGGCGGAGGAGTCCGGGAGCGGCGAGGTGAAATATTCCTACAGCGCCGAGTACATGGACACGGTGTACGGAAGAAGACTTGAAAAAATACTGCTTGAAATCACGGAAAGAGAGGAGCTTCCGAGCGCCGACGACGCGGTGAAAATTCTCTGCGCGCGATACGGCATGAGCGATGAGGAAGGGAATTTTCTGTATTCCGAAGAGGCTCGTGCAAAGGAGCTTTTCGCGCTGCGCCTCGATATGGAGCTGCACAACTTCTCATATAAGGAGCCGTATACTGTCCTGAAGGGCGTCACAATGGTTCTTATGACAAGGCTTGAGGAGGACGCCTTTCGCGGTGTGAAGATAAATACCGAAATCGAGAGAGTGTACAACTACCCGGGGTACGCGTCCCATATTTTGGGGCGCACGGGAAAGATTCAGGCGTCAAAGGCCGAGTACTACGAGGAGCTCGGATATCCGATGAACGCCGTCGTCGGCACCTCGGGCGCCGAGGAGGCGTTCGAGGAATATCTCCACGGCACGGACGGCGAGGTAACGGTCGTCGAGGACGAGTTCGGAAACGTCGTCGACAAATACGTTTCAAAGGAGCCGATTCCGGGGAAAAACGTATACCTGACTCTCGATATAGAGCTTCAGAAAGTCGCCGAGGATGCGCTGAAGGCAAACATACAAATGATAGTCGACAAGGCGATAGAGGGTGGAAAGCCCCTGATGGGCGAGGACGCGAACGCGGGCGCGCTCACCCTTATAAGCGTCGACACCGGCGAGGTGCTCGCTCTTGCGTCCTATCCGACATACAACCTTGCCACCTTCGACGAGGATTACAAAAAGCTCAGCACGGACGAGCTCTCCCCGATGTTCAACCGCGCGCTCGAGGGAACGTACGCTCCCGGCTCAACCTTTAAGCCCGGCGTCGCCGCGGCGGCGCTCGAGGAGGGTATCATAACGCCGTACACAGAGCTGATGTGCGACGGTCAGTATACATACTACGCAAAAAACGACAGCGAGCATATTCCCGCCTGCTGGATATGGAACATGTACCGCGGCCGCCACGGGGCGCTCAACGTCACAAGCGCGATACAGGTTTCCTGCAACTGCTTTTTCTATGAGACGGGCAGACTTCTTACGATACAGAAAATGAACAGGTACTGCAAGGGCTACGGTCTCGGGCAGTCGACGGGAATTGAGCTGAACGAAAAAAAGGGAGTCCTTGCAGGCCCCGAATACAGGGAAGAAAACGGACTTGAAGCGTGGACTCCCGGTCAGACGATAACTGCTGCAATCGGGCAGTCGGACAATCTGTTCACCCCGCTCCAGCTCGGAGTCTACGTCTCTACCCTCATAAACCACGGCACGAGATACAAGGCGCATATACTCCGCGAGGTAAGGGAGTTTTATACGGACAGCGTCGTCTACAGCGCAGGGCCGGAGGTCATGCCCGACTCCGTCCCGCTCTCCGACAGCACGGTCAGCGTCGTTATGGACGGAATGAAAAACGTCATTGACAACGGCTCGGCGGCGGGAGTTTTCAGAGGATATCCGATAACGATAGGCGGAAAGACGGGAACCGCTCAGGTGCGCGACGATAAATCCGAAAACGCCGTGTTCACCGCTTTCGCTCCGTTCTCCGACCCCGAGGTCGCGGCGGTGTGCGTTATCGAGCAGGGCTCGACGGGAAGCGACGCGGGATACGCGGTAAGGGACGTGTTCAATAAGTATTTCGGCTTTGAAGCGACTCCCCCCGAGGATGGAGACGAGGAGTGACGCGGGACGACTTAAATAAATATTTGATATCCGAAAATTTTCGCATGATTTCGAAATTTATCGAAAAATCCCGAAAAATCAAAAACCGAAAAATTTTAAAATCTAAAAATTCGAAAAACCAAAGGGAAAACAAAGATGCCGAGGCTCGATGAAAATAAAAAGCAAAGCCCCGAGAAAACGGACGAAAGACTTGCCGAAAAGGGACGGCTTCTTACGCTGAGGCTTCGGGAAATATACCCCGAGGCAAGGTGCGCTCTGGAATACGGCGGCGACGCGTGGCGCCTTCTCGTTATGGCAAGGCTCTCCGCTCAGTGTACCGACGAAAGGGTAAATATCGTCTGCCGCAGGCTCTTCGACACCTTTCCCGACGCTCGCTCGATGGCGTCGGCTCCCCTTTTTGAAATAGAAGAAATCGTAAAGCCCTGCGGGCTGTACCACGGTAAGGCAAGGTCGATAAAGGAAGGGTCGGTTATAATTTCCGAAAAATACGGCGGGACGGTGCCGAGTACGATGGAAGAGCTGCTGAGTCTCCCCGGAGTCGGCAGAAAGATAGCGAATCTTATTCTCGGCGACATATGGAAAAAAGGGGGAATCGTCGCGGACACGCACTGCATGAGAGTCTGCGCGAGATTCGGCTTTTACCCCGACACAAAAAAGGACCCCGTTATGACGGAAAAAATAATGGGAAAATATATAGAGGAGGGCGAGAGGAGCGATTTCTGCCACAGAATAGTTTATTTCGGACGCGAGTGGTGTACCGCAAGAAGTCCGAAATGCGCCTCATGCCCCGCGCGCGACCTTTGCGACTTTTTCGCAAAAAAACAAAAGGAGATGTGAAAAACTTGGCAAAAAAAGCAAAAAAGCAAAAAAATCCCCGACTCGGAAAAGTCGGAGGACAGGCCGTCCTTGAGGGAATAATGATGAGAAGCGGGGAAAACGTCAGCCTCGCGGTCAGAAAAGACGACGGCACGATAGCGGTTGAAAACAGCAAATTCGTATCGGTAAGAAAAAAACATAAAATTCTGAATATCCCCATCATAAGAGGCTGCGTCAATATGGTCGAGATGCTCATAATGAGCTATTCGACTCTCGAGCGCTCCGCGAAAATGCTCGGAATGGACGACTTCGATGAGGAGACAAAATTTGACAAATGGCTCAAAAAGACCTTCGGCGATAAAATACTGAATATAATAATGCCCATTGCCGCAGTCCTCGGCGTGGCGCTCGCCGTGGCGCTCTTTATCGGGGTACCCGTGCTTGTCACAAAGTGGATAGAGTCCGCGGCGAAAGTCAGCCTCGGCTGGTGGAAGAACCTTATCTCGGGCGTTATCAAGATAGCCGTCTTTGTAATTTATATGCTCCTCGTTTCGCTTATGAAGGACATCAGAACCACGTTTGAGTATCACGGCGCGGAGCACAAAACGATAGCGTGCTACGAGGCGGGGGAGGAGATGACTCCCGAAAACGCAAAAAAATACACGCGCTTTCATCCCCGCTGCGGAACGAGCTTTATATTCGTTGTCCTGATTATCTCGATTTTTATTTCGTCGATTGTCAGCTGGGACTTGAACCCCGCGCTTATGGTGGCGCTTCGCCTGTGTCTTCTCCCGATTATAGTCGGGATAAGCTTTGAATTTTTGATGTATGCGGGAAAGCACCCGAATACCTTCACCTATATCCTCTCATACCCCGGGCTTCTCATGCAGCGCATAACGACAAAGGAGCCGAATGAAAAACAGCTCGAGGTCGCAATACTTGCGGCAAAATGCGCAATGCCCGACGAGTTCCCCGAGGAATACAAAAAAGCGTCGGCAGCCGAGGATAAAGACAATACGGAAAATACGGAGAATACGGAAAAAACCGAAAAATCCGAAAACTCCGAAAACTCCGAAAATTCCGAAATTTCCGAAAGCTCCGAAGCAAAAGAGCAAAGCTCCGACGGCGAAAGATGACCCTCGGAGAAATAGAAAAAAGGCTCTCCGCGGCGGGAGTCGAGAGCGCCGCCGCGGAGGCGAGAATGCTCGTATGCAAATTTGAGAAGGTTCCCATGTCAAGGCTCGTTATCGAAAAAAACGCGGACTTTACGTCGGAAAAGCTTCTCTCGGCGGTGCGCCGCAGGGAAAGGCGGGAGCCGCTCCAGTATATTCTCGGCGAATGGGATTTTATGAACGAGACGTATGAGGTGAACCGCTCGGTTCTTATCCCGAGAGCCGAAACGGAAGCTCTCGTCGGATTCGGCATAAAGAATATTCCAAGCGGCGGCGTCTTTTGCGACCTCTGCACGGGCAGCGGGTGCGTCGCGGTGTCAACTCTTGCGGCAAGGGGCGATTTGTCCTGCGTTGCCGTGGAGAAGTTCTCGGGCGCAATGGAGACGGCGGAAAGAAACGCCGCGCTGAACGGGGTAAAAAAGAGGGCGCGCTTTGTCCTCGGGGACGTCACGGAGGACGTATTTGAAAACGCCTCGCTCTCGGATTTTTTCGACGATTTTAAAGACGATTTTAAAGATTGTGAAGAAAATAATAAAAATAAAGACGGCGGCATAAAATTCGACGCGATTCTGACAAACCCCCCCTACGTCACACAGTCCGAATACGAGGCTCTCGAACCCGAGCTGTATTTTGAGCCGAAGGCGGCGCTCACCGACGGCGGCGACGGTCTTTCGATTATAAAAAGTATACTCGGAATATACCCGAAATACCTTAAAAATGGCGGCTTTATAGCGATTGAAACCGGGGCGTATCAAAAACGGGACGTTGAAAAAATCGCCTCGGGGGTCGCTGCGGAATGCGAATATTTAAAGGACGTCGAGGGGCGCGACAGAGTTTGCGTTTGCAGATTCCCCGCAAATGAAAAGTAAAAAACGGGAGAATAAAAAAACGCGCCTTGGATATTTTAAAATTAAAACAAAAAAATCAGAGAGAAAAATATGCGTAAAATTCTTAAAATATTTGTCGTTTTATGCAGCGTCGGCGCGGCGGTAACCGTCTACGCGGCGCTGAGCGGAATATTTGACGGCGCGTCGTTGGATAAAACGCTCTTTCTTGTTATCGCCTCGGTCTTTTCCGTCGCGGTGGGAGTCCTTTGCTCCGCGTGCTCGCGCCTTCTTGACAGAGTGAGTAATCTTGAGGACTATCTCGGCATATATGTTGATAAAGGGTATGAGTCCGAGGAGGACGAGCAGAAAACCGAATGCCCGAACTGCCGCAAAATAATATCCTCCGATTTCAACATCTGCCCTTACTGCGGGAAAAGCGTCTCGGATATGACGCCGCAGGCGGAGCGGCCGTTGTCGACGGACCCTCTTTTTAAAACGGAGGACGAATCCTACAACGGAACGGACTACAGCGCGGAGGAGCCTGTCAGCGCGAACTTTGACGCCGAGGACGGCGCGGTTTCGGACTGAGCCTTAATAATTATTTATCATTTTTTATCTTTTATCTTTTATCTTTTATCTTTCATCTTTTATCTTTCATCTTTTATCTTTCATCTTGTATCTTTTATCTTTTATCTTTCATCTTGTATCTTTTATCTTTTATCTTTTATCTTTTATCTTTTATCTTTTATCCTATACAGCCGAGGAGCCTTTATGGAAATACACGACACAGCAAACGGTCAAAAAACAAGCGAAAAAAACGGTAACGGTGTAAATTCAGACGTGAAAAAAGAAAATACGGAATATAATTATAATAAAAAAGAAAATACAAACTCAAATAAAGAAAAACTCAAGCTGTGCGTGCTTTTCGGCAGCGCCTCGTCGGAATACGAGGTATCCCTTTCCTCAGCGTTCGGGGTGCTCGAAAACACGGACAGAGAGCTCTTTGACGTCTATCCCGTCGGCATAACAAAGGACGGCAGATGGTATCTTTATTTCGGCGACACATCGAAAATAAAGGACGGCTCATGGACGGGCGATAAAGCGAACCTTTACCCTCTGCTCTTCGACATGGCGCCGTCGGCAAAAAACTTTATATACGAGAAAAGCGGGGAAAAACGCAGCTTTAAGCCCGACGCGGTGTTCCCGGTCCTCCACGGAAAGGTCGGCGAGGGCGGGGAAATCCAAGGTATGCTTGAGATTTGCAAAATACCCTTCGTCGGAGCTGACCACACGTCCTCCGGCGTCTGCATGGATAAGGCGCTCACCAAAATCATTGTCGGCGCGACAGGTATAAAGCAGGCGGCGTACTGCGCCGTCGAAAGACGCGACTTTGCATGCAACAGGCTCTCTGTAAGGGAAAAGGTAAAAGGACTCGGATATCCCGTTTTCGTAAAGCCCGCGAGGTCGGGCTCCTCAGTCGGGGTATCCAAGGTCAAAAGCGAAGACGGGCTCTTTGCCGCTCTTGAAAAGGCCTTTGAGGAGGACTCAAAGGTCGTCGTCGAGGAATATATAGACGGGCGCGAAACGGAGGTCGCCGTTTTAGAGTCCGGCGGAAGGTATACCGTTTCAATCCCCGGAGAGATAGACCCCGGCTTCGAATTTTACGACTACGAGACAAAATACATAAAAGACGGCGCATCATTCTATATCCCCGCGAGACTTGACGAAAATACAACAAACGAGGTAAGACGCGCCGCGCTCGAGGTCTTTAAGGCGGCGGGGTGCCGCGGGCTGTCAAGAGTCGACTTCTTTGTCACGCGCGACGGCAGGGTGATATTCAACGAGATAAACACGATACCGGGCTTCACACCGATAAGCATGTACCCGAAGCTCTTTGAGGCGTCGGGAATATCCTATAAGGAGCTTATAAGCGAGCTTGTGCGCTCCGCTCTCGAAAAGGAGTAAAACGCTCGGCTTTTAAATTTTCTTTTTTGGTTCTTTTATTTTGAATTTTTGATTTTTTAATTTTTTATTTTTGCGCCTTTGCTTGCATGTACTTTGCGCCGCCGCCGCGTACTCTGCGAACACGTTTCAAAAACTTTAAAATATCTTTAAAAATGTGTAAATTATAATACATATATATCTGATATATCAAATATATCAAATATATTTTAAAAAAGCGCCGACGGCGTATAAACCTCACTCTTTTTTGTCTACAATAGAGTATTAAACGAGTATTAACGACTGCTTAAAAAGAAAAAAGAGGAGACGCAAAATGGTAAAGGGTTGTCAGAGAAGGACGATACACATAAAGGACACCGGCAGCAGGTACTACGAGGAAGCTTATTTCATACTGAGACCGGGCGCGGGAGAGCCCGCCTGCGAAGAGGATATTAAAGACGATATGATAGAGGAAGCGCTGAGGATAGCGGGGGAGAGCCTGTCGTCTGTCATGCCGGAGATAGAAAAAAATAAAAAGAAGAGAAAGAAAGGAAAGAAAGGACGTCTTTCCTCGGGCGGCGGCGCTTTCATAATCGGCTTTTGCGGCGGAGCGCTTTTTTCTGCCGCGCTCTGTTTTGTATTTTCTCTTTTGTGAGCGTCTTGACAAGACGTCCGGCAAAGTCTATAATATTCAAGGCTATGATGACGGAATCGAGAACTGTGTTCGCGCTCGCCCACCCCAAAAGTTTTCGCGCCATGTTCGCACTCACCCAACATGAGAAGTTTTCGCCCGCCTTTTTCAAAAGGCGGCGGGGTCGAGGGGCAGAGCCCTCGTCGCGCTCCGCAGAGCGCGAAAGCTCCGATACGCGTTCTTTTTGCAAAGCTTTTTCTTGCGCTTCTGAGTCAAGAAAAAGCGTTGGGCGGTTTGCGCTGCATAAAGGGGCGAGGCACCGACTTCAAGAGCCTCCCCTTTCAGGGGATGCACTTACCACTGACTACTGACTACTGACCACCGGCCACCGGCCACTGATCCATGTATTTTCGAAAATTTTTTGACTTTTAAAATAAAACAATTTAAAATTTAATAATCCGAAAATCGAAATTCGGCGGGTAAAACGGAATATTTTGAAGAATTTCGAAAGGTTTCGAAAAATTTCGAAAACGGCAGTCCGCCGCCCTCGGACACGCCTTTTTCGCCTTTTTGTATTTTTTATTTTCTCGTTTTCGTGTTCTCGCCTTTTGTCGCTTTCGATACGGATTTTAAGAGTATTTAAGGAAAAGTTTTAAGAAAAGTTTTAAGAAAAGTTTTAAGAAGTGTTTTAAGAAAGGAAGCAATAATTGATGGCAAAAAACAAGCCGAAGCTCCGCCTGATGATGCTTGGCGGGCTTTGCGAAATAGGAAAAAACCTGACTGTTTTGGAATACGGCGACGATATACTTATTATCGACTGCGGTCTCGCATTTCCCGATGAGGACATGCTCGGAATCGACCTTGTAATTCCCGACATAACATATCTCGAAAAGAACAAAGAAAAAATACGCGGTATACTTCTGACACACGGCCACGAGGACCATATCGGCGCGATACCCTACGTGCTCAGAACAATAAACCCGCCAATATACGGCACAAAGCTCACTCTCGGAATCCTTGAAAACAAGCTCGCGGAGCATAAGCTCGAAAAGCAGGCAAAGCTCGTTACGGTCTATCACGGAACGGTTTTGAAGCTCGGAGTTTTCGAGGCGGAATTTATACGTGTCAATCACTCTATCGCCGACGCGTGCTGTATAGCCGTAAAAACTCCCGTCGGGGTAGTCTTTCACACAGGCGACTTCAAGCTTGACGTCTCGCCAATCGGCGGCGAGATGATGGACCTTACGAGAATAGGGGAGTACGGACGGGACGGGGTGCTCGTCATGCTCGGCGAGTCGACCAATGCCGAGAGACCCGGCTTTACACCCTCCGAGAGAAAGGTCGGCTCCTCTCTCGACCAGATTTTTCGCTCAAATACCGAAAAAAGGGTAATAGTCGCCACGTTTTCGTCAAACGTCCACAGAGTGCAGCAGATAATCGACGTCAGCGTCAGATACGGACGTAAGGTCGCGATAACGGGGCGAAGCATGATAAACGTGATCGGAGCCGCCGTCAGACTCGGATACATGAACGTGCCCTCGGGAACTCTTATCGACATAACCGAAATAAACAGATACCCGTCAAATCAGCTTACGATAATAACGACAGGCTCCCAGGGAGAGCCGATGTCGGCGCTTTACAGAATGGCGTTTTCCGAGCACAGCATGGTCTCCCTTAACTCCGGGGACCTTGTCGTCCTGTCCTCGCACGCAATCCCGGGAAACGAGCTGCTCGTCGGAAATATAGTAAACGAAATGTACAAGTGCGGAGTGGACGTGTACCACGACGAGGCTGAGGTTCATGTTTCGGGGCACGCGTGCCAGGAGGAATTAAAGCTCATGCACGCGCTCGTAAAGCCGAAATACTTCGTTCCGATTCACGGCGAGTACAGACACCTCATGCAGCATAAGGAGCTTGCCGAATTTATGGGCACTCCCGCGTCGAATATATTCGTTATGGGAATAGGAGATGTGCTGGAGTTTGACGAAAACGGCGCGGCAAAGAGAGCGGGCAGCGTTCCGTCGGGGCATGTCCTTATCGACGGGTACGGAGTCGGCGACGTCGGAAATATCGTCCTTCGCGACAGACGCCATCTATCTCAGGACGGACTTATCGTCGTCGTCGCGGCGGTGGACAGCAGCTCGGGCAGCATAGTGTCGGGGCCCGATATAATTTCAAGAGGCTTTGTCTACGTCAGGGAGAGCGAGGAGCTTATGGAGGACGTGAAAAAGCTCTGCGAGAGCGTGTTTGAGGAAATGCTCGAGGACGGAGTTTTCGAGTGGAACCAGATGAAAAACAACATAAAGGAAACGCTCACAAAATATATTTACAGCAAGACAAAGCGCAAGCCGATGATTCTTCCCGTCATAATGAACATATAGAACATATAGAATATAGATGCGGATTCGATAAAAAACAGGAAGGCTAAGGGGTTTAATATGGTAAGACACGTTATTTTGTGGAAGTTAAAGGACTCGGAGGGAAATACGGAGAAGATAAAGTCCGACGCAAAGGAAAACCTCGAAGCGCTCGTCGGTAAAATAGACGGACTCGAAAAGTTAGAGTTAAATATTTCGCCGTGCAGGTCGTCGAATTGCGACATGATGCTCGACAGCCTGTTTGAGAGCGAGGCGGCGCTGAAGGCGTACCAAACGCACCCTGCGCACGCTGCGGCGGCGGACAAGTATGTGCGTCCGTTTGCCGAAAAACGGCTTTGCTTTGACTTTGAGTGCTGAATTTTAAAGCTCGCGCTCACAAAGCACAAAAGTTTTCGCGCGTACTTCACCGCGAGGCACAGACTTGTTCGGAAAGTTTTCGTCCACCTCATCACGAGGCACAAACTCGTTAGGGAAGTTTTCGCGCGCCTTTTTCAAAAGGCGCCGGGGTCGAGGGGCAGAGCCCCCGTTTATGGCGTTTCTTTTGAAGCTTTTCTTTGCGCCGATTGCGTCAAAGAAAAGCGTCGATGAAGTAAGTTAGTTTCTGTAAAACTCGGGGGCTGAAAAGCCCCCGAAAATTTTTATATAGAACCCCATCGGCGCTTCGCGTCACCTCCCCTTTCAGTGTTGGGTCTCTGCTCAGTACTTTCCACTCTCAACTTTTTAAAAAATCCCCCGCGCACGCCCGATGCTCTTGATTTTTTCTCACATACTGCTATAATATACTTGGAGTTTTATATTCATTTGTGTTAAATATACCGAAATACCCCAAATTATACTCTAAATTATACTCTAAATTATACCCCAAGTTATATCCGAAAATAAATCGCGGAGGATTATGACATCGTGAAAAGCGACGATAACTGCAAATATTTTAAAAAATGCGGAGCCTGTCAGCTGAGGAATATGACGTATGAACAGCAACTGTCGTACAAAATGGCGAAGGTCATAAAGCTTCTCGGAAAATACTGCCGCGTGGACGAAATAGTACCTATGGAAAATACGCTCGGATACAGAAACAAAGCTCAAAGACTGATTTTCGAGCAAAATCGCAGGGCTGTGCCCGGAATTTATCTGTCGTCGTCAAAAAGAGCCGTTCGGTGCGACACGTGCCTTGTCGAAAGCGCCGTTTCGGCAAAAATATTTGCCGAAGTGTGCCGTATTATGAACGAGCTCGGAATCAGAGCGTACGACCCCGTGACAAAACGCGGCGCCGTAAGGCAGGTGCTTGTAAGGCAGGCGTTTGCCACAGGGGAAATAATGGCTGTCGTCGTGAGCGCCGAGGAGCGCCTTCCGAAGGAAAAAAGATTTGTCTCCCTTCTCACCGAGCGTATACCGCAGATAGATACGCTCGTGCTTAACGTAAACCGCACCGATACCCCTCTGTGGCTGACCGATAATGAAAGGGTGCTCTTCGGCGACGGTTACATAACAGACGTGCTTTGCTCATGCAGCTTTCGAATATCCCCGCGCTCATTTTATCAGATAAACCCCGTAATGACGGAAAAGCTGTATAACACCGCGCTGGAATACGCCGCTCTCGGCGGCGGCGAAAGGGTTCTCGACGCATATTCGGGAATCGGTACGATAGGAATAACGGCGGCAAAGGTCGCCTCTGAGGTTCACGCCGTTGAAACGAATAAGTCGGCTGTGAGGGACGCGGGGCAAAACGCGAAGCTGTCGGGAGTGAGCAATATAAAATTCTTTGTCGGGGACAGCGCAAAATTCATAAAGGACGCGGAGCTTGCGGGAGAAAGATACGACGCAATCTTTGTCGACCCGCCGAGGGCGGGCTGCGACAGGCGCTTTTTGAGCGGTCTCGCGCATATGGGCATGAAGAAAATAGTCTACGTCTCATGCAATGCCGAAACGCTCGCGCGCGACATGTCGTATCTCATATCGAAAGGCTACAGAGTGAGAAAAATAAAACCGTTCGACATGTTCCCACACACAAGCCATGTGGAGTGCGTGACGCTTATGTCAAAATAAAATAACCTAAAATAATATAAAATAATATAAAATAATACGAAAATATTACGCGGCGGCGTATATATATAAAATATTTATTGAACTTCCAACCTCTTTGTGATATACTAATCGTATATATAAATCGGATAAGGCGGCGTTTTTTGCCGCCGCGCGGCGCCTTTTTACCGTGGGATTTGACACGCCAAACCTACCCGGGGCGCCATAAACGGAGCCGAGGGCTCTGACAAACGGAGAAAATTGATGCTTAAAATACTTCACACGGCGGACATACATCTTGACAGTCCGTTTTCGAGACTTGACCCTTCAAAGGCGGAAATAAGGCGCAATGAGCTGCGCGCCGCTTTCACGTCCATGATGACGTGGGTCAGAGTCAACAATATAGATATAGTCCTGATTGCGGGGGACCTTTTCGACAGCGAATTTGTAACAAGAGAGACTGTCGGCATAATCGTAAGAGAATTTGAGAGGTGCCGCGCCGAGGTGTTTATCGCCGCGGGAAATCACGATTTCATATCGGAATCCTCCGTCTACGCAAAGGAGGGTATATTTCCCGAGAACGTCCACATTTTCAAAAGCGACGCCTTGGAGAGGATATCCCTTGACAGTCTCGGGGTCGACGTCTACGGCTACAGCTTCAATGACGCGTACATGTACGAAAACCCTTTCGCGTCAAAAAAAGTCGAAAATCCCGAGCGATTGAATCTTCTTGTCGCGCACGGCGACATGAGAAGCGCGGACTCAAAATACTGCCCCGTGACAAAAGAGGACATTTTGTCGTTCGGCGCGGACTACACCGCGCTCGGGCATATCCATAACGCGGGTGAAATATCGAGCGCCGACGGAGTGTACTATGCCTATTCGGGATGCCTTGAGGGGAGAGACTTCGGCGAAACGGGAGTAAAGGGCGCCATTCTCGTCGAGGCGGAAAAGAACGGCGGCGCGCTTACCCTTTCCGCAAAGAGAATACCGTTTTCAAAGAGACGTTACGAGTGCGCCGAGCTGCACGTCGGCGGAGCAGAAAGCGAGTCGGAAATATCCGAAATGATCGATTCCTTTATATCGGAGCGCGGATACGGCGAGGAGACTCTTCTTTCCCTTACTCTGAGAGGCGAGGTGCCGCCGTCTCTCGTTATAAACACCGACCATTTGTGCCGCAAAAGAGGACTGTTCTTTTTCGAGCTCTCCGACGGGACTCTCCCGTCAAAGGACGCGTCGGGGCTCGCTGCGGACATAACTGTCAGAGGGCAGTTTTACAGAGAGCTTCTTCCGATGCTCGAGAGCGGCTCCGAGGAAGAGCGCCGTCTTGCCGAGAGCGCGCTGAGGTACGGGCTCTCCGCGCTTGAGGGCGAAAATATAATAGATTTCGAGCTCTGAGGCTTTCTTTTCAGAATCCGCTTTCGTGACTATCCGAAAACGCTTTAAACAAAAAAGTGAAAATATAAAATTATATAAACATATAATATAAACATAATATAAACGGTTGAAAAATGGTAATAGAAAAAATACATATAAAGTCCTTCGGTACGCTTATAGAAAAAACGCTCGAGCCGACGCGGGGAATGAACATCATCGAGGGAAATAACGAGTGCGGGAAGAGCACCGTCGCGATGTTTATAAAATTCGCTTTTTACGGGCTCCTCGCAAAAGCCGCCGACTCCGAGGTGTCGGAACGGGCAAATTACGTGAACTGGAGCACGGGTGTCGCCGCGGGGGAGCTTACCCTTTCATGCGATATGGGGCGCTATAGAATTGAGAGAGCCCTCACCGCGTCAAGCTCCGCCGACGGGCGCGAGCAGTACAGGGAGAGCGTGAAGATAATATCCCTTGACACGGGAGAGAGCGTCAAGACGAGAAAAAGCCCCGGAGAGTACTTTTTCGGATTCCCCGAAAAGGTGTTTCTCCAGAGCGCCTTCGTCAAAAGCATCGACGGCGCAAGGGTCGACGGCGTAAGCCTCAAGGTCGCGCTCGAGAACCTTATGACCTCGGGCGACGAGGAGATAAACACAAAGCGCGCGCTTGAAAAAATAGACGGCGCAAGAAAGCTTCTGAAACACAAAAACGGACTCGGCGGAAGGATAGTCGAGCTGTCCGCCGAAAAAAAGGAGCTGTCCGAGCTTCTCTCACAATCTCAGGACATCTCAAAGCAGATAGTCGACCTCGAGGGGACCGTCGCCGACCTCGGAGTTAAAATAAAGAGACGCGAGGAGGAGAGCGAAAGACTTACGGCTCTCTGCGAGGCGTACGAGGCCGTGCGCATGGGGCTTCGCATTAAGGATATCGAAAAGTGCGAGAGCGCCGTCTCCTTTTTGACTGAGGAGCTTGGCGCGCTCGACTCTAAAATCGACAGAAGCCTGCTCGCGAAAATAGAGATTTGCCGCAGCTCGATAGAGGAAACGGAGCAGGACGTCGCGACACTTCTTGAGAAAAAGGCGGAGCTTGAGGAAAAATGCGAGAACGAGGATGCGTCAAGCATTCCCGACGAGCCGGACGAAATTATAAAATACGCCCGCGCTCTGAAAAAAGGCTCGCGAGGCTTTCTTGCGGCGGGGCTTGTCACGGTTTTTGTCGGAGCTGTCGCGGCGGGGGCTGTCTTCGGCGGCGAGCTTAATTCCGCCTTTTCGTACCTTGACACTGCGTCCCTTGCCGCGGGCGCGATTTTCCTTCTGCTTTCGGCGGCGTTTTTTGTCCTTTTCGGAGTAAGAAGGGCAAGGCTGAAGGCTCTGTTTGAAAGATGGAATGCCGCAGATTTTGAGTCTCTCCGTAAGTCGCTCGAGGCGGAATACGAAAAATACACGTACATAAGAAGACTTCTTGAAAAAATAACTCAGATAGATACGGTAATCACCGAGGCGCGCTCACGCGGCGACAGAGAGAGGGCAAGGGCACGCGAGATAGGCGAGCTGCTCGGCATACTGTCGGACGATGACGACGAGACGGCAGTCCTCGCCCGCGCAAGGGAGGCGGCGGAGGCTGTCTGCGAAAAGCGCGAGACGATGAGCGCGAAGCTTGAAAACGAAAAGGGCAGGCTTTGCGCGCTTCTTGCGGAAATCGGCGTGTCGGACAGGGAAAACGCGGGAGAGCGCGAGAGGGAGGCGCTGTGCGGCATAGACCGCGAGAAAGTCCTCTCGATGACGAAAGAGGAATACGCCGAGACGCTCCGCACGAGAAATTTTGCGGACAGTCAGGCAAAGGCCCTCGGACAGAGAAAGAGCGAGCTTGAAAAGAAGGTCGTCGCGCTGAGGTCCGCGGGCGAGTCCCCCGCCGACATTGCCGCGAGAATATCCTGCCTTGACGCCGCGATATCCTCGCTCACATTCAAGTATAACGCTCTCGTCACGGCGTACAACGCGCTTGAGACGGCGGGCGAAAAAATGAGGGGCGACGTAATACCCGAAATCGTAAAAAAGGCGTCGAAAACAATGGGATACGTGACCGGCGGAAAATACGGCGAGCTGACGTCGGGCGAGAGCCTTGAGATGTCGTTTTACGCCGACGGTGAAAGGCGTCCCGTCGACTTTTTGTCGGACGGAACGAAGGACGTTTCCTACGTCAGCATGAGGCTTGCCCTCGCCGAGACGATGTACGGCGGCGACACTCCTCCTATGATATTCGACGACTGCTTTGCCAGAATGGACGCGCAGCGCCTTTCGGGAATGCTCGGAGCTCTCTCTACAAAGGACGCTCCGCAGTCCTTCGTTTTCACCTGCCGCGCCGCGGAGTCAAAGGCGGCGCCCGAGGCGAACGTCATAAGGCTCTGAGATGATGCGATCGGGCAAGGCGGTAAAAAACGAAAAATAAAAATATCGGAAAAATAAAAAAGAAAAAGCAGAAATTTGTTTTTGCAAAGCGCGTCCTTACGGGAACGGAGGATATTATGCTTGAAAGCTTTGATAAGGAATACCTGAAAAGCGTCGTTTTGAAAATACTGGGGTTTATTCTCTGCGCGCTGCTTATCGTTTATATAGGATATCAGATGTGGAGAAAGATGACCTCTTCGATGGAATTTGAAACCGCCGCCCCCTACACGGTCAGTATAAAAAGCTCGGGCACGGGCTACATATTCAGAACGTCCGAGCCGCTTTCCCCCGCGAGCGGGAGCGTCGTCCCGAGCGTGAGCGTCGGCGAGAAGGTGTCCGTCGGCAGCGAGGTCGCAAGAGTATATTCCGACGCCCACTCCTCGACTGTGTCCGAGCTTCACGAGCTCAGTCGGCGGATAAATCTCTTGTCCTCGATGGCAAACGGCGGAGAGCTCAGCACAAAGGACGTGTCAAAGCTCGACTCCGAGGTGTACTCGCTCATGACCGACATAAGCCGCAGCGTTGCGGCGGGGCGCTACAACGAGGCGGTGTCAAGACGAATCGACTTGCTGACAAAGATAAACAAAAGAGGACTTGCGTCGGGAATGGCCTCGGCTCAGTCCTCTCAGCTGAACGCGCTGATTTCCGAAAGGGAAGAGCTTATCGCCCGCCTCGGCGAGGCAAGAAGTATTGTCGGCGCGAGCCGCGCGGGGTGGTACTACCCCGAGTGCGACGGGTACGAGAGTATATTTGACGCGTCCCAAATCGACTTTCTGACATACGAAAAATTTGTCGGCGCGATAAGCTCCCCGCCGAATTCCCCCTCGAACACAGGCAAGATAGTGACTGAAAACAGGTGGTATTTCGCCTTCGAGACGACCTCGGACGACATTAAGAAGAAAACGCTCGGAGAGGAGTACACTCTTTTCTTTCCGTATAACGGAAATCAAAAGGTGACAATGACCCTCTACAGCGCGCAGCTCGGCTCAAACGGCATGGGTGTCGCGGTCTTCTGCTCCGACGAGATCCCCGCAAATTTCGACTTTGCGTCAATGCAGACATACGAGCTGCTTGAGGAGGAGTACACGGGCTTCAAGGTTCCGAAAAACGCGGTGCGCGTGATTGACGGCGAGATGGGAGTATACGTTCTGTCGGGGGAGACTGTCCATTTCAGAAAAATAGACGTGCTAACCGACTACGAAAACAGCTATATCGTCGCAATGACTCACGAGGAGCAAAAAGAAGAGGAGTCCGTCGAGACAAACGAGATAGGCGAGCCGATTGAAACCGAAACTGCCCCGCTCGAAACGGAGAGCGAGCCGACGGACAGCGAGGAGAGTCGGTATGAGTGGCTCGGGCTCAACGAGAGCATCATAGTAAAGGGAAAGGGGCTTCGCGACGGAAGAATCATAACGTCCGCAAGCTGAGGTGGAAATATGAGCCTTGAAAATGAAAAAACGAAAGAAAATTGGGAAGAAAAACGGGAAATAATAAAAAACAACCTTGAGACTGTGGTAAGTCGGATAAACGAGGCAAAAAAGCTGAGCCCGTCAAAATCCGACGTGAAGCTTCTTCTTGCCACAAAGACAGTCGACACGGACAGCATACTGTATGCCGCAAGGGAGCTCGGATATTCTCTTGTCGGCGAGAACAAGGCCTCTGAGCTTACGTCGAAATACGACCTTTTAAAGGACAGCTGCGACATACATTTTATCGGTCACCTTCAGACAAACAAGGTAAAAAACGTGGTGGGCCGCGTGTCTCTTATCGAATCCCTTGACAGCGTAAGGCTTGCCGCGGAAATCGACAGAGTGTCGGCGCTTTTCGGCGTCGTGTCCGACGTGCTTGTCGAGATAAACATCGGAAGGGAAGAGGCGAAGGGCGGAGTCATGCCCGAGGACGCCGAAAGATTTTTTGAGGAAATATCTGTTTTCAAAAACATTCGCCCGACGGGAATCATGACAATGGCGCCCGTTTGCGAAAAAAAATCGGATTACAGAAGATATTTTCACAAAACATACAAGATATTCCTTGACATTTATCAAAAGTATCTATATAATATACTTGAACCCGTATTATCTATGGGAATGAGTGACAGCTATGAAGAAGCCGTCATGGAAGGAGCAACCGAGGTACGGGTCGGGAGCGCCGTTTTCGGAAAGCGAATGTACGGACCTGTTTAAAAATGAATTCTGAAAATAGACGATCTTATAAAAGACAAAAAACAAATTCGGAGGATTTTGAAGAGATGGCATTTGGATTTATGGATAATTTCAAAAAGAAGCCCGCAAACGAGGACAATTATTCCGACGGTTACGAGGACGATTATTACGGAGAATTCAACGGCTATGACGACGCATCCGCCGACTCATCGCCGATGCAGGGTCAGGGCATGTCTCAGCCCGGGGTCGACTCCTCTGTCGGCTCACCGGTCGGAGGTGTCGGCTCAATGGGCGGCATCAGCCTTTCGGGAGCCGCAATCGAGATGAAGGTTCTGAAGCCGAAGTCCTTTGAGAGTGTTCCGCAGATAGCGGACCATCTTCTCAATAAGAGAACCGTCGTTTTGAATCTCGAGGACGCCGACGACGTGACCTCCCGCCGCATTATCGACTTTATGTTCGGAGTCGCGTACTCCATCAACGGCTGCCTTAAAAAGGTGGCGTCGAAGGCTTACGTCATAACCCCCAACAACGTCGACGTTGACGACGCGAAGATTACGGTCAAAAAGAAAAAGCAGCCGGAGCCGAAGGAAGAGGACCCCGCTGAAAATTTTGACGCCGAGATATAAATTTTTAATTCCGATAAAGAATTCCGCGAGCTATGCCGTAAGGTGTAGCTCCGCGGCTTTTTAAAGCGGAGAAAATCGGAGACAAAATATTGAACAGTGTAATATACGTTATATTCACGACCCTTAACGTCTGTATCGACGTTATAACTTTTTTAATGCTTATAAGGGCTGTGCTCAGTTGGTTCCCTGCGTTTGGGGAGTCGAGCGCCGTCGTGAGATTTATCGTCGGCGTGACCGAATTTTTCATTTCCCCGGTGAGAGGGGTCATGAACAGATTTAACTTTGTCCGTAATTTCCCCCTTGATTTGTCGTTTACGGTGACGTTTTTTCTGTTTATGATTCTCAGCGGATTTTTGAATTTCGCGCTTGCGGCTCTTATTTAAAAAATGCAAATCATGCAAATTCGCTGATTTTAAAAAATCGGAGGCAGTCGGTGGCAGGAAAAACAAACGACGGAAATATGTTTGTCGGAAGAATAAAGGACCTCGCCGAGTCGTCCGAGTACTCTGTCAGAACGAGCGCTTTTTTGACTCCCGCCGAGCAGGCGGCGGCATACGACGTCCTCTGCGGCGTCGGCGCTGCCCGACGCTGCTTTTTTTGGGGCGGCGTCGCCGAGGCGGAGCGCCGTATTCTCGTCATGCTCCCGGACTGGCTTGCGCCGTTTGAATCCTTCGACGGCGCCTTTGACCCCGCAAGGGAGGAGGCGCTCTCGGATATAATCGCCTCGGGCGCCGACGGGGGCGAGGTGAGCGGCGCCGTGCGCCCCGTTGAAATATCGGCGTCGGGCTACGAGGAGCCGATAGGGCACCGCGACTACCTCGGCTCGCTTCTTGCCCTCGGGCTCGAGCGCGACGTTGTCGGGGATATCGCGGTAACGGGAGACTACGGGGCGTTTGTGTTTGTCCTGTCGGGCAGCGAGAGCTTTATTCTTCAAAATCTGAAAAAAGTGGGAAAATCATCGGTCAGCACAAAGCATGCCGTCCTTGATACAAAATTCAGAGTGCCGAGGGAGTTTGAAATCATAAGCGACACCGTGATGTCGTTGAGGCTCGACGGCGTCGTCCGCGCGCTCTGCAAGATTTCAAGGAGCGAGGCGGCGGAGCTTGTCGAAAAGGGAGACGTCAGCCTAAACTACACGCCGGTGACAAAAACAGACAGGGAGATAAAAAAGGGCGACATACTGTCCGTCAGAGGATACGGTAAATTTATCTACGACGGCGACCGCGGGGTAAACAGACGCGGGCGCATACGCTTTGACGCGAGAAAGTATATATAAAAAGCTCTCGCGGAAAATTTCGGTTAGAAAAAATAAAAAATAAAAACAAACGCCGCTGATACGATGCGGGACATAAGGCGCGCCACGCCGCGAATTTATCTGTTTCGGAGGATTATATCACAATGGGCATCAGAGAAAAAAACATATCGGCGGACGTCGGAGACGAGATTCTTTTCAGACACTCCGTCAGGGGCTATAATACGGCTGAGGTCGACGAGTATATATACAACATGAACGCCGATAACGAGGAGCTTAAAAACGAATGCGACGAGCTTAGAGAAAAGCTCGACAGGGCTCTTTCGGAGATTGAAGAGTATAAAAAGAACGAGGAGCGCGTAAAGGAGCTTTACGCGCGCGCTGAGCGCGACGGTGAAAAAATAATTTCCGACGCGAAAAGCAGGGCGGCTCACATAATAATGAGAACGAGCGGCCAGTGCGGCAGCATAGTCGAGGAAATGTCACGGCGGGTCGAGGAGCAAAAGCGCGTTTACAACGCCGCAAAAGAAGAAATGTTCGAATTTCGCCGCCGCATTTTCGATATGTACAAGGAGCATATACGGCTGATAAACGCTCTTGCCGAGGCGGCGGGCGCGTCGGAAAAGGACGCGCTGTCGCAGGATGAGCTCTCGGATTTCGACGCCATGATGAGCGACGTCGGATATGACGGCAAAATCAGCGAGGAATTGGCTCTCGAAATAGAGAGAATAAAGAGAGGGGACACCGCGGACAAAAAAACGGACGGCTCCCGCGAGGATTTTAAAAACGATTCGGAAAACGATTTAGAAAAAAATTCGGAAAAAGATTCGGAAAAAGATTCGGAAACGAAAGCCGAATCTAATGCCGAAACGGAAGCAAATGTAGTGCCCGATTTCGAAAATCCCGAAAATTCCGAAAATTCCGAAAATAATAATGATAATAACGAGAAAAACGAGAAAAACGAGAAAAACGTATCTGACGGGAATGAAATAAACGAATATATTCCCTACGCAAACGGCGAGGGCGAAAGCGACGGCTTTGAACTCGGCAGAGCCGATATGCCCGATTTTGTCGATGACGACGACGTCGACGAGTTTTACAACGAGAACGACGAGGAATTTTACCCGTCGTCCGAGGACGGGGTCCTTACGGGGACGGTCGGTTCGTTCGGATTTGATATCGAGAGCGCGATTGACAACGCGAGGGAAAACTCAAAGTCCTCGGGACGCAGAAATAAAAAGCAGTCTGTCATAAGGGACGCGTACGACTCCGTGACAGAGGACGACGGCTGACGGAGATTTTTCGGTATATTTCAGTATTTTTAATGAATTTGATATGAATGACATGAACGAGCAAAATATTTCAAAAAGTCAAAAAAAAACAGTCCTGCCGAAAAAGCTTTTGTTCGCGGCAATCTTTGTACTGTGCATAATTCTTGACAGGGTGACAAAGTACGCGGCGTCGTCTTTTTTTGAAAAAGAGTGGGACAGCGTCACGGTAATTCCGGGAGTCCTGAATTTCACATACGTGCTGAACAAAGGCGCCGTCGCGGGAATACTCGCTGATAACAGATGGGTCTTTATGAGCATCTCCTGTGTCGCCGTTGCGGCGCTCGCCGTCTACCTTGCGGCGTCAAAAAAGGTCGGCGCGCTTCTCGGAGCGTCTCTTTCAATGGTCGCGGGAGGCGGAGTCGGAAACCTCATTGACAGATTTGAGAGCGGCAGGGTGGTCGATTTTATCGACGTCACTGCGGTAAACTTCTTTCCCTTCAACTGCATATTCAACGTCGCGGATATTTTCGTCTGTGTCGGATGCTGTATGATAATCGCGGCGCTCATAGCGGACGAGATAAAAGAGGCGAGGGCAAAAAAAGCAAACAGTAGAGAGCGCCGACGGACGGGAAAATGAGGTAATCGGTAAATAATCGGTAAATAAACTCCGAGAAGAGAATTTGAAACGTATTTTGAAGCAGGTTGTGAAACAGGTTGTGAAACAGGTTTTGAAACAGGTTGTGAAATGAACGAGGAAATAATCACACTGAAGGCAAACGGTGAAAACGTCGGCGTCCGCGCCGATGTTTTCTTATCCGAGGCCTTGGAGATAACAAGAAGCAGAGCGGGTCGCCTCCTTGAGGACAAAAACGTCAGCGTTTTCGGAGAGAAGATTGCAAAGAATTATAAAATTCGCAGCGGCGACGAAATCTCTGTTGTCCTGCCGAGGGATGAGGAGTGCGAAGTCGAGGCGGAAAATATACCGCTTGACGTCGTGTACGAGGACGACGACGTGATAGTCATAAATAAACCGTCCGGAATGGTCGTACACCCCGCGCCGGGGCATACCGAAGGGACCCTTGTCTCGGCGCTTTTGTACCACTGCCGCGACAGCCTCTCGAGCGTCGGCGGGGTCGCGCGTCAGGGAATAGTCCACAGAATAGATAAAGACACAACGGGACTTATCGCCGCCGCGAAAAACGACAGGGCGCACGTTTCGCTGTCCGAGCAGCTAAAGGAGCATACAATGAAAAGGGAGTACGTCGCAATACTTGTCGGACGGCTCCGCGAAGAAAGAGGAACCGTATCAAAGCCGATTGCAAGACACATCAGCGACAGAAAGAAAATGGCGGTGTACGGGGCAGTAGGAGAAAGAGGGGCAAGGGAAGCCGTCACACACTATGAGGTCGTCGAAGAAAATAACGGATTCACACTTGCAAGGATGCGCCTTGAGACGGGAAGAACGCACCAGATAAGGGTGCATATGGCGTCGATCGGGCACCCGGTGCTCGGGGACATATTGTACGGCGGAGACAAAACGCAGTTTGAGAGACAGCACAAGGCGCTGTTTGAGGGGCAGATGCTGCATGCGGAAAGACTTGAGTTTTGCCACCCGACGACGGGGGAGAAGATGGAGTTTTACGCGCCGCCGCCGGAGAATTTCAAAAAGGCGGCGAAAATACTCGGCCTCGGGGAATAAAGTCCGCACGAACTTGTTCGGAAAGTTTTCGCCCGCCTTTTTCAAAGTTCGCACTTACCCAACACAAAAGTTTTCGCCCGCCTTGCCCTTGGGGTCCCCACAAAAGCTTTGCTTTTGTGGGGAGTGGCTCAAAAAGGCGGTGGGGTCGAGGGGCAGAGCCCTCGTCGCGCTCCGCAGAGCGCGAAAGCTCCGATACGCGTTCTTTTTCCAAAGCTTTTTCCTCGGCTTCTGAGTCAAGAAAAAGCGTTCGACGGTTCGCGCCGCACGTCGATTATCCCGCATACGTACAGCTTCACAAACATGGAGAATTCCCAAAGCAAATTTCACCGAGGGATTTATCTTGTGATTCGCTCTTTACAAATTATTCATTTATTACAACACAAAAGGTAAATACCTATTGCTTTTCTATTTGATTTGTGTTACAATAATCACGGAATAATCGCGGAATAATCACGGGAATTGTTCTTTTTGCCATAATTTGATGTACCGTAAAAATATAAAGCGGTAGAGGGAGGTGCGTCGCGAGCGGTTTATCGGTCAAAGAAATTGCGGTGATATAAAAGATGTCCGAGCGTAGCGCGAGGAATTACCGAGCGGCAGACCGCGCATCGTGCATGCGGGATTTATAAAATTCCCGAAAACGCCGAAAAAATCGGGCTGAAAGACAGAAGCGCCGCCGAGGACTCGATTTTTCCGATAATAACCGAGAAAAACAGGAGTACCTTTCGATAAAAAGCTTTTCAATTGATTCAATTAAAAATTAAAAAAAAACAAAAAATGAGGTGAACACGATGAAATGGACGAAAAAAATCTTATCTCTTGCCCTTTCCTTAACGATGCTTGCTTCCATGCTCACCATCGCATTGTTTTCCGCGGACATCGTTCGGGAGACTGAGTCACCGACCTCCGACTATTTCTATCGCCAGTTAAACACCCGCGCACAGGCGATTTACGAAAAGCTCTACGAAGAATTTACCGGCGAAAGAAAGACCGAGTATTTCAACGGTACAGCTTTGATAGACCTTATGGACGTGAACGGCATTGACGACGCCGCCGTTCGTGACTATGTCGGCGGCAACAAGGACATTTTCAATGATTTTACAGCCGCCAAGGACGCGTTGGATCTGGATCATCCCGAGATTTGGTGGATCGACTCCGGATATCTCACTTTCCGCGCCACGGCGGAAAACGATGAATACCATGTTCTCATCGGCCCCGGCCGAGGACCTACATACCTGCTTGCCGGCAAGGAGAACATCACCTTAAACGATATGTCCGTTGAACAGATGGATCAAAAGATAAACGATAAGATTGACGCCATAGTTGAAAAAGCGCGCTCGGATGCTGACGCTGCCAACGCTCAGGGAACATACACCGAGAGCGACAAGATTGCGGCGCTTGTGCGCTCGGTTCATGACCAAATCACTTTGGGGCTCAGTTATCGCTATGAGACGGACTGCTCGGGCAATGAAGGACTTTTCATCCGCACGATCTACGCTCTCGAAACTCAAAAGGGCGTCTGCGAGGCATATGCCCGCTCAATGCAGATGTGCCTTACGAAACTCGGCATCGAGAGCGTGCTCATACACGGTCTTCAGACAAAAGGCACGCCCGAGGATCATATGTGGAACGCCGTGAACATTCCCGACAATGACGGCAAAGAACGTTGGTACGCCGTTGACGCCACATGGGATGACCCCGTTTCCGCCGACTATACAGGCAAACGTGACACGACTACCCAAGGCAATGACGGCAAAGAGAACACAAACTACCTGCTTGTTGGTCAGAATGTTATCGGCGAGTACTGGCATCCCTCGGGGTATGTATCCACCGGACTATTCGAGTTTACATACCCTACCTTGGAGACGTCAAGCTACAACGGCTCTACGGCCTACGGCAGTAGTGACGGCTTAAAGGTGGAATACACCGCCGGAAAAGGCTCCATGGAGGAAGGCACCCCCGCGGGCGTATTCACAGTGACCTTCCAAGGAATGAACATGAAAAAGGCGGCCGAAAACGGTCTGTATTTCCTGCTCAAGATGTACGATTATCATGAGGACGGCACCGTGAACGCCATGAATGAATGGTATTATGCCGCCGCAACAACAATCCTTGTCGGAAACAATCAGTATTTCGGCGACGGTCCCGACGGACTTCACGTATATACGGCTACCTGTGAATATGTGGAGGTGGCTGTCACCACTCGCGAGCCCGAGGGTTATGACCGTTGGACCGATGACCCGAAAACGAGCTACCTCACACAGAATCCTTATGCCGGATACTTCGGCGGCACTGATGATGAGATCATAGCTCAAACCGGCATGCTCTACAATGCCAACTCCGACTATGAGGCGGCTCCGTATGTTTTCAGCCAAACCCCTATTCCTAACGCTCAGGCGACGGCGGGATATAACTACCGCTTTGACGTGACATTTGACGACGTGCTGTATCATCCGCTTCCCGACCAACCGAGCACCGTCGACGCCTTCGTCGACAATACCGCGGAGGCGGCCTCCAAACCTGTTCGAGTACGTTATACGACCATTCAGGAGGATTTGCACAACCCCGGTCACGATAAATATGTAACTATAGCCGGCGAGCTGCCCTTTGACACCGACAAGGATCTCTATGTGGATATGGACGCAGACACAAACAGCTACGTTGACTTTGAATGGCACTATGTCTGCGCCGACGATATGTCAAAGTGCCGCAACGCCAACGGCAGCGCCGACCACGTCTGCGACGTGGAGCTCGGTTGCCAAATCGACGGCGTCTCCTTCAACTTCCGCGCCTCCGATATGTGGCAGGATGACATTACCGAATACAGCTTCCAAATCGAGGGCGTCGTAGGCTCCCGCTCCAAAAAATTCCCCAATACCTTCGGCGTCGTTTGCGCCGTTCCTGGTCTGTGTCCCGCCTGCTACCGCAGTCAGGGTATTGACTGGAACCTTTGGGGAAAGCCTACTCTTCTTGACGCTCCGGAGAATTTGAATTTGGCCGAAATGGCTGAAAACGGAAATACCGACCCGGATATTCTCAACGCGCTTCAGTCCGAAATGAACACCAGCGGTCTGAACGGCAGGCTCATGCTCGTCGTAGAGGATAATAGCCCGGGATCCGGAAACCGCGAGGAGTTTGAAAAAATAGACGGCGCTCTTGAGGCAAGCGACGAGGTCGAAATGCCCGAGGGAGAAGTGCTCGGCAAGTCAGTCTTGGAAATCAACTTCAACCGCATCTGCCCTGCGGTGAACCTCAAGCCCGGCGAGTCCCTGCGTGTTCAGGTCGGCTACCCCGACGGAGTGACCTATGAGGACTTTTTGGACGGCAATGTGGAGTTGAAGGCATACCACTTCACCCGCTGCGAAGAAAACAACGAGGATCGCGACTGCGGCAATTCCGCCAACCCCGGTCACAAGTGGGGCGACGACATTGTAAGCGTAGAGGAGATCGAACTGATTCCCACCCCGTACGGCATGGTTATCATGTGCAATTCTTTCTCTCCGTTTGAAATTGTGGCATTCCAAAGCGACTCCGCAGAAAAACCCCAAGGAAACACCCTTGTTGCGGTTGAGAGCGCCAACGGCTCCGTCTTTTTGGACGACGTCGAGCTTCTCGGCGAGAACGGCAACATAAAGTTCAACGACGACGAGAGCAAGACCTTCACGGTCAAACCCGACGACGGATACGTTGTCGACACCGTCGCAGTCGGCGGCAAGGCGCTTGAGCCCAATGAGGACGGCACCTATACGGTAACAGCCGGAAAGGATTTCAAATTCACCGATGTTCTTAGCGTCACCTTTGTGCCGACGACTGTTAAGACAGATGGCAGCACGACTTTGGTTCCCAAAGCATGTACCCATCCGACCGAAAAAATCGAAAAGATTCCGGAAAACGGTTATACCGAAGATGAGAATGCCACCTGCACCAAGGACGGTCACGTACTCGGTACCAAGTGCGGGGAGTGCGGCACTCAGCTTACTCAGGGCCACGTTATCCATGCGACAGGTCACAAATATGACCGCACTGCGGATTACAAAGCTCCGAGCTGCACCGAAGAGGGCTTCGATGCCGACATCTGCTCCGTATGCGGCGACAGGGTGGTTCACCCCATTCCCGCGTTAGGTCATTCGTTCGGTACGTATACTCAGACCAAGGCGCCCACATGCACCTCGCCCGGCGAGGAAACCGCCACCTGTGAGGTATGCGGTGAGTTCGATGTCCTTGTAATTGACGCGACGGGTCACGAATACGGCGATTACGTCGTAACAAAGCCCGCGACCTGCACCGAGGCGGGAGTCGAGACGTCGACCTGTACGAAGTGCGGCGACACAAAAACGCAGGAAATAGCCGCGACGGGTCACGAATACGGTGACTACGTCGTAACAGAGCCCGCGACATGTACCGAGGCGGGAGTCGAGACGTCGACCTGTACGAAGTGCGGCGACACAAAAACGCAGGAAATAGCCGCGACGGGTCACGAATACGGTGACTACGTCGTAACAGAGCCCGCGACATGTACCGAGGCGGGAGTCGAGACGTCGACCTGTACGAAGTGCGGCGACACAAAAACGCAGGAAATAGCCGCGACGGGTCA
>CANRNZ010000009.1 GCA_947632135.1 uncultured Clostridia bacterium
GTTTTTGCCGTTTTTTAAGCGATCCGCACAACCGAAAAGTCGCCGTGTGTCAGGCTTTTTTGGAATGACGCCGGAATGTCATGAGCGCACGGTGTCACGCTCCCAAACGTCGCGCGCTACCAACTGCGCCACACCCCGATAAGCGGTTATGAATTTTCTATGCGGAATTTTTATGCCTTCGGCATTTTATGCGATAAGCGCTGAGCGGGAAGAGGTGAGAGCGCCCCCGCCTTCTTTTGCCACACAATTTTATCAAAAAAATTTTTGATTGTCAATAGAGCCGTATCAAAATATATATTTATCGACGGGAAAAAAGCGTATTTTTATACAACTTTGTAATTGACACATAAATTTTATCGGTGTATAATATTTAGCAAAGCGAAAATAAGCAGTTGAAAGGAATCACACAAATGAACAGAGTTTACAATTTTTCGGCGGGTCCTTCGATGCTCCCCGTACCGGTGCTTGAAAGAGCCGCGTCCGAGCTTATGTGCTACGGCGACAGCGGAATGTCCGTAATGGAAATGAGCCACCGCTCTCCCGTGTACGACAAAATCATAAAGGACGCCGAGGCAAGACTTCGCGAGCTTATGAACATACCGGACAACTATAAGGTTCTTTTCCTTCAGGGCGGAGCGTCAACTCAGTTTGCAGCGGTTCCTCTCAACCTGATGAATAAAAATAAGAAGGCGGACTACGTACTGTCGGGTCAGTTCTCGACAAAGGCGTACAAGGAAGCGCAGAAGTACGGCGACGTTGTTGCCGCCGCGTCCTCAAAGGACGTGAACTTCTCCCGCGTTCCCGAAATAACAAGGGATATGTTCAGAGCCGATGCAGATTACGTCCACGTCTGCTACAACAACACGATATACGGAACAAAATATCCGACGGTTCCCGATACCGGTGACATTCCTCTTGTTGCGGATATGTCCTCCTGCATTATTTCCGAGCCTGTCGACGTGTCAAAGTTTGCCCTTATCTACGCCGGAGCGCAGAAGAACATGGCGCCCGCGGGTCTTACTGTTGTGATTGTACGCGACGATATTATCGGAAACGCGCGCGAGGATACCCCCGTAATGCTCGACTACAAGACAATGGCGGACAACGACTCGATGTACAACACTCCTCCGTGCTGGTGCATATATATAGCGAAGCTTGTATACGAGTGGATACTCTCTATCGGCGGCCTTGAAAAAATGAAAGAGATGAACGAGAAAAAGGCGGCTCTGCTCTATAATTATCTTGACAGTCAGGATTACTACATCGCGCCCGTCGAGAAATCGAGCCGCTCCATGATGAACGTCACATTTGTGACGGGCGACGCCGAGCTCGACAAAAAGTTTGCCGCGCAGGCGGACGCCGCGGGCCTTAAAAACCTCAAGGGTCACCGCAGCGTGGGCGGTATGAGAGCTTCGATATACAATGCAATGCCCTATGAGGGAGTCGAGGCGCTTGTCGCATTCATGAAAAAGTTTGCCGCAGAGAATCCCAAAAAGTAATACGCCGCGTCTCTTTTCCGCAAGCGCTTTACGTTTCTTTTATTATTTAGTAATTACAGTATTTACCTATTCTTAAATGTTTTACGGAGTAAGGCACAATGAAAAATATAAAACTTCTCAATAAAATAGCTCCCGTCGGACTCGAGGTGTTCGGCGAAGGATACAAGTGCTCCGCTGAGGCCGAGAACCCCGATGCCATAATGGTCCGTTCCGCGGGAATGCACGACATGGAGTTCGGCGAAAATCTTCTCGCAATCGCGCGCTGCGGCGCGGGTGTGAACAACATTCCCGTCGACAAATGCGCCGAAAAGGGAATAGTGGTATTCAACACTCCCGGCGCAAACGCGAACGGAGTAAAGGAGCTGACCGTGTGCGCGCTGCTTCTCGCGTCGAGAAACATAATCGGCGGAGTTCAGTGGGCAAACATGCTGACCGAAAACGTCGCGAAGTCCGTTGAGGCGGGGAAGAGCACATATGCGGGATGCGAGATATCGGGAAAAACTCTCGGTGTTATCGGACTCGGCGCGATAGGCGGAATGGTCGCGAACACCGCGAAAAGCCTCGGAATGAATGTTCTCGGATGCGACCCGTATATCACAATCGAGGCGGCATGGGGGCTTTCCCGCTCCATAAATCAGGCGAAAACCTATGAGGAGATTTATAAGAACGCCGACTACATAACCCTTCACGTTCCCGCCACTCCCACAACAAAGAATATGATAAACGCCGAAACCCTTTCGATGATGAAGGACGGCGTAAAGATTATAAACCTCTCCCGCGCCGACCTTGTCTGCGCGGACGATATGAAGGCGGCAATCGCAAGCGGTAAGGTATCCTGCTACGTGACCGATTTCCCGACAGAGGACACTGTCGGCTGCAAGGGAATAATTACGATTCCCCACCTCGGCGCGTCTACCGCCGAGTCCGAGGACAACTGTGCTGTTATGGCGGCGCACGAGCTTATTGATTATCTTGAAAAAGGGAACATCAAAAACAGCGTAAACTATCCGTCCGTTTCAATGCCCGAAACACCCGGAGCTGTACGTCTTGTGATACTCCATAAGAATATCCCGAATATGATATCTCATATTTCCTCATCTCTTTCGGAGCACAATATAAACATCGAAAACCTCGCGAACCGCTCAAAAGGGGACTTCGCCTGCACGCTTCTTGACGTCGAAGAAATCTCCGACAGTATTATTTCAAAGATAATTTCAATGGACGGCATCATAAGGGTCATAAAAATATAAAAATTAAACTGTATAACGCAAAAAACGGACACACCTCGGTGTGCCCGTTTTTGCGTTTGGCATTTGAATAACTCCCCTCGCCTTAAGGTGAGGAGAGCCGAGCCACACCGCCTCACGCAGGCTTTTTTCGGTGATTTCACGATTGTCCTCGTCGCCTTGCGACAAGCAAGGCTTTCTCGTCCGCACGCAAAATCCCTCGAAAATTTTCTGAATTTGTTTTTGCGTGAAGTGCCGAGGCAGTTTTCACCGAGCGGATTTGTGTTCAGGCAAGGAAAAGCCCGCAGAGAATACTATCGTATTGTCAAGGGCTTTGACGCCGCATGAGCGCGAAGACGCCGGCGAAAACCGATGCGGTTCGACTCTCCTCACCTTAATATAATCAACTGTTTTTCTAAAACGGCGCCTGATTTTCCGTCATGTGTTTATAATAATTACATATGGCTGCAAAACAGCAAAAATCACAGACAGAAAAATAAAAGGAGAAAATAAAATGAACCGTGAAAAACTGTTGAATAAATACGAAAAGTATCTTGCAGAACATGAAAAAAGCCGCGCTACCGTATCAAAATATATGCGTGACGTGAGAAAATTCTTTTTATATGCGAAAAAAAGTAAAATCACAAGGGAGCTTGTTTTGAAATATAAAGCGTATATCAAAGAGATATATTCCGCGTCAAGCGTGAACTCAATCTTAGCGTCGCTTAATTCTTTTTTTCGCTTTATCGGACGGGAAGAGCTTTCCGTAAAGCATATTAAAACGCAGAAAATGACCTATTGCGCCGAAAAGAAGGAAATAACAAGAGCGGAGTATATCAGTCTTGTAAAAACAGCAAGACAAAAGGGACGCCGCAGGCTCGGCTTAATATTGCAGGTCTTGTGCGCGCTTGGGCTGAGGGTCAGCGAAATTCGGTTTATAACGGCGGAGGCGGTACTGTGCGGTCAGGCGGAGATTTGCTGTAAAAACAAAATAAGGACGGTATTCATCGTCCGCCCTCTTCGTAAAATGCTTATTTCTTATATGAAAGAGCAAAAAATAACGTCCGGTCAGCTTTTTGTTACACGAAGTGGAAAAGAGCTTGACCGCTCGAATATATGGCGAGAGATGAAAAGTCTTTGCACCGAAGCGAATGTCGAGCCGGAAAAAGTGTTCCCGCACAATCTGCGCCACCTGTTTGCAAGGACATTTTACGAGGCGGAAAAGGATATCGCAAAGCTTGCCGACATTCTCGGGCACAGCAGTATAAATACAACGAGGATATATATTATTTCAACAGGCGCGGAACACAGCCGCAAAATGGAAAAAATGCGTCTTGTAATATAAAAAAGCTCGGACATATGTCCGAACGAAAGCGTTTTACAACATAATCGGTATTATGTTGTAAAAAGAAAATTATTTATTCCGATTACATAGTGAATTATAACATTCGGGCCTATAAATGTCAATATAATTTGCCGAAAAATGTACAAAAAGAAAAGTTTTTTGATATAATTCGAGAAAAAAGGCGCAAAAACAGAAGTCCGCTGTCGGAAATTTTTTAAAATTTATCATGCGGGCTTTTTTTCCATGCTCTTTTCGTTTTTTAGAGTGGATTCGCGGTACATACCGTCAGCAAATATGCGTTAGAACATTTCTTTTTTACAACATAATACCGATTATGTTGTAAAAAAGCGCACACGTTATTTCGCTTACAAATTACAAATATCTTTATTTATTGGAGGATAGCAGAATGAAGTTTTGCCAAAAATGCGGAAAAGAAATCAATGACGATGCGATCGTTTGCATTCACTGCGGACGTTCGGTAACAAACGAAACGACAGCGCCAAAGGATTATTATTATGATAAAGCCAGTGCAGGTTTGATTGTTGTAAGTGTTTTGTTCCCGATTGTCGGACTTATACTTTGGATTGTAAAACATGACTCAACGCCAAATGCAGCTAAAGCATACGGCACGGCAGCTTTGATTTCCTTTATAATCAGCTTGGTAATTTCAATTATCAGTTGGTCATATATTTCGTCCTTAATATATTATTAAAACGAGCTTTTTCCGATGTATTTATAAAAATACCTATGGAATATTAAACAGACAGTATAATCAGGGTATGATGTGTTGTTCAGAAACATCAGTTATCCCGATTGTTTATGAATTCGCCGTAAAACGGCGCGCGTTCTACCCTGAGAGGCTGTCGGTCAATTTAAAAAACTCTGTTGTTTTAAAATTGACATAATGTTTTAATGTGGATACAACGGCTGCGGAAAAATAAACGATAGTGAAATTCGGAGCGCAGTTATTGACCGTACTGACTAAACCCGACATTATAAATACTGTCATTATTTGTATTTTTGGTTCAGATAATTATAATTGCCATTAAATAGTAATTTAAAATAAGGTGACGCGCTATGAATGAAGATAAAGAAGATAAAAAAGAAAACGGCGGTCAGACGGAGAATATAGACCGCGCATATAAGCAAAATGATGATTTGACGGAAAACAATAATGTTTCAAATAATTCAAATATACCGAACAATTCAAATTATTTAAATAATTCAATTAACAATGAGTTTTTTCAAAATAATTCTGATTTCGGAGCTTACGGGAACGGTAATTTCAATGTAGATAATATTTCAAGAATCCCATATGACGAAAACCTTTTTGAAAAAAAGAAGGGAAAAAAGCGCTCAAAGCGATTTTTATAACTATAGGAGCGATTTTAATAAGCCTGACAGTAATAATTACTTTTTCATATTATACCCATGAGCACAACTTTGATGAATGGCGTATCGTAAAAAAGGAATCATGCACCGAAAGCGGCGAAAGGGAACATACGTGTTTAATTTGCAAACAAACATTTACCGAAGAGATTCCGCCTTCATCGCATAATTGGCAGTCGGCGACATGTACAACCCCGAAAAAGTGTTCAAAATGCGGGGAAACAACAGGTTCACCGCTTTCTCATTCGTGGGATTCCGCTACATGTACATCACCTAAAAA
Source organism: uncultured Clostridia bacterium (assembly GCA_947632135.1). GTDB lineage: Bacteria > Bacillota > Clostridia > Oscillospirales > CAG-272 > RUG14199. Next base: position 5,740 of record CANRNZ010000009.1, read on the forward strand.
GTGCAGCAGGTGCGGAAAAACCGAAGGGGATGCTCTGGGTCATGATTTTGTAGATTATATTTGTACAAGATGCGGTATATGCGTTGTAACTATGGAGGATGTACCTAATATTCTTGACATTACGAGTTCGACATATAGAATTAATTCGTTGGACGGAATAGAACAATGGATGACATTTGTTAATAAATCAACGAATAAAACAATTAAATATATTAAGCTTGAAATGGAGTTTTACAATGCGGTAGGTGATGTCATAGAGAATCAGATAGGGGGTTATAAGTCGGCAAGATTAACATACACGGGACCGCTTGAACCGGGGACATCAAGCGGCCAAATACACTGGGATGCAATTTTTTATAACCCAACCTTCAACGGTACAATACATTTTAAGCAAATTGTTATTGAATATATGGACGGTACAAGTATAACTTTAGATGAGTACATAGCGGATTATGCAGTCACACATTTCAGATAATGCAATTGTTATGACGCGATAAAATTAAGAGTTAGTATATCTGTATAAAAAATTCTGAAAATATGAAATACCGAAAATGAATTTTGCGGGGGAAGCCTTCTGAAAGGCTTCCCCCGCAAACTGTTTTAGCAGATAAACATATCACACGGCGTCGCCGAGCAGGGCGCTTGTCGCCTCGTCCTCGTATTGGCGCGTGTAGAGACTGTAATAGTGTCCTTTCTTTTCGAGCAGCTCGCGGTGGCGTCCCTGCTCGATAATTTTGCCGTCCTTTACAACGAGAATAATATCCGCGTTTGTAACCGTCGACAGACGGTGCGCTATGACGACAGACGTTCTGCCCTTTATCACGGTGTCGATTGCAGACTGTATCTTTTTCTCTGTTATCGTGTCGACAGACGCCGTCGCCTCGTCAAGAACTATTATTTTCGGGTCGGCAAGAATCGCTCTTGCAAAGGAGATAAGCTGCTTTTCACCGGTTGACAGCGTGTCGCCGCCTTCGCCGACGTCGGTGTCAAGTCCCATTTCAAGCTTCGAAACGACGCTCTCGGCGGAAACGAGCTTTATTGCGCGCTCTATTTCCTCGTCGCTCGCCGCGGGATTAGCGTACAGCAGATTCTCCCTTACAGTCCCCGAAAAAAGATGCGGGGTCTGAAGCACGTAACCGAGTGCCGAGTGTAGCCAGAGCTGGGAGCGCTCTCTCGCGTCCCTTCCGTCAATCAGTATTTTTCCGCTTGTCGGCTCATAAAAACGGCAAATCAGATTTACAAGAGTCGACTTCCCCGCGCCCGTCTCGCCGACTATCGCGATATTTGTCCCGAAAGGAATCTTTAAATTAAAATCCTTCAGTATGTATTCGTCGCCGTCGGGATACTTGAAATCCACTCCGCAGAACTCTATATCGCCCTTTATCTCCTCCCAGTTTTCCGTTTTCGGCTCGAAAACGTCTCCGTATACCTCAACTACCTCTTTTGTGTCCGAAACGTCGGACTTTGTCTCAAGAAGACGCGAGAGCCTTTCTATGTTGACCTGAGTCGTGATAAGGCTCGATATCGAGTCTATTATCCACCTGACAGGCTCCATCATTCCCTCGGCATAGGACATGAACATCGAGAAAGTGCCGATTTCACTCTTCGCGATATACCCGCCGCGCCAGAGAACGATTGCGAGCGCAAGCGAGGACGCAAGGTTCATCGAGACGGAAAACAGACATCTGACCCTCGCCGCGTGAACTGACTTTTTCTTCATCGCCGCGGTGTCGCGTGTGAAATCGTTTTCCATTTTTTCCTCTATTACAAGGGATTTTATCGTCTTTGCGCCCGTTATGCCCTCGTTGAAATTTCCCGTTATTTTGGAATTCAGCTCGCGCACCTCGCGGTTTATCCGTATCAGCTTTTTCTGAAAGAAAGAGAATATAACGACGACGAGAGGAACTATCGACACGACAAGCAGCGCGAGCTTCATGTTCACAGCCATCATGACGAAAATCGCTCCGACAAGGTACGACACGTGCCATACTCCTTCCATCATCGTCCATGATACGAGAGAGCCTATTCTCGACGTGTCGCTCATTATTCTCGCGTGTATGTACCCGACGCTGTTTTGATTGAAATATGAAAATGAGAGAGTTTGCAGGTGTGAAAATGCCGCGTTTCGAAGGTCTCGGTTTATGCTCACCTCAATTTCCATCGCGTCGGCGCACGATACGTAGTTCACGGCGCCCATTGCGATAATCGAAACTATATAAAACGCGATAAAATACGCGAGAGTGTCGAGAGTATTTCCCGCGACAAAGTGGTTCAACGCGTACCTTTGGAAAAGAGGAATCATAATGTCAAAGGCGCTCCCGCAAAGACCGCAGAAAATCATAACGGCAATCTTACGGCGGTATCTCTTCATAAACGGGATTATCTTTCCCACTCCGAAAAAGGGAAGCCCCTTTTGCTTTTCCTCGCTCTTTTTATTTGATTTTATTTCTTTTATTTCTTTTTTCTTTTCAGCTCTTTTCATGCCGTCGCCTCCATGCCCGTACCCGACTGTATTTCGTATATTTTCCGATATATGCCGTCGGCGCATTTCAGCTCGTCGTGCGTCCCCTCCTCGGTTATCCTTCCTCCCTCGATCACAAGGATTTTGTCGGCTTTTGAAAGGGTAGTTATGCGGTGAGAGATAAGTATTATCGACGCGCTGCCGAATTTTGCTTCGAGTGAGGCTCTTATCTTCGCGTCAGTCTCTGTGTCAACGGCAGAAAGGGAATCGTCAAATATCATAATCGGCGTGTTCTGAGTCAGAGTGCGCGCAATCGCGGCGCGCTGCTTCTGTCCTCCCGAGAGGGTAACACCCCGCTCTCCGACAAAGGTGTCGTATCCCTTTGAAAAGCTGTTTACAGTCTCGTCGAGACACGCGGCGCGCGCCGCCTCCCTTATCTCGCCGAGTGTGATATCGGGCTTTGTTATCCCGATGTTTTCCGCTATCGTTCTCGAAAACAGATACGGCTCCTGAAGCACCATTCCTATGTTTTTCCTGAGATATTCGGTCTCGATTTCGCGAATATCGACCCCGCCAATCGTAATTCTCCCGCTATCCAGCGCAATGTCGTACATTTTGTCGAGCAGCATCATCATTGTCGATTTCCCGCTGCCCGTTCCCCCAAGGATACCGAGAGTCGTTCCGCCCTTCATTGTAAAGCTTATGTCATGCAGCATCTGAGGCGCGCCGTCGTAGGCGAAGCTTACGTGCTCGAAAACGATGTCACCGCTCATATCGGGTTTTTTCGGGTTCTCGGAGTCGCTCTCTTCCTTTGAGTCCATAATGTACTGTATTCTGTCAATCGAAACACCCGCCTTGCTCATTTCGGAGAGCATTCTGCCGAGAGCCCTGACGGGCCACACCAAAAGGGAATTGTATGAAATAAATGCGACGTACTCGCCGGCCGTCATATGTCCTCTTGTGCAGAATACCGCGCCGACGACAACAACCATCATCACCTGAGCGCCCGAAAGAACGTCATTTGTACTCCAAAACCTGCTCATCACCCTTGACAGGCGAACCCAAAGCGAGGTGTAATACTTGTTCTGCTTTTCAAAATTGTCTCTCTCTCGCCGCTCCCTTCCGAAGGCGCGCACGACTCTGACTCCGGTCAGATTTTCCTGCGCAATTGCGGACAGCTTTCCCTCGTTCTCGTCGCACTCCTTAAAGCCTTCCTTTATCTTTTTGTGAAATTTAAAGGAGTAGGCGATTATAAACGGGGTCGGTATTATCGCGATAAAGGTAAGAGGCGCGTTCATCGAGAGCATAAAGGTTATTGACATCACAAGCAGTATAACGAGCCTTAAAATCGAAACGAGCTGCTCCGATACAAAGCTCCTCACCATGTCGACGTCGGACGTACACCTCTGAATTATATCTCCCGTCTTGTTTTTCATGTGCCATGAAAAGGGAAGTCTTTCTATGTGGGAAAAGATTCTGTCGCGCATTGTCTTTACAAGAGTCTCCGACGCCTTTTCATTCGTCACTCTGAACATGTACTGCGATATTACCCTGACGCATGAGGCCGCCATCAGCGCGAGGGACATTATGTAAAGATGGCGCCCGAGATATTCAAAGCCGCCGATTGCGTCGACAGCTCTTATAACAAATTCGGGAAGCTTCGGCGGCTGACCGCCGATTGCGTTGTCGATTGCGGCTCTTATAATCTGCGGTATTATCATGTCCGCAAGAGTCATCAGCGCCGCGAAAATAACGCTCGTCAGAAAAAGCATTCGGCTTCCTTCGAGAAAGCCCCATACGAGCGCGGCTTTTCTCCCGCCGCCCCTGTCATTTTTATGTCTTTTACACATAATTCTTTTAGTTCTTTATGATTTTCTTATTGTCTTATAGTCTTATAGTCTTATAGTCTTATTGCTTTTAATCTTATCTCTTATGTCTGTTTTTCTCGGTGTTTCTTTTTTTGCGCCGCGCCGCGTGTCGGCGCTCGGCGCGAAAAAGCACCTTTGACCGCAGGGTCATATGCGGAAAAGAGTGCTTTTTCTGTTTATATTTCTGATATTGGTTTTGCCCGATTTATTTGCGGTTTTTGATTTTTAACCGTTTTTCTTATTTTTATATTATTCCGAATCTTCGCTTTTCGTGACGGCGATAGACAGCTCCTCAAGGGACGCGGGGTCCGCTGCCGAGGGACATTTTGTCATAAGCTCCGACGCGTTCTGCACCTTCGGGAAGGCGATAACGTCGCGTATGTCCTCAAGCCCGAGCATAAGAGCCACAAGCCTGTCAAAGCCGTAAGCGAGTCCCGCGTGAGGGGGAACGCCGTATTTGAATGCCTCAAGAAGGAATCCGAACTTTTTGTTTGCCTCCTCCTCGGAGATTCCGAGCACTGAGAACATCTTCGTCTGCAAGTCTCCGTCATGAATTCTGACAGAGCCCCCGCCGACCTCGACTCCGTTGAGTACGATGTCGTATGCCACAGACCGCACCTCGCCCGGCGCCGTGTCGAGCTTTTCGATATCCTCGGGCATCGGCATTGTAAACGGGTGGTGCTTTGCATAGAAGCGCCCGTCCTCCTCGTTGTATTCGAGAAGAGGAAACTCTGTTACCCAGAGGAAATTGTATTTTGACTTGTCGATAATACCCATCTTTTTTGCGACGTGGCACCTCAGCGCGCCGAGAGAGTCGAATACAACGGAATTCTTTGCCGCGACGATAAGAAGAAGGTCGCCCGTATCGCACCCGCACTTTTCAAGAACAGCATTGTTTTCGTCATCCGTGAGGAACTTTGAGTACGACGAGGACGCCGCGCCGTCGGCGTTTTTGTACCACGCGAGTCCCCTTGCGCCATAAGTTTTTACAAATTCGACGAGTGAGTCGATCTCCTTTCTCGAAAGCGCGGCGCCGCCCTTTACGTTTATTGCCCTGACGCTTCCACCGTCGGCAATCGCTCCGCTGAACACGCCGAACGCGCAGTCCTTTACGGCGTCGGATATATCGCAAAGCTCCATTGCGAACCTCGTGTCGGGCTTATCCGAGCCGTATCTTTCCATTGCCTCGCGCCACGTCAGACGCTTGAACGGAGTCTCGATATCGAGCCCGAGAAATTTTTTGAAGAGAGTTTTTATAAAGCCCTCGTTTATTTCCATTACGTCCTCGTCGGTGACAAAGGACATCTCAAGGTCTATCTGAGTGAACTCGGGCTGCCTGTCCGCTCTCAAATCCTCGTCTCTGAAGCATCTCGCGATTTGAATATATCTGTCAAATCCCGAGCACATGAGAAGCTGCTTGTAGAGCTGCGGCGACTGCGGCAGAGCGTAGAACTTTCCGGGATGCACGCGGCTCGGAACAAGATAGTCTCTCGCTCCCTCGGGCGTCGGCTTTATAAGGTCGGGAGTCTCAATTTCGATAAAGCCGTTCTCGGCAAAATAGTCGCGCGCTATCTTTGCGACGGCGCTCCTCGCGATTATGTTTTTCTGCATATCGGGGCGGCGCAAATCAAGATATCTGTGAGTCAGTCTCAGCTCGCTCTTGACGTCGCTGTTTTCAACTATCGCAAAAGGCGGGGTCTTTGAGACGGAAAGAATCTTCAGCGTTTCCACGGCGACCTCGATTTCTCCCGTCGCCATATTCGCGTTCACCGCGCCCTCCCCGCGCGGGCGAACCACCCCGCGCGCGGCAAGGACAAATTCCGCGCGGACGCCGAACGCCGCGTCGAATACTTCTTTTTTTGTATCGCTGTCAAACGCGAGCTGAACTATTCCCGTGCGGTCGCGCAAATCTATAAATATAAGACTTCCGAGGTCCCTCTGCTTCTGCGCCCAGCCGACGAGTGAGACGTTTTTCCCGACGTCGTCCTTTGTCAGAGTACCGCAGTAATGCGTTCTTCTGTCCGTTTTGTCAAATGTTCTGTTCATTTTATTTTCCGCCTTTCCATCGTACTTCATTACGTTTTCTTTTATTTTCCGCCTTAAACTCTTTTTACAGATACTCCGCGACTCTGTCCGTCTCGATTTCGACTTGTGAGCCCTCGCCGATGGAGCCTGTCATATCCTTCAGAACAGCTCTTCCGCTCTCAAGCTCCGAGTCGCCTATAATAAGCACCTTTGCGGCTCCGATTTTGTCGGCGTATTTCATCTGCGCTTTAAGACTCCGCCCTACAACGTCGCACTCCGCCTTTACGCCGACCTGTCTCAGGCCGCTTACGATACTCAGCGCCTTGAGCTGCGCTGCGGCGCCCATTGACGCGACATACAGCGCCGCGCGGCTCGGGGAGGGGACCTCGACTCCGCTTTGCTCCATTGCGAGCAGGAGCCTCGTTATTCCCATGCCGAACCCGCACGCGGGAAGCGAGGGACCGCCGAGCTCTTTAACAAGCCCGTCATACCGTCCGCCGCCGCACACCGTGCTTTGAGCGCCGATGCCCTCCGCTATAAACTCGAATACTGTTTTTGTATAGTAATCGAGACCCCTTACGATGTGAGGGTCTATGACGTAATCCGTTTTGCACGAGTCAAGCATCGACGTCAGCTTCTCAAGGTGCGCGGAGCATTCCTCGCACTGATAGTCGACCGTTTTCGGAGCGCCCGCGGCGACTTTTCTGCACTCCTCGCATTTGCAGTCCAAAACGCGAAGAGGATTTGTTTTGAGCCTTTCTCTGCACGTTTGACAGAGAAAGGCGGAATTTTTTTCAAGATACGACACAAGCGCTTCTCTGTATTTCGGACGGCAGCTTGGGCAGCCTATCGAGTTTATGTGCAGGGAGACGTTTTTTATTCCGAGCTCCGAGAGAACCGAGGATGCAAGAGAAATCACCGTGAAATCCGCTCCCGCGTCCGAGGAGCCGAAAAGCTCCGTTCCGAACTGGACGAACTCTCTGCTGCGTCCCGCCTGCGGCTTTTCGTACCTGAAGCAGTTCGTTATATAATAAAGTCTTATCGGAAACGCGTCGCCGCACTTTCCGTTTTCGATGAGTGCGCGCACGACGGACGCCGTCCCCTCGGGCTTCAGGGCGAAAAGCTTTCCCTCGCGGTCCTCAAAGGTGTACATTTCCTTTTGAACAACGTCGGTGGTGTCGCCGACTCCTCTTTGGAAAAGAGAGAGCTCTTCAAACGTCGGCGTTCTTATTTCCTCGAATCCGAAACGGTCGGCGGTTTTCCTTACCGTATCCTCAACATAGCGCCACTTGTATATGTCGGGCGCCGTAATATCCATAGTGCCTCGCGGCTTTCTTATCTGTTCCATTTTCATTTTCCTCGGATTTTGTTTATATTATCTATATCATAATGTATGTATTATGTCATAAGAGAAAACGCGAAGCGTTTTTGGCGGCGATGCCGCAAGGAATGCGAAGCATTCGGTTTTAGCCATCAATAGCCGCTCTGCGGCTATTATATCATAAAAGAAAACGCGAAGCGTTTTTGGCGGCGATGCCGCAAGGAATGCGAAGCATTCGGTTTTAGCCATCAATAGCCGCTCTGCGGCTATTATAACATAATGAAATAACACGGTCAAGTAAAAAAGCCCAAAATTCGCCGAATTCACGTTTAATTCCGGCTTAATTCCAAACGACTCAAAATTTTCTCCGTTTCGTCCGATAATTTCCGATATTTTCCTGTTTTTCAAAACTTCCGACTGATTTTCAAAAATAACTTGAATTTATATGGCCGTTATAGTATAATATAATGAATATTGATGTAAAAAATCGGAAAAATGCCGAAAGGAGGGAGGACGGCGCGTGAAAATAAGAAAAATTTCCACCCAAAAAGACGCCGATGAAAACGGTGTCGCGACAAAGCAGCGCCCCCGCGCCGAGAGAAAAAGCGCCGCGTGGCGCATAGCCCACGCCGTCTGCCGCAAGCTTGAAACAGGCTTTATCGGCGCTCTCTTTACCTCCTACAAATGCGGCGACGACATGGCGGCAAGCGGTAAAAAAACAAAAGGCGCCGCCTTCGCCGCGGCTGAAAGAATATCGGACTCCTTAAACACCGGACGCGCTGTTTACGGAATGAGTGCCGCGGCGCATAAGCTTCTCGGTGTGCGGCTGAGAGTATTCGGCACGTTCTTTGCGTCATTCGGCATTTACACCGTTCTATATGCCTTCTTTCGGAATTTTATTGCGAGCGGCGGACGGCAGATTTACGATATTTTCGCGGGAATAATCCTGACAGTCGCCGCCTTCCCGCTTATATTCAGCGATGAGATGCTGATATCGGCGCTCACCGAATCGTCCTTCGGGAAAGCTCTGTCGGCGGTCGGTATCGACGTTGACGCCGACGCCGCAAAAAACATAAAGCCCTGCGGTCGGCTGAACGTCGGCTTTATATTGGGAGTCGCGGCGGGAGTTCTGTCCTATTTTGCCTCCCCGTACAAAATAATGCTCGCGCTTCTTATCGTTTTGCTGATTTCGGTGACAGCGGCAAAGCCCGAGTTCGGAATCGTCGCGGTGTCGTTTCTCATTCCGTTTTCAGCATCGTCGGTTCTTCTTCTCCTGCTCGCGGCGACAGGCGTTTCGTTTATTTTCAAGCTCGTCAGAGGCAAGAGGTACTGCACTTTTGAAGCTCTTGACGCCTCGGCGTTCGGTATGCTTCTTGTCATACTTCTCGGCGGAACAGTATCTGTTTCGGATACTCCGTACAGAGATTCGATTCTCTATGCGTTTCTTGCGGTATCGTATTTCCTCGCGGCAAATCTTTTGAGACGCCGCGTCTGGCTTTACCGAATGCGCTGCGCTCTCGTCTACGGGACGTCCTTTGCGGCGGGGATTTATATTCTCTCATCTCTCGGCGACGCGGCGCTCGGCGGTGTCTCCGAGGCGCTCGGCGACATTTTCGGAAATTCTCTTCTGTCGTCCGCTCTGTCGGGAGACGTCGGCGGGCTTCGTATGATAACTGTCGCCGTGCTTCCAATCGCTCTGTCTCTCGTTTTAAATTATAACGGCGCAAACGGCGCGCACGTCAGAAATACGCACGCCTTAATTTCGTTTTTTGTACTCCTTCTTTCAACGACAGTCGGTATCTCCCCGTATATTTTCGTCGCCGCCGCGTGTCTGCTTCTTATGTTCATTCTTGTATACACCGAGAGAACTCTCATATTCATCACCTGCGCGGGGCTCGGGACGGGGATTGTGTTTTCGCTTTTCCCCTCGTTTTTTGAGCGCGCGCGAAATGTCCTCGGTGTGTCTCTCGAATCGTTTTTCTCGTCGAGGCTCTCCCTTTGGTCGGACGCGTTTGAAAAAATGTCGTCTAATATGTTCGGGGGAATAGGCTTTGGCGGCGGCTCGTTTTCGACATATTTCGAGAGCGCGGGGGGCGCGTTGTCCGAATACGACCATGTTTACAACACTTTTTTGCAGCTTTGGATTGAGACGGGTATTGTCGGAATCTTGATGTTTCTTGTCTTTCTCTGGCTATTTGTCAGCGCCGCTATTACAGTTATATCGCAGATAAGAACGTCGGGGCCGTACCCTTATCAAAGAAGCGGAGAGGCGGAAATTGCGGGTACGGGAGCGCCGAGATTTCTTAAAAATAAATTTCAAAAAAGATTTCAAAAGAGATTTCAAAGGCGCGAAAGGCGCGCCGCGCTTGCCGATACGTTCCGTTTATCAAGAAAAATCTCAATCTGCGCCTCTGTGTGCGGAGTCCTCGGATTGTGTCTTGTCGGCTTTTTCGATTATATATGGTACGACGAAAAGGTGTTTTTGATGTTTTGGCTCACGGCGGGCCTTGCCGCGGCGGAGATAAGAAGCGCAAGGCGCGAGCTGCGCGACGCCGAATTTTCCTACAGAAATGAGACCGAGCGGAAGAATTACTACGAAATAGATATCGGGCCCGACTTTTTCGACAAAAAGTGATTTTGATTTGATTCGGAATGATTCAAAATGATTCGAGATGATTCGGAATGATTCAAAATGATTCGGGTTTGATACGGGAGTTAAAGAAATGGAAAAAACAAAGCACAGGTTCAATATCGTCGATTTTATTATAATAGTCGCGGCGGTGCTTGCGCTTCTTGCTCTTTTGAAGATATACTTCATTGATTCATCAAGCGTCGCCGACGAAAGCATAACCCTTCAGTATGTCATACAGACTGACAACATTTCCGAGGAGCTTGCGGGGAATGTTTCGGTCGGAGACAAGGTCTACGACATGGAGAGCGGAAGACTTATAGGAGAGGTCACCGCGTGCGACGTGAGAAACGCGACGCACGTCGGTGTGTCGTCGGGCGGCTCTCAGCAGATAAGCGACATCGCAGGCTATAAAAGCCTCCACATAACGGTGGAGACCGAGGCTGAGGGCGGCGCGAAGGGCTACTATGCCGATTCCGTTCTTATCAGCGTCGGAAAGAGCTACAGCGTTATGCTGCCGGATTTATTCTGCACCGGATGCTGCATAAACGCCGAGGTCATAGGGTAAGCGCCCCTTCTATCTAAGGAGTAAAAATGGAACAGATAATCGTAAATGTTGTATACGGCATCAGCGCGGTTTTGTGCGCGGCGTTTATGTCTTACGCCATGACCCCTCCTGTCAGAGTGCTCGCATTTCTGATAGGCGCGGTCGACGTGCCGACGGACGACAGAAGAATGCACATAAAGCCAACGCCGAGAATCGGAGGAATGGCGATATTCATCGGCTTTGCTTTCAGCTCTCTTGTGTTCGGGCATCTCAACAGCACTCTGACGGCTGTATTGCTCGGAGGAATGATACTCGTAGCTCTCGGAATCGTCGACGACGTTTTCCGCCTCGGGCCGGGAATTAAGTTCCTCGTTCAGGTGCTCGCGTCGGGCATTCCGGTTTATTTCGGAGTTATAATCGACCATATTACATTTTTCGGTCACGTTATAGAATTCGGCGTTTTCAGCATACCGATAACGATGCTGTGGATAGTCGGAATAACAAACGCGATAAATTTCATAGACGGTCTTGACGGCCTTGCCTGCGGCGTCTCGGGGATAATGTCCCTGTCCATACTCGGCGTCGTCCTTCTGCACGGCGACTATGAGTCGGCGCTTCTCACTGCGATACTTGCGGGCTCCTGCTTCGGCTTTCTGCCGTTCAATACAAATCCCGCAAGAATCTTCATGGGCGACACGGGAGCGCTCTTTCTCGGCTTCACTCTTTCGGTGCTGTCGGTTCAGGGAGTGTTCAAGCTCCATACGGTTCTCTCGTTCATTATCCCGATAGTTCTCTTCGCGCTGCCTCTTATAGATACTGTCTTTGCGGTGATAAGAAGACTTACAAAAAGGGAAAGCCCGTTTATCGGGGACAGGGCCCACCTGCACCATAAGCTCGTCGACATGGGCTTTACTCAAAAGGAGGCTGTCAGAATACTTTATTCCGTCTGCGGAATAATGGGTCTTGTCGCAATCATTTTCTCCGAAAACATATTCAGCAAATATAAGATAATCAGAACTCTTGCCGTCGCCGCGGCGTCCGTCATAGTCTTTCTGCTGAATTACCTTATAATGAAGCGGACAAGCACAAGAGTCCTGTCGGGGCTCACCGAGCGCGGCTACTCGCCGATTAAAAATGGCGAAAAAAAGGCGGACGCATCGCAGACAGGGCATGACGGCGAAAGCGCAGACGGCGGCGAAAAGGGCAGCGGCTGATAATACGAATATAAAAAATATAAAAATTTCGTAAAGTCTGCCCGTGTGAAGTCATAATATATTCTAAAAATCTTCCTTTCGGGATTTTAACTGTTTAACTGCTTAATTATATTAAGAATAAGAATTTTAAGGAATAAGATAAAATATGAAAAACGGGAACGGGATAAAGAAAAAAGGCGGAGTGTCCCCATTGGACATTTTTATAGTCATTCTTGTTTTCATGTGCATTGCGGGCGTCATCGTCAGAATTTATATGGGGCATGACGGCGTCCTTCCGTCGGAGGGCGTCGAGTCGGCGGACTACGCCGTCTCCTTTGAAATAAAGAGCGCGCTGCCCGAGCTCAGCACATATCTTGTATCGGGCGAAAGACTCTATGACGCCGAGGGCAATCTTTTCGGAACGGTGAGCGGCAGCGTCACCGTCACCCCCGCGGAGCAGTTTTACGAGGACGCGGACGGTAAATACGTGCCGTTTTATTCCTCGTATCAAAACGACATAAGAGGAACAGTGACAGTCAGCGGGCACTATACGGATTACGGCTTTCTCGTAAACGGGAAAACTTATATCGCTCCGAATTATGAGACGGAGCTGCACACGGGTATGTCAAGCTTTTCGCTGAGAATTACAGGTATATCGAAGGTACAGAGCTGACGTTTTCACATGCCGAAGAGGCGGTATAAGAGGTGATATAATTTATGAAAGGACTCAGAATTTTCGCGGTGGCGTTCGCCTTCTCTGTGCTCGTTGCGAGCATTGCGGCGACATTTGTGGTAAAGTCCGTCGACGGGACGCTTCAGAGCGTTTTCACAAGGCGCTCCGACGACCTTGCAAACATTCTGTCGTCCACAGTCGACCAAAACAAGGAAACGGACAGCGGCGAGACGGACGACACAAATCCCCTTAAAAAGCTTGAGGGAAATTCCTTCTCGCTGCTTCTTGTGTGCACCGATTACAGACCCGATGTGTACGATAACTATCTTCCCGAGTCGTCGGGCGCCGCGGGCGACAAAAAGGCGGGTACAGATAAAGATAAAGACTCGAAGGACAACGTCGGTATTTTTGAAAACGGCGTGAGGCTGAAGGGCGTCTCCAATATCTGCCTTGTGCAGTGCAGCAAGGAATACGGCGAGTATGTGTTCACGCCGATATCTCCGATAACAAACGTATACACGCCGACGGGATATATGACCCTCAGCGACGTGTACGGCATATACGACTTTGACTATCTCAGGGAGAAGATAGAGTCGATAACCGGCACCGGGATCGACTTCTATGCGGCGATAAACTGTACGGACATAAAGAGCATGGTCGATATTATCGGCGCGGTATTCTGCGACGTTCCGTGCGAAATCTACACCGACGGCACGGAATATATAAGCCTGTCCGCCGTTTCAAAGATTCCGTCCAAGGATGCGAAAAAATATAAATCCTTCCTTAAGCCTTGCTCTGACAATATAGGCCCGTCGTCAATGGGGCTTCTTCTCTTCAAGGATTACGCAAACGGCATAGGAGAGGAGCTCTCGATAACGGAGAGCTATACGAAGGGCATAATAAAAAATTTCGCAAAGCTCACTCAAAACGGACAGAACGCAATATGGCAGCGCCTTTCGGCATATATGTCGGCGACAAATATCGACAGCTCCTTTTTCGACTCGGAGTGGCAGCTTATCGCGGCATACAGCGACGACATAGCGTCAACTCTTACATATCCGGGCAGATTCAAGCCTTCGGCAGAGCTTGAGGATTCCACATTCGAGCCCGATATAACAAAGGCGATAGCCGCTCTTTCAAAATACAGACAATAAATATTAAAACCATAGATACAGGATAATACAAAAGGGGAGTACCAATGAACAATTCCGAAAAAACAATGGACAAAATAGTCGCTCTTTGCAAAAACCGCGGTTTCATTTTTGCGGGCAGCGAAATATACGGAGGCCTTGCCAATTCATGGGATTACGGACCGCTCGGCGTTGAATTTAAAAACAACGTGAAAAAGGCGTGGTGGAAAAAATTTGTATGGGAGTGCAAATACAACGTCGGTCTTGACGCCGCGATAATAATGAATCCCGAAACATGGGTCGCGTCGGGTCACGTCGGCGGCTTTTCCGACCCGCTCATGGACTGCAAATCATGCAAGACACGCCACAGAGCCGACAAGCTTATCGAGGACTATGCCTTCGCAAACGGTCTTGACGACAATCCCGCGGGCTGGACAAACGACGAGATGGCGTCTTATATAAAAGAAAAGGGAATAGTCTGCCCGGAGTGCGGCAGCGCGGATTTCACCGATATAAGAAAATTCAATCTGATGTTCAAAACTTATCAGGGAGTTACCGAGGACTCAAGCTCCGAGCTGTATCTCAGACCCGAGACCGCGCAGGGAATATTCGTCAATTTTCCGAACGTCGCGCGCTCGTCGAGAAAAAAGCTCCCCTTCGGTATAGCTCAGATTGGCAAATCCTTCAGAAACGAGATAACCCCCGGCAACTTCACGTTCCGCACGAGAGAGTTTGAGCAAATGGAGCTTGAATTCTTCTGCAAGCCCGGCGAGGACCTCAAGTGGTTCCTCTATTGGAAGGATTACTGCAAGAAGTTCCTTCTTGACCTCGGCATGAAGGAGGAAAATCTCAGACTCAGGGACCATTCGGAAGAAGAGCTTTGCTTCTATTCGAAGGCGACGACGGACTTTGAATTTCTGTTCCCGTTCGGCTGGGGCGAGCTCTGGGGCGTCGCCGACAGAACGGATTACGACCTCACACAGCACGCGAAGCACAGCGGAAAACCGATGGAGTATTTCGACCCCGAAACAAACGAGAAGTACGTTCCCTACGTTATCGAGCCGTCCCTCGGCGCGGATCGCGTGGCGCTTGCATTCCTTATTGACGCTTACGACGAGGAGGTAATAGATTCGGAGAAAAACGATACGAGAGTCGTTCTCCATCTGCACCCTGCGCTCGCTCCGTTCAAGGCTGCCGTTCTTCCTCTCTCAAAGAAGCTCTCCGACAAGGCGGAGGAGGTATTCACGTCTCTGTCGTCGAAATTCAGCGTCGACTTTGACGAGGCGGGCTCCATCGGAAAAAGATATCGCCGTCAGGACGAAATCGGAACGCCCTTCTGCGTGACGTACGACTTTGATTCCGTCGAGGACGGGTGCGTGACTGTCAGAGAGAGAGACTCCATGGAGCAGGTGCGTATTCCCGTATCCGAGCTTGAAAATTATATTTCAAAAAGAATCGAATTTTAATTTTTAATATTTTTGTCTTAAATTTAATATCTTTAAGTAACATAGTATCTTTTTGATATCATTTAAGTGCCCTTTAAGTGCATTTAAAGTGTCGCAATTATAACGCTATAATGTCTCATTTTCACGGCTTATTTTAAATTTTTTTATTCGGAGAAAGTTTGAATTATGAATTTTACGATTTCAAAAAACGGCTCGACAGCCGTCTGTACGTCTCTCGGGGCCGAGCTTATTTCCTTTGAGAAAAACGGCGTGGAATACTGTTGGTACGGGCTTCCCGAGCATTGGTCGGGACGTGCGCCGGTCCTTTTTCCCGTGCTCTGCTCACCAAAGGACGGGAAGATAATCGCGGGTGGCGTCGAATATCCGATGCCGAAGCACGGCCTCGCAAGAAAATGCGAATTTACACCGACCGAGGTCACCCCGGCCAAGGCCGTATTTGAGCTTTCCGAAAACGAAGAGCTGCTGAAAAGCTACCCGTATCCCTTTCGTCTCAAAGTAACGCACGAAATATTCGAGGACGGCTTTGAAACGACTTACAGCGTCACAAACACAGGCTCTGAAAAAATGGTATTCTGTATCGGCGGGCACCCCGGATTTAACTGCCCGCTGCACGAGGGCGAAAAATTCGAGGATTACAGCATATTTTTTGAGGACTACGACGGCGCGGTCATGTCGATAACCGAGGAGGGAACAGGGTACATGTGCCCCGACATACCGAAGCTCGACCTTGTGAAAAACAACGAGATTCCGCTCAGATACAGCGACTTTGACAACGACGCGCTTATTATCGAAAATCTGAAAAAGCATTCCGTAAGGCTTGTGAATAAAGCGACGGGGCACGGCATAAAATTTGATTTCGAGCGCTTCGACGCACTCGGAATATGGACGCCGATAAAGCTCTCCTCGCCGTTTTTGTGCCTTGAGCCGTGGTGCGGGCTTCCCGCCGCAACGACCGAAACACCCGAGCTTGAAAATAAGAAATACGCCAAAGCGCTGGACGTCGGCGAGACCTTCGTGACCTCCTACAAAATGACCGTTATCTGACAAATGGGACAGTATGACCTTTGCAGCCCGAAAACGGTGCGGGAGCTGCTTGAAAGATACTCTCTGTCTCCGAAAAAGGGGTACGGTCAGAATTTTCTGATAAACCGCGACATACCGCGAAGGATTGCGGCGAGCGCCGCCGACGGCAGCGACGTCGGGTACGTCTCTGAAGACTTGCCGCCCGAAAGGATAAAAGGGGCCGTGGCGCTTGAGATAGGGCCGGGAGTCGGGGCGATGACATGCGAGCTTTCGGAAAGATTTGAAAAGGTTATTGCCGTTGAGATAGACCGTGGGCTTATTCCTCTTCTCGGGGACACGCTCTCCGGTCTTGAAAACGTCGTCCTTATCAACGAGGATTTTTTAAAGCTTGACCTTTCCGCTCTAATCGAAAGGGAGTCAAAGGGAATGAGGGTCGTTGTGTGTGCAAATCTGCCGTATTACGTGACGACGCCGGTGCTGATGAAGATTCTCGAGGAGTACCCGCCGAGCGCCCCGTCCGCCATTGACTCCGTAACTGTCATGGTTCAGAGCGAGGTCGCGGACAGAATATGCGCCGAGAGCTCCGACTGCGCCGCATACGGCGCGCTGTCCGTTTCGGTCGCTCTGCACGGCGACGCCGAAAAGCTGTTCAATGTTTCGCCCGGGAATTTTTATCCCGCGCCGAAGGTTTCCTCATCGGTCGTTCGTATAAAATTCCACAGTCACGGTATATACGACGTCTATCCCGACGCGCCGAAGGACGACGCGGAGTGCGGCATATTTGCCGAAAGGGTAAAGCATATTGTAAGAACGTCGTTTCTTATGCGCCGCAAGACACTTCCCAACGCTCTCGCCTCGGAGTTTTCAAAGGATAAAACATCATTGGCGCTCGGTGAACTCGGGATAAGAGACGACGTGCGCGGGGAAAAGCTTTCGGCAGTCGATTTCTGCCGTCTTACAGCGCTTTTGTACAAAGAGCCCTGAGCCGTTACCGCGGACTTATTTTAATATGCGATATGCGGAATATGCTGCCGTGACGCCGCCCTGCGGGACGAATATAAAAATTCAAACCTCCCGCACCGTGGCGCGGGAGGTTTTTGCCGCCGTATTTATAATTTTATATGGGTATTTAATAGGTATTTAATAGGATATATATAATGAGTATTCATTGGATATTTAATGGATATTTAATGGATATTTAATAGATATTCAATGGATATTTAATGGGTAAATAATGGGTATTTAATCTTTAATCTGTTCTGAGAGTTTTTAAAAGCGCTATTTCACGCCCGTATCCTTCGACGTCGCAGGGTGTTTCAAGGTAGAAGGGAAGAGAGCGCACAGCCTCGCAGTTGATTATTCTTTTGAAGCCATCAAGCCCTATATATCCGTCTCCGATTTTTTCATGCCTGTCCTTGTGCGCCCCGAGAGGATTTTTCGAGTCGTTGAGGTGTATCGCCCTCAGCCTTTCAAGTCCTATCACTCGGTCAAATTCCGAAAAGACGCCCTCGGGGTCCGAGGCGATGTCGTATCCCGCGTCGCTCACGTGGCAGGTATCAAGACACACGCCGACCTTGCCTCTAACGCCGATGTCGACAAGGTCTATTATTTCACGCAGCTCCTCAAATCGGGAACCTATCTCGCTGCCTTTTCCCGCCATCGTTTCAAGGAGGACTGTCGCGTTCTGCTCGGGTCTCAGTATTGAGTTCAGCAGGGAGGCTATATGTTTTATTCCGACGTCGGTCCCCTGACCGACGTGACACCCGGGGTGAAAATTGTACAGCGCGCCGGGGATTGCCTCGAGAAACGACAGCTCCTTTGCCATCGCCTCTTTTGTATATTCGCGAATTGACTCATCCTTTGAGGCGGGATTGTAAGTGTACGGCGCGTGCGCGAGAGGCGGCGCGAATCCCTTTTCTTTCATAAAGGTTACAAGGGAATGAACGTCCTCGGGGGTCGGGTCCTTGGATTTTGAGCCGCGCGGATTTTTTGTAAAGTACTGGAAGGTATTCGCTCCGATTGAGTCCGCCTCAATACCCATGTGCTCGTACCCTCCGCTTACCGAAAGATGACAGCCTATATAAAACATATCCGATACTCCGTAAATTTTAAGAAGTTTAAGGCGGAACGTCGCCGACGTTCCTTGCTGTCTTATTATACCATTTTTTTGAGAATCGGTCAACGGCAAATATTTTAGTATATGCAATACAGTCAGAGGTGATAATATGCCTTGCAGCTCGGATAAACAGACATCAAAAAAAGCCCGACCGAAAGGTGATAAACGGGAGAACGCAGGTAAATCGGTGAAAAGCAAAGTAATATGGCTCTCTCCCGTTATAAGGAGAATCAAGCGCATTTTAAGTATCATCTATGAGGACAGACTCGGGGTGTATGCGGCGCAGAGCGCGTTTTTTATATCAATTTCCGCAATACCCTTTATAATGCTGCTTTTGTCCGTATCGAGGCTTGTCGCGCCCGATTTGGTAAACGACGCGATGAGACTTATTCGCGACGTGATACCCGAAAATTCGAGAGAGTTTTTCGATTATATAAGTCTCGAAATCGCATCGAAATCGCAGATACCGCTTATTTCTACCGCCGCCGTAACGACTCTGTGGAGCGCGTCCAAGGGGGTGGGAGCGGTAATGCGAGGCGTGAGCGAGGTGTACGGAAACAGAATGAAAAGCTCTTTTATTTATAATATTCTGCGCTCACTGTTGTACACCCTCATTTTTATAGCGATAATTCTTCTGACTCTTTTGTTCCTTGTGTTCGGAGGACTTTCATCCGTTATAAACTATTTTGAAGCGCTGTCGTCAATATTCAGGTTTAAGACAGTGCTGTTCTTTATACTTTTGAGCGTTTATTTTGCGGTTCTCTATTATATTGCGGCAAAGGGCTCTCTGTTTATGCCTTTTTTGAAGCGAACGTCGAAAACCTCGCCGAAGAAATTTAAAAATCAGTTTCCCGGAGCGCTTCTTTCAGCCGCGTGCTGGATACTTTTCTCTTATTTTTATTCGCTGTATATAAAGTATTTTCCACGTTTTTCATATATTTACGGGAGTCTCACAGCCGTTGTGTTTCTTATGCTCTGGATGTACTTCTGTATTTACATTCTGCTGATTGGCGCGGAGGTAAACAAACTGATTTACAGCGATGAGCTGAAAGGAGTTTTCGGCGTGACGCGGGTGAAGGCGGAGAGCAGCGGAGAGGAGAAAAGGGAGAATTGAAAGGTTTGGCTTAAAATTTGCACAGACCCACTACGAAAGTTTTCGCCCGCCTTTTTCAAAAGGCGGGCGAAAACTTTCCGAACAAGTTCGTGCGAACTTTGAAAATTACTTTTCCATCGGTATTTTAAATACCGCTTTTTTGACCTTTTCCGCGCTTTTGAACAACCCCGGACGGTGCAAATCGCACGGCGCAAAGTATGCAAAATCCCCCGCGCTGACGTCAAGCGAGAGCTTTGAGCCCTTGCTTTTTTCCGCTCCCTGAAAATCCTCCGCCTCGAAATATTCGCCGACGCCCTCGGCGTCGCTTATCGGCGCCCACTCGATTATTTCGTCTCCCGAAATAAGATACTGAAGGTCTGCGTATTTTCTGTGCGCCTCCCAGCATATCTCGTCCTTATGCGGCGCGTACTCGGAGACATTTACAAACACTCCGTTTGTAAGCTCGTATCTTCCGGGTGAGAGCGCGGCAATGTCGGTATTTTTTATAAAATCCGAAATCTCGGCAAAGTGCTTCTCGAGCGGTATATAAAAATCAAGATTTGAAATTTTATCGTATATCATTCTTTTTCTCCTTTTTTTCCTTTTTACTCTTTTACTCTTTTTTCCGTTTTTCTCCGTTTTGTTCTATCGGTTTTTTATTCGGACTTAAATATATAAGCGTTTAATTTTGCAGTTTTTTATGCGGTGTTACGGCGCTGCGCTGTCTGAGCCGTCGGACGTATTGCCGCCTTCCGTGTCCTTCGGAGTGTAGTTTACATATCCCATAAGCTTGTTATACGTTTCCTCGTCTGCGGCGTACAGGACGACGGAGCCCGGGGTCGTGTAATAATAGGCGAGCCTTTCACCCGAGCCGTCGTCGGGGAGAGTGAATTTGTTCCCGAAAACAAGCTCGAAGGACGCGTCGGAGCGGACTGTCGACTGCGTGCCGTCGTCATTTGTGACGCTCGTCGCCTCTTTATAATTCAGAGTGACAGACGGGGACGATTCGGTAATTCCGAATGAAGAAAGCCCGTCGCTGTCTGTGTAGGCGCAGTTTTCAAGAGGGAAGTCAAGGCTCAAAAACAGCTCGGCTGCCTCTTTAAGTCCCTCGCTGTCCGTCACGGCGCCGCTCTTTCCGTCGGAGTCCTTTACAGTAAGACTTGTCAGAAAGTCCGTATCGACGCTCGGCATTTTGTCCGCTTTCAGAAAATCGTTCAGCGAGGATTTAAAAGAGCTTTTAAAAGATGAATCAACGAGGTATACAGTGTTATTTGTCATATCGAGAACGTATGTCCCGTAGCTGTTTGTATCGCCTGCCGAAAGCGAGAGAGACGTGCCGTCGGAGTATTTTGCGTATACTGTCAGAAAAGGCTCGTCGAGCCCGTATTCCGAAAGCTCTCCGCCGACCGTGCGCGTGGCGCTGAGAGACGATACTGCCGCTGCAATATTTGTAAGCGCGGAGTCGTTCAGCGGGAAGACTTTGTCGTCTTTAAGTTCCCACTGTCCGCCCGAATTTTTGACGAACGAAAAGCTTGTTTTACCTGTTTTGTTTGAATCATCGGAATCTTCGGAATCGTCGGAATCGTTTAAATCGTCCGTTTCTCTTATTTCGTATGAAAGGGAGGTTATATTATCAATGTCAAGGTCTGTTACCTGTATTGTCCCGTTATTTTCCGTTTCAGTCCCGCCGTCCTCGGTCTCTTTGCTTTCGGCGTTTTTCAGAATAAAATACAGCGCGGCAAGTACCGCCAGCGCGGCGAAAAGCGCTGCCGATACGGCAATTCTTTTTTTATTTTTCATCTTGACGCCTTTCTCTTTCACTTTCTCCGTCTTACTATCCACACGGCAAGTCCGCCGCCGAGGACGGCTATCGGGATTATCCACGTAAGAATTGCGTTCCATACGGAGACGGTGGTCTCGCTTGCTATATTAAGCGGCTCGGAGCTGACTCTGACCCCGAGCAGGGAAATCGTCTCCTCCTTTTCACACATGCGGTTGAGCGCGGCGACGAACAGCTTGGAGTTTCCTCCTGCGTCGTATGACGCGTCGGTGAAATACGGCGAGGATATCCAAATGAGACTTGACGCGCCGCCGTCGGACTCGGTCTCTGAGAGCACGGCGACATTGAAGGGTCCCTCGGCGTCGCCGGCCGCCTTGTCGGAGTTCCCCTCGTTCAGCGACTCGATACTTTTAGTATAGGAGCTCTCCGAGGTCGCAAGAAGCGGCAGGATGTTAAAGCCCGCGCCCGTATCGGTATTTTCAGCGTTTTCTGCGGCATTTATCGGGTGAGCGAGCGGGAGTACACATGGGTAATCCTTATTTACAAGTGAATCTGCGCCGTCGTTTGACACCGCCTGCGGTACGAGATACAGCGGCCCGCCGTATACGTAGTAGTACGAGGGGTCTCCCTCGACAATGCAGCCCTCGGCGGAGCTCAGTCCCATGCTCTCGGCGCAGTCTGCGAGGTTCGGCATGCTCTCGCTCGAATATGCGGCGGCGTCCGTTATGAGCATTACGTTTCCGCCGTTTTTAAGATAGTCGCTGATTGCCGCGCCTTCGTTTTCGGAAATGTCATTCTGAGGCGCGTTTATTATCAGAGCGTCACAGTCCGCGGGAACCTTGCCGTCTCCGGTAAGGAGGTTCAAATCCTTTGCCTCTATATTCTGCTCTGTGATATAATTCATAAACGAGGCGGATATATCGCTCTCTCCGTGACCTTTCAGTATATATGCTTTCGGTATATTTGCCGATGTGACGTAGTCGATGGCTCCCGTTATATTCTTCTCACCGTAGAACATATAAGGATCCGTGCCGTCTACCGCGCCGTAGGAGTAGTAGTAGGAATATGTGTTCATGTCCATTGCGCCGAAGTTTTCGGTCTCAAACATGAACCACTCCGCGCTCGTTATGACGCGGCTTTTTTCGCCGCATTCAACTATCACGGCGCCGCTTTGGAGTTCCTCGTCCGTATACTGCTTTGTAAAGGTCGGGCGCTCCGCGGGGTCGACTGTCGAGAACTTTATACGGCTCGATGCGTCGGAATATCTTTCAATAAGGGAGGAGACCTGAGTTGTCGTATCTGTTTCCTCTCCCGAGGCGAGTATCATATATATATTTACGTCGCTTTGAAGCCCCGACAGGATGCTCAGCGATTCGTCGTGCAGCGCGTATATATTCTCCTTTGTCGTATCAAGCTTTGTCAGACTCGACGGCAGCATACCGACGAGAAGATTTGCGAATACGAGCACGAGCAGGACAAGCGCCGTTGTGATAACAGTAAACGAGCCGAGCTTCATTGTTTTTCTGTTCAGCTTTATATTTTTCATACCCATCATACATTCTCACCTGTCCTTTCAGTTCCAGCGCTTCTTTTCCACAGACTGAACGGTGAGGAAAAGGAAGAATACCGCGGCGCTTATATAATAAACTATTGCGCCGACGTCGAATATACCTGTTGCGAAGCCGTAGAGCTTTTGAAACGGGTCAAGAAATTTCAGGACGTTCGGCACAAGACCCGCGAAAAGGCTTTTTTTTGCGGCGTACACTACAGCGCACACGACGGCGAGGATTCCGCCGAGCGAAATTCCCGCGACGGCGTTTCCGACAAGTCTGTACGTTACGGCGCCGAGCGCGGCGCAGAGCGCGAGAAGGATTGCAAGGGACGTCGACGCGCCGCTCGACACAAGGTCGCCTATCGAGCTCATAAAGTAGATGAGAATTACCGCGCCTATTCCGAGTATTGCGGAAAGCGCTTGACTCTCGGTGAGCGATGAGATGAACATTCCGATTGAAATTATAAGGCAGCCGAGGAAGAAATATGCGACGACTGTCGAAATACATGTATTCAGATAGACTGTGCCGTAGATTGAAAGAATGAGAGGGTAGAACGCCGTGACTGCGACGGGAATCGCAAAGATTGCTGCCGTTGCGAGGAATTTGCCGACGACGATTGACGTCGCGCTTATAGGCAGTGAATACAGCAGTCTGTCGGTTCTTGCGCTTTTTTCCTCTGAGAATGAGCGCATTGTAATAATCGGAAGGGCAAGGAGAGATACGAATGACGCGTTAACCACCGTGTACTCAAACTGCGCCGAAAGATTTCCGAAGTTTACGGCGACTGTATAAATACCGAACCACATAAGTACATATGCTGTAAATATGACGCCTGTCATATTGCACATGGAGCTTTTAAAGTCTTTTTTGAATATTTCAGCCATTTTATTCCGTTTTATTCTCCTTTTTTGTTTTTATCCCGCGTATATTCCTCGGCGCTTTTGTCCGCTCCGTCGTCCGAAAAAAGCGGTTTGTATGTGTCGGCGTCGGGGGCGCCTTTGTCTTTGTTTTTCTCTGTTTCTTCTGCTTCTTCCGTTTCTTCGCCGTCAAGATAAGGCGAGCCGAGAGAGGGCTTTACGGCGAATTTCTTCGCTTTTCTCTTTTGGTTTGCCGCCTCGGACGCAGCATCGGCATCGTCCGACGGAGCGGGGGCGGATGTGAGATTTATAAACAGGCTCTCAAGGCTCGTCCCCTCTCTTTTCATTTCAAGAATCGGGGTATTTAAGTGCGAGAAAATGCCGAAAACCTCTTCTCTTGCGTCGGAGCCCGCCCATTCGCGTATTTTGAAGATAAGTTGTCCGCCGTTTTCCGACACGTCGCATGACATGACGCTCGGCGAGCCGCTCAGTATCTCTTTCAAAGTCTCCGCCGAGGTCTCGCATTTTTTTGCGGTGACAGACAAGCGTTCGGCGCCGCGGCTGTTTTCAAGTTCTTCAAGAGTACCCTCGGCGACGACTCTTCCGTATGCGATTATTATGATGTAGTCGCATACCGCCGTTATCTCTCCCATAATATGACTTGAGAGGATAACGTCGTGGTCGTCCCTCAGAGACCTTATGAGCTCTCTTATTTCGACAAGCTGAATCGGGTCAAGACCGACTGTCGGCTCGTCGAGTATTATAATCTCGGGGTCGCCGATAAGCG
>CANRNZ010000010.1 GCA_947632135.1 uncultured Clostridia bacterium
TTTACCCCGTAAAATCTTCAATTACCGCTCCTCTGACGACCTTTTCTATCCTGTCCTATTTGATATTGCAATTTAGATTTTCAAATTTTTTCGGATTTTTTCAAATTTTTTCGGATTTTTTCAAATTTTTTCGGATTTTTTCGGATTTTTTCGAATTTTTTCGGATTTTTGGTTTTTTGGTTTTTCGGTTTTTTCGATTTTTTCGGGTTTTTTCGGGTTTTTTCATAATTTCCGTAAATAAACGCAAACAGGGCGCGAAGGGCGCGGGAAAAGCGCGCGGGAAAAGCGCGCGGAAAAAGCGCGCGGAAAAAGCGAAAGCTTAAAAATATAAAAAGTAATAAACGTGAAGAAGAATAAAAGACGTCGGCGCGATAAATAATAATTAAAATTTTAATGCTTAACGTAGCGCGGCAAAACGCTTCTTCAGTTAAAAAATTAAAAAAATAAAAAGAGTTAAAAAGTCGAACTGCCGAAAAATCAAACGGCAAAAATCAAAACGAAAAACGGCGAGGGGAAAATATGATTTCTTCAAATTTTTTTACACAGGAAAACAAAGCGGGGAATTTTATGGAAAATTTTATGGGAAACTCTACGGGAAAATCCATTGGAAAGTCTATTGGAAAATCCATTGGAAAATCTATAAAAAGCGAAAAAGACGACGGCGAGTCCCGCAAAAGCGCGGGAAGCGCGCCGCTCGGCGGGAGGGAGCTTGCCTCGGAGGACGTCGAAAACTCGGGCGACCCGCAAAAGGCGGCGATTCCCGCCGACCTCGAGGACGTTTTTAAGAGCGGCAGCGTCACGGCTTACGGCAGGGGGAAGGCAATCCACTGCCTTTCGATAATAGGTCAGATAGAGGGTCACTACGCGCTCGGCGACGGTCAGAAGGCGACAAAATACGAGCATATAATCCCGCAGCTCGTCGCGATAGAGCAGAGCGACGAGATAGACGGAATGCTGATGGTGCTGAATACAATGGGCGGCGACGTCGAGGCGGGGCTTGCAATCGCGGAAATGGTGGCGAGTATGTCAAAGATGACCGTATCGCTCGTGCTCGGAGGGGGGCACTCGATAGGAGTACCTCTTGCGGTGTCGGCAAAGAAGTCCTTTATCGTGCCGTCGGCGACGATGACTATTCACCCCGTGAGAATGAGCGGGACCGTCGTCGGAGTGCCGCAGACTTACTACTACTTTGAGAGAATGCAGGACAGAATAGTAAAATTCGTGACGTCACACTCCGCGGTGAGCGAGGAAAAATTCAGAGAAATGCTGATGAGAACGGACCAAATCGCGACGGACGTCGGCTCGCTTATTGACGGAGAGGAGGCTGTCGGCTGCGGACTTATCGGGGCTGTCGGAGGGCTCACCGAGGCGCTCGGAGCGTTTGACCTCTGATTTTCCGCCGCGTTTTGCGTTTCTATTTTGCGTTTCTATATAAAAGTTTTCTATTCTTCTATATAAACTTCTATATAAACTTCTATATAAAATTTATTCCGTTTCGGATTTATTGTTACCGCCGTATTTATTTTTTCGCGGGTTTTTATCGTTTTTTTATTGTATTTTTATTGATTTTTCGCTTTTTTTGCCCGCTTTTTTATTGCTTTTCGATTGCTTTCGAGCGCTTTTCGGCTTTTTATAAGCGTTATTGTAAATTTTTCGAAATTATATACCGAAATCCCGCCATAATGACCGCGTTTCCCCATGCGGCGGGGGTTTTTCGGCGTTATGGCGGCGGCGCGCAAGATTGACATTTTTTCCTTCAAGTGATATACTTAGGACTGTATATTATAAAATGATAAAATAATAAAAATAATAAAAATAGTAAAATGTCCGAAAATAGAGAAAAGCCGAAAACAAACGGGAATACAAAAAAATAAGAAAAGCGAAGTATCGCGGCGCCTTTTTCTATTTTAATTTTAAAGGGCGCGCGTGTGAGTGTAAATTGATATGTCAAGCTGCAAGCAGGGCGGCGAAAAAGCCGCGGAAAAATTTCAAGAAAAATCTCAAGAAAAATTTCAAGAAAAATCCGAAAATAAATCCGAAAATAAATCCCGAAAAAATTCCGTAATTGAAAAGGTGCGCTCTCCCGCCGATTTGAGGCTTCTCAAAGACGAGGAGCTGAAGGCTCTCGCCGAGGAGATAAGAGAGACGATAATAGAAACTGTCGGTACAAACGGCGGGCACCTCGCATCCAATCTCGGAATCGTCGAAACTGTCATCGCGGTGCATCGGGTGTTCGACACGCCGAAGGACGCGCTTATATTCGACGTCGGTCATCAGTGCTACGCGCACAAGATACTGACGGGGCGCTACGAAAAATTCGGCACTCTGAGGCGCGACGGCGGAATTTCCGGCTTTGTAAACGCCGAGGAGTCGGACTACGACGTCTTTACCGAGGGTCACAGCGGCGCCTCTCTCTCGCAGGCGCTCGGTCTTTCTGCGTCGTCGGAGCTCACAAGCGACGAAAAGCGCGTCATAGCGATTGTGGGGGACGGCTCGTTTACGAACGGAATGATTTTCGAGGCGCTGAACAACTGCGTCGCGGGAGGGAAAAAGCTGACGATAATTCTGAACGACAACGAAATGTCAATTTCAAAAAACGTCGGCGGTCTCTCGGAGCACCTTACGAATATCAGGACGAGTAAAAAATATTTCGCAATCAAGCACGGGATAAAGAAAAATTTCGCAAAAATCCCGCTCATCGGCTCCTCCCTTCAGAACTTCATGAGGAAAATAAGGGATTTTATAAAGAGAGTTCTCGTATCGTATAATCTTTTCGAGTGCCTCGGGGTCGATTACATAGGTCTTGTCGACGGAAACGACATCACAAAAATAGAGACGGTGCTCGAGGAGGCAAAGACAAAAAGCGTCTGCACTCTCGTACACATTCACACCCAAAAGGGGAAAGGCTATGCGCCGGCGGAGAGAAATCCCGAGAAATATCACTCCGTGTCGCCCTTTGACATCTCGCTCGGGGTCGAGGAGAGCAGAGGGAAAACCTTTTCGTCCGTTTTCGGCGAAACGCTCCGCGCGCTTGCCGAAAAAAACGAAAAAATATGCGCCGTTACGGCGGCAATGGAGGAGGGCTGCGGCCTTCTGCCTTTCAAGGAGCAGTTTCCCGACAGATTTTTCGACGTCGGCATAGCGGAGGAGCACGCCGTGACGTTCAGCGCGGGGCTCTCCCGCGGGGGGCTCTCTCCCGTGTGCGTCATGTATTCTACATTTTCCCAAAGGGTATACGACCAGCTCCACCATGACGCGGCAGTGCAGAAAATACCGTTTGTTCTGTGTCTTGACCGCGCGGGGGTCGTCGAGGGGGACGGCGTCACCCATCAGGGGATATTCGACGTTTCGGAGTTCGCGGGTATTCCGGGCGTTCGTATATACTCTCCCGAAACCTTCGGCGAGCTTGAGGGCGCGCTGACATATGCCGCGGGCGACGCGGGGCTCAGTATAATAAGATACCCAAAGGGCGCCGAGGGGGCGTACGACAGGAGCCTCTTTTGCCGCCGTGGCGGGTACTGCGTTATGAAAACCGCGCCCGGCAAATGCGCGGCGTCCGTCGTCACGTACGGGAGAATAACGAAAAACGTATACGAGGCGGCAATGTCGTTTTCAAAAAAGACGGGAATTGCCGTGAAGCTTATAAAGCTCGTCAAAATATTCCCGCTTGAGGAGTCCCTTGCGGGTGAGCTTTCGGAATGCGGAAAAATGTTCTTTGTCGAGGAGGGCATAAAAAGCGGCGGCGCGGGCGAAAAGGCGGCGTCGTTTGCCGCGGAGCGCCTCGGCGGGGTAAAGGTCAGAATACGCGCGATTGAGGGCTTTGTCCCTCACGGGGCTCTTGAGAGTCTGTTTTCGGACCTCGGGCTCTCCGCCGACAAAATAGAAAAAGAGCTGTATGACTTCGTCTGCGGCGGCGAGTGATTATTTAAGACAAAAGGACGCGCAATCGGCGATAATTGCGATAACTTGCGATAATTTACGATAATTTACGATAATTAAGAAAATTAAGGAAAGCATAAGAAGCATAAAATGAACGATTCAGAAAAAAGCGCAAACGCCGTCGGCTTCCGTCGGGAATGCGAAACGCGCGGCGCGCGCGAAGAATGCGAAAAATGCGAAAATTGCAGAAAATGCGCGGCGGGCGATGACGAGTCAGCCGCGGCGTCAAAAATAAGGTCAATAACTCTCAGGGCGCCGGCGAAAATAAATCTGTTTATCGAGGTCACGGGGAAAAGAGACGACGGCTATCACGAAATCGACAGCGTTATGACGCTCTCCGAGCAGCTCTTTGACACCGTCACCGTTCGGAAAAACGAGGTCGGCGGGCTTTCGGTATCGTGCCGCGCTTCCTCGTGCCGCTCGCCCGAGGACATAAATCTTCTCGGCGAAAAGGACAACATCGCCTACCGCGCCGCCGAGGCGTTTTTAAACGAGGCAAGGACGCGCGGGATTCTCGGAGCCGATGATTTTTGCGGGTTTGAAATCGAAATTGACAAGAGAATACCGGTTAGAGCGGGGCTCGGCGGAGGCAGCGCCGACGCGGCGGCTGTTCTTCTCGGAATGAACGTTCTTGGCGGCAGTCCGTTTTCAAACGCGGAGCTTCAAAAAATCGGGCTTGCGCTCGGCGCGGACGTTCCGTTTTGCGTCAGCTGTGAAAAATTCGCGCTGTGCGGTGGGGTCGGCGAGAGGCTTGCTCCAATCGCCGCAAGCTGCGCTCTGCGCGGGATTATCACATGCGAGAGGGATAAAAAAAGCTCGACAAAGGACGCCTACGGCAAAATCGACAGCATGAGCGGCGCGGGTGAAAAAGAGATAAGAAAAACAAGAAATATAAGAGAAATAAAAAGCTCAAAGGGGCTCGTGTCGGCGCTCGTCGCGGGGGACGGCGAAAAAGCGGCGTCGGAATTGTATAACGTGTTCGACACAGTCTGCGGCTACGGCAGAGAGGCAAGGGAAATCCTTGAAAAGCACGGGGGCGTCTCGTGCCTCAGCGGAGCGGGGCCCGCGGTCTTCGCGGTGTTTTTTGACTCAAAGCGGCAGGCGGCGGCAGAGCGCGAGCTTGAGATGTCGGGCTTTGACGTCTATAATTTTTAGCGCCCCGCGAGGAATTTTCAAAAAGCGATAAATAATATATTTTTATATATATTTATATAAACAGAAAAAACAGGAAACAAAGGCATGAAAAACAAAACAAAAGAAAAAAACCGCAAGAAAAATAAGGTCGCGGCATTTTTGGAGAGAAAAAACGTAACGCTCTCGCCGAGGGTCTATTTCGTCGACGCCATGGGCTCAATGGCAATGGGGCTTTTCACCTCTCTCCTCATCGGGACTATTTTTAATACTCTCGGAAAGTATACGGATGTTTCAATCTTCTCGGATATCGGCAAATTCGCGAGCGACGCGGCGGGCGCGGCGCTCGGCGTTGCAATCGCATATACCCTGAAGGCTCCGCTGCTCGTTATGCTCTCCTCGGCGGCGGTCGGCATCGCGGGGTACGGCATCGGCGGGACGTTTGTCATCGACGGCGCGGAAAAGGTAATAACGGCGGGGCCCGCCGGCGCATTCTTTGCGGTAATAATAGCGGTCGAGCTCGGGAAGATTGTCTCGAAGGAGACAAAGATCGACATACTCGTCACAACGACCGTCACGATTGGAGTCGGAGTCGCCGCAGCGAAGCTGCTCTGCCCTTACATAGCCTACGCGATGTATTATATCGGCTATTTTATAAACTACTCGACAACTCTTTACCCCGTACTGTACGGAATAATCATATCCGTTCTCGTCGGCGTCGCGCTGACACTGCCGATAAGCTCCGCGGCGATATGCGCCGCAATCGGAATATCGGGGCTCGCGGGAGGCGCCGCCGTCGCGGGGTGCTGCGCGCATATGGTGGGCTTTGCGTTTCTCAGCTATAGGGAAAACAAGGTCGGCGGACTTGTGGCGCAGGGAATCGGCACGTCGATGCTTCAAATGGGGAACCTCACGAAAAAGCCTGTGCTGTGGCTCCCCGCGGTAATTATCTCGGCGATAACGGGCCCCCTTGCCACAAGCGTTTTCAAGCTTCAATGCACGGGCGTGTCGGCGGGCATGGGAACATGCGGGCTTGTCGGGCCGATAGGCGTGCTCACCGAGGACGTGTCAAAGGGTACGCTCTATTACGTCGGAGCGGCGCTCGTGTGCTTCGTTATTCCAGCCGTCCTCGCGGTGATTCTCGGCTGGATTTTCAGGAAGGCAAAAATTATAAAAGACGGCGATTTGAAGCTGGAGCTGTGATATGGCGCGGTACAATCTTGACCCCGAGCGTCCGATAGAGGTAAAAAAGTCCCTCCCCGAGGGGATATCGGACAGGCTTCCCGACGGCGTAAAAAGCGAAGATGAGCGGCGCGCGTTTTTCATGGGCGAGGCGCTCACTCTCGCAAAGAGAGCCGCGCTGCACGGGGACGTCCCCGTCGGGTGCGTTATAGTGAGGCGCAACGAAATAATCGCGGCGGGGGAAAACAGGCGCGAGAGCGAGAGGTGCGGAGTGTCGCACGCGGAGATTGTCGCGATACGGGACGCGGCGGCGGCGCTCGGCGGCTGGAGGCTTATCGGGTGCGAGATGTTTGTCACTCTCGAGCCGTGTCCGATGTGCGCGGGAGCGATAATGAACTCGCGCATACCGAGGGTATACATAGGCGCCGCCGACAGGAAAGGCGGGGCGTACGGCGGGCTGTTTGATTTAAACTCGTTTGCTGTGAACCACCGACCCGAAATTATTTTTGGGATACTTGAGAGCGAGTGCGCCGAGGCGCTGAGGGGGTTTTTCAAGGCGAGACGGTGAGAAAAATGTTCGCACAGACCCACTACGAAAGTTTTCGTCCGCCTTGCCCTTGGGGTCCCCACAAAAGCTTTGCTTTTGTGGGGAGTGGCTCAAAAAGGCGGCAGGGTCGAGGGGCGGCGCCCCGATGTTTGGCGTTTCTTTTGAAGCTTTTCTTTGCGCCGATTGCGTCAAAGAAAAGCGTCATACAAGTTAGTTTCTGTAAAAAACGGGGGCTGAACAGCCCCCGAAATTTTTATTATAAGCGCCTCGCGATATTCCTTTGCGCTAACCGACAGACGCTTTTTCTTGACTCAGAAGCGCAAGAAAAAGCTTTGCAAAAAGAACGCGTATCGGAGCTTTCGCGCTCTGCGGAGCGCGACGAGGGCTCTGCCCCTCGACCCCGCAAGCTTTTGAAAAAGCTTGACCAAAACTTCCAAAACAAGTTTGTGCGAACACCGCGCGAAAACTCCCCGATGGGTCAGTGCGAACTTTGAAAAAATCACCGAAAAATCAACGGGTCAAGCAGTTTTTTTATCTTGCCCGAATATAATTTTAAAAATTTATTTTTAAACTTCAGGAGGTGTTCTGTTTGGTCTACGTAGTGCTTGCGGCGGCTTGCGCCGCGTCTTTTCTTATCCTGAGCGTTTCCCCCTCCCAGAATTTCCCGCCGCCCCTGTCCGCCGCCGAGGAAAAAGAGCTTTTTGAAAAGTTTCTCTCGAAAAACGACAGCGGCGCAAGAGACAAACTTATAATACATAATCAGCGCCTCGTAGCGCACCTTGTCAGAAAATATTACGCGGGTCAGGATAACAGTGAGGATCTCGTGTCTATCGGAACTATCGGTCTTATCAAAGCGATAGACTCCTTTAAGCCCGAGAGCGGCGTTAAATTTGCGACATATGCCGCAAGGTGTATTCAGAATGAAATTCTTATGTATTTCCGCTCGCTGAAAAAACAGTCGCAGGAGGTCTCGATAAACGGCGCGGTGGACGTTGACAAGGACGGAAATCCCCTGACCTATATCGACATAATTAAAATCGACGACACGATAGCCGACGACCTCGACAGAAAGGAGAGAGCTGCAAAGGCTATATATTTTATCGACAACGTCCTCTCGCCTCGCGAAAAGCAGATAATAAGGCTGAGATACGGGCTTGGCAACAGAAAGCCCGTAACACAAAGAGAGGTGTCGCAAATGCTCGGCATATCGCGCTCGTATGTGAGCAGAATCGAAAAAAGCGCTCTTGAGAAAATTCACGCACACTTTATGCAGTAAATACTGTAAATACGATAAATTCGGCAAGTATTACGCGCGGTTTTTTACTCAAAAACGCGCCGCGCGCCCATTTCGCCCTTTATATTTTGTTTTAAAATATATTGACCTTTGTCCCAAAGCCGGTGTATAATAAGGGCATGTAAGTGCGAAGGCGGAAACGGCGAATGGTTAAAATTATCGGTGTCGACGCGCATTCCCGCGCCGCAAAGGCGGGAATACGCGGCGGCGACATGCTGGTGTCAATAAACGGCAGAGAAATACGGGACGTGCTCGATTTCAGATTTTATCTTGCCGACGAAAAGGTCGCGATAGAAACCGAGAGAAACGGCAAACGCCGCGTGCATGTCATAAAAAAAGACATGTACGACGACATAGGTCTTGAGTTTG
This sequence comes from uncultured Clostridia bacterium, assembly GCA_947632135.1. Classification (GTDB taxonomy): domain Bacteria; phylum Bacillota; class Clostridia; order Oscillospirales; family CAG-272; genus RUG14199. The sequence continues at coordinate 8,463 of CANRNZ010000010.1, forward strand.
AGACCCCTCTCATGGACAAGAAAATGACGTGTCTCAACAAGTGTATTTTCTGTTTTATCGACCAGCTTCCGCGAGGTCTGCGCCGCTCTCTCTATTTCAAGGACGACGACTCGCGCCTCTCCTTTCTTCACGGCAACTACATAACAATGACAAACCTCAGCGAGGACGACATAAAGCGGATAATCGAAATGCGCATTTCCCCGATAAATATTTCCGTTCATACGACAGACGGGGAGCTGAGGCGGAAAATGATGGCAAATCCCAACGCGGGGAAGGTTCTGTCGTACATGGACATGCTGTACGGCGCGGGCATTTCGATGCGCGCTCAGATAGTTTTATGCCGTGGCATAAATGACGGAGAGGCCCTCGTGAAAACGATGCGGGATCTTACGAAATATCACCCCTGCATGGAGAGCGTTTCGGTGGTTCCCGCGGGTCTTACGGCGTACCGCGACGGGCTCTATCCCCTTGAGCCGTTTTCCCCCGAGGAGTGCCGCGAGGTTATCGACTGCGTCTCCTCCTTTGCCGAGGAATGCTTTGAAAAGCTCGGCTCACACATGTTCTACTGCTCGGACGAATTTTACGTCAAGGGCGAGCTTCCCCTGCCCGACGTTGAATACTACGAGGATTTCACGCAGATTGAAAACGGCGTCGGAATGCTGACCTCATTTGAAAAGGAATTTGAAAGCGCTCTTTTGACTCTTGATGGCGAGGACAGGAGCGTCGACAGGGAGGTGTCCGTCGCGACGGGCGAGGCGTCATATGAAATGATACGGCGCTGCTGCCGCGCCCTTTGCGAAATGTGCCCGAAGCTCAAAATAAATTTGTACGCCGTGAAAAATCGGTTTTTCGGCGGAGAGGTTACTGTGACGGGGCTTCTTACGGGTCAGGACCTTCTGCGCGGACTTTGCGGCGAGCCTCTCGGCGAGGCGCTTCTTCTCAGCCGTTCGATGCTGAGAGCGGAGGGGGACCTGTTTCTTTGCGGCATGACCCCGTCGGAGCTTTCAGAAAAGCTCGGCGTACCGCTTGTATTTACCGAAAATGACGGAGCGGATTTTCTCTTTTCGCTTCTTGAGGGTAAAAACGGAGCAGAATAAGCGTCGGGGCAAATTTAAAATTTCAAAAACAGCCCGAATTTAAAATAAATATAAGAGAAATATAAAAACGGAGATAATACGGAGAAAACACAGAGATATGTACAAACCGATAATTGCGATAGTCGGGCGTCCGAACGTGGGAAAGAGCACTCTTTTCAACAAGCTGATAGGGGAGAGGCGCGCCATAGTTGAGGACATTCCGGGTATAACCCGCGACAGGATATACGGCGAGACCGAATGGCGCGGCAGACGCCTTACAGTTATTGACACGGGCGGCATCGAGCCTGTTTCCGACGATATTATACTTAAAAAAATGCGCGAGCAGGCGGAAGTCGCCATATCGACCGCCGACGTTATTATATTTATGTGCGACATCAGGACGGGACTGACGGCAGACGACCGCGACATTGCCGTAATGCTGAAAAAGAGCGGGAAGCCCGTTATCCCGTGCGTGAACAAGGCGGACTCGATAGGCGCTCTCCCCGCGGAATTTTACGAGTTTTACGAGCTCGGCTTTGAAAACGACCTTATCGCGCTCTCGTCCATACACGGCACGGGAACGGGCGACATGCTCGATGCCGTAATCGACTCTCTACCCGAGGCGGACTATGCCGAGGAGGACGACTCCGACGTTATAAACGTCGCTGTAATCGGAAAGCCGAATGCGGGAAAAAGCTCGCTTATAAACAAGATTCTCGGCGACGACAGACTTATCGTTTCCGATATTGCGGGAACGACCCGCGACGCCGTCGACACACCGTTTGAAAACGGCTTCGGCAGGTATAATTTTATTGATACAGCGGGAATACGCAGAAAGAGCCGCGTAAACGACAGGATAGAGGTTTTCAGCGTACTTCGCGCAAAGAGCGCGGTTGAGAGAGCGGACGTGTGTATTCTTCTTATCGACGGCGCGGAGGGCGTGACCGAGCAGGACGAGAAGATAGCGGGGATAGCCCACGAGGCGGGCAAGGCGGTCATAATAGCCGTGAACAAGTGGGACAAGGTGGAAAAGGACAACGGCACCGTAAACTCCTACACAAAGGACGTATACAACGCTCTCTCCTACATGCGCTACGCTCCGATACTGTTTATATCCGCAAAGACTGGGCAGAGAGTGGACAAGCTGTTCGAGTATATAAATTACGTACACAATCAGAATACGATGCGCGTGACGACCGGTATGCTGAACGATGTGCTTGCGGACGCCGTGAACCGCGTCCAGCCGCCGTCCGACAAGGGACGCCGACTGAAAATATATTACATGACTCAGCCGTCCTCGGCTCCGCCGACCTTTGTCGCGTTCTGCAATAACTCGGAGCTTTTCCATTTTTCGTATCAGAGATATCTTGAAAACTGTCTCAGGCAGACGTTCGGCTTCAGAGGGACGCCGATAAGGATAGTGGTAAGACAAAAGGGCGAGGATGACGGCTGATTTGCAGCTTTAAAATTTTTGAATTTTAATCTTTTCGGTAATTTCTGAATTTTTATTATATGCGAGGATTCCCGAAAAATCCGAAAAATCCGAAAAATCCGAAAAATTCGAAAAATTCAAAATGCTCCGAAATATATTTATATATTGACAGGCTGTATCGGTACTTCAGACAACGCTTGTACCGACAGCGCGTGTATTGATTGAAAGGTATACATATTACAGATGTTCTATAATTTTTTAGGCAACTACGTGAGCGGGTTTTCCGCCTCCCGTCCGACTTTGGCGGACGCGATTCTGATTGCGGGATTTATATTTTGCGCCGCCGCGGCGTACCTTCTCGGCAGTCTGAATTTCGGCATAATTTTCTCGAAAATATTTTATAAGGACGACGTAAGAAATCACGGCAGCAAAAACGCGGGGGCGACAAATATGCAGCGCACCTACGGTACGGCGGCGGGCGTCATAACCCTCTGCGGCGACGCCGCGAAGGCGGCGGTCTCCTGCCTTCTCGGCGGCTTTCTTCTCGGACTGCCCGGTGCTTATATTGCGGGATTATTCTGCGTTGTCGGGCACGTATTTCCTCTTTACTACAAATTCAAGGGCGGGAAAGGGGTCGTGACCGTCGCTGTTCTGATTGCGATGACAAGCATCAAGACCTTTATACCGCTGATTATTATTTTTCTCGTTTTGGTTATCGGCACGAGGTATATTTCGCTCGGCTCCGTAATCTGCGCGATGCTGTATCCGATAATTCTCTTCAAGCTCATCGGAATCGGCGGCGAGGCGACGCGAGGGGAATATTTCGGCGTGCTTATCGCATTTGCGGTCGCCGCAATCGTCGTGTTTAAGCACAGGGAGAATATCCGCAGGATACTCAACCGCACCGAATCAAAGATAAGCTTTAAAAAGGGAAAGAAAAAGAAAGAAAATAAAGAAAATATTGCAGAAAATTCCGAAACGGAAAACGAGACAATGTCCGACCGGGAGGGGCTCATTTCGGGCGAAATAAGCGAAAAGAGCGAAAAAACAGAGCCCGAGGACGCCGTGGAAAAGGACGTTAAAGACGGCGTGAAAAAGAAAAAGAAAAATAAGAATAATAAAAAATAAAAAAAGGCGGCAGATTCAGTGAAACCCGAAGAAACCGAGAATCAAATCGAGAAGCCGGATAAAGAGAAAAAGCGCTTTTCAGACACTCTTTTTGCCCTTGCAAACGGCGAATTTTTAAGGAGCGTCACGTTTTCAAAATTCCCGTCGGACGGGGAAATAACAAAAAATAAAAGGTCGTCCCGCGCTTTTGGGCAAAAGGCGCGTGATTCGCTTCGAATATTCTCTTACGGAAGGGCGAGTCAGGCAGGAAAACGTCGAGCTCTCCGATATCGCCGATTTTACAATGCGCGCGTTTTCCCTCGGGACGAGAATGGCGGATATAAACGCCGTCGGAACCTCGGCGACCCTTATGATATCGTCAAAGGGGAAAGAGACTTTTTTATGTAAGAACAGCGGTAACGGCAGCGGCATTAAAAAAGACGGGGACGCCGCGCCGCAAAGAGAGAGCGCGCCGCCTCTTGACCGCGAGAAAAAAAGGCTCCTCAGCGGCGGCGAGGAATTTTTAAAGGTGCTCGGCGTCTCTGACGACAGCGGGCGCGTTCACGACAAAAAGCAGGCAAAATTCCGCCAGATAAGCAGGTTTTGCGAGCATATACGGGACGCCGTGAAATATTTGCCGAAGGACGGAATTATTAACGTCTGCGACATGTGCTGCGGGAAAAGCTATCTCAGCTTTGCGGCATACCATTGTCTTACCGAGATTTTCGGGCGTGATGTTTCGATGACGTGCATCGACATTAAAAAAAGCGTTATCGATTTTTGCGCCGAAAAAGCCGAAAAGCTCGGATACCGCTCGATGAAGTTTATATGCGGCGACGTGTCGAATTTTAACCCGGGGCGCGACGTTCACCTTGTGATATCTCTTCACGCGTGCGACACGGCGACCGACGCCGTTCTCGATTTCGCGGTAAGAAACCGCGCGTCGGTGATATTGTCGACTCCTTGCTGTCAGCACGAGATGTTTCACATTATGAACTCGCCTCCCCTTGACTTCGCGGCGAGATATTCCGTTATAAAGCAGAAGATTTGCAGCGCCGCGACAGACGCGCTTCGCCTGTGCCGCCTCGAGGCTGAGGGGTACAAAACGGACGCCGTGGAGTTTACGGACCCCGAGGACACGCCGAAAAACACTCTTTTGCGCGCGGTAATCAGAAAAGGGTACGATTTTACCTCAAAGGACGCCGTGAAAAAGGCAGAGTACTACAGAGAGTCCTACAGATTTATGACGGGGCTCGACGCGCCGAGGCTTTATCTCGGGAATTTCGATAAAATTATAAAGTCATAAAGTCATAAAACAATAAAACGTTTGAAAAGTTGAAAAGAATAAAAGAATAAAAGGTAAAAGGAAACGGAGAAAAATGGCTGAGCACGGCAGAGCGGGTGAGCTTGAAGAGCTTAAAAAAATACTTTTTGACGCGAAAGACTCGGCAAAAAAGCGCCTTTGCGCTCTTTCCTCACTGAAAGAGCTTCACGCGTCGGACGTCGACGCGCGCGCCGCCGAGGCAAGATACGTAAACAACCACATACATACGTGTTACTCGTTTTCCCCCTATACGCCGTCGGCGGCTGTGTATTCCGCGTGGACAAGCGGGCTTCGCACGGCGGGGATAATGGACCACGACAGTATCGGGGGAGCCGACGAGTTTATAAAGGCGGGGGAGATACTCTCGATGCCCGTGACAGTCGGGTGCGAAATGAGAGTCAGCGTAAAGGGAACGCCTCTTGAGGGGCGTCGGCTCAACAATCCCGACCAGATATCGTGCGCGTATGTCGCAATGCACGGTATATCCCACAAAGCGTTTTCGTATCTTGAGAGCGCCCTTGCCGAAAAAAGGCGGGCGCGAAACATAAGAAACAGGCGTATGTGTGAAAGGATAAACGCACTGGCAAAGCCCTTCGGCGCCGCTGTTTCGTTTGACACGGACGTCGCTCCCCTTTCCGAGTGCGAGAGGGGCGGGAGCATTACCGAGCGCCACGTACTGTACGCTCTTGCGCGTGCGATATGCGAAATGTATCCCGACAGGCGGGAGACTCTGTCCGTTATCGAGAGGATGTCCGATACGCCGCTTGGTGAAAAAAAGAGGGAGTCGCTGCTTTCTGCCCCCGACGAATTTTACATGTATGACCTTCTCGGCGTGATGAAAAGCGGGCTGATTGAAAAAATTTATATCGACGCCGACGACGAGCTGCTCGGAATCGCGGATTTCGTCTCCCTTGCCGAAAGGTGCGGCGCGGTGTCGGCTTACGCGTATCTCGGCGACGTCGGCGAGTCCCCGACGGGAGATAAAAAGGCGCAGAAGTTTGAGGACGACTATATAGAGTCTCTATTTTCCGAGCTTCGCCGCCTCGGCTTCAATGCGGTGACATACATGCCCTCCCGGAACACGCCGGAACAGCTCTCGCGCGTCATGGCGCTCTGCGAAAAATACGGCTTTTTCCAGATAAGCGGCGAGGATATAAATTCTCCGAGACAGTCGTTTATTTGCCGCGCCGCTGAAAAGCCCGAGTTTGAGCATTTGAAGAAGGCGACGTATGCGCTTATAGGGCACGAGATATGCTCGACTGAAAATATCGGCGGCGGAATGTTTTCCGAAAGTTTGCGCGGACTTCCGCTCAATGAAAGGATAGAAAAATTTGCCAAAATCGGCGGCTTTCGCCCCTGAAACCGAATCCGGACTTCGAGGATTTATTGTAAAGATTTATTGTAAAATTGTAAAGATTTATTGTAAATTATTCGGGCACTTTCAAGAGTCACAAACAAGCTTAATTAAAACATATTTTAAATAAATTATAAAAAATCGGCTGAAAAGCCGATTGAGGAGTTCTTATGGTTGACGCTGTATTTATTTCGCCAAAAATCAGATATTATGTCGGAGACGGCGCGGGAAACGTGACGGTGCGCTATATCGGCGCGGAGAACGTCGGGTGCGAGCGCGCCGTGACGTCGGACACGATTTGCACCCTTCGCAAAAGCGATTGCAAAAGCGTATACGTCGAAAACGTCGGCTCCTTTGAGATAACGCCGCTTTGCCGACAGGGAGAGCACGCGGGGAAGGTCGCCGTTGTAACGGGAAGCGCTCAGGGATTCGGACTCGGGATTGCCGAGTACCTTGCCTCGAAGGGTTGCGCCGTTGTGATTGCTGATATGAACGAGAGCGGGGCCGCGGCCGCGGCGGATAATATATCGGCAAAGTACGGCGCGGATACTCTTGCGGTAAAGGTAAACGTCGCGGACGACGAGTCCGTTCAGGGCATGGTGGAAAAGGCCGTTCTTGCCTTCGGCGGAATCGACATTTTCGTAAACAACGCGGGTATAGTTCGCGCGGGGAGCCTTGACGAGATGACATACGACAGCTTTACTCTCGTCGGAAACGTAAATTACACCGCGTATTTTCTCTGCGCAAAATACGTGTCAAAGATAATGAAGCTCCAAAGGGAGGCAAATCCCGAGATAATGAGCGATATAATCGAGATAAACTCAAAATCGGGCCTTGAGGGAAGTAATAAAAACTTCGCCTACGCGGGCAGTAAGTTCGGCGGTATCGGTCTTACTCAGTCCTTCGCCCTGGAGCTTGCGCCTTACGGGATAAAGGTAAACGCGATTTGCCCCGGTAATTTTCTTGACGGGCCTCTGTGGTCCGACCCCGAAAAGGGCCTTTTCGTTCAGTATCTGAGGGCGGGGAAGATTCCCGGCGCCGAGACTGTCGAGGACGTAAGGCGCCACTACGAATCGAAGGTGCCGCTCGGGCGCGGCTGCCGCACGGAGGACGTGTGCACTGCGATATCGTACATTATAAATCAGAAGTACGAGACAGGTCAGGCGCTGCCTGTAACGGGCGGTCAGGTCATGCTGAACTGACGTATATCTTTTTCGCATTTTTCGCATTTTTCGCGCGTTTAGCCGAAAACATAAAAGGGGGCGCAGCGCTGTGAGACTTATGTCCCGCGGACTCCGCGCCCCCGCTTTTGTTTTGCCGCGTTTTAAATAAGCGCCTGATTTGACGCCGAACACCGTAATACTATCGCCCTCTCTTTCATATAATATGACAGTATTGACCTGTTATCGTAATAGGCATCAGCATTATATGAAAGGTGAACCCAATGAGCACATACAACGACGGTGTCAGAAGATGTGAGATGCTCGCTCTCTATCTTGTAGAGCATGCGTCCACTGTGAGAGAGACGGCAAAACATTTCGGAATAAGCAAATCGACAGTTCACAAGGATATCAGGGAAAAGCTGAAAATCACAAACAGAGCCTTGTACGACGAGGCGACAAAGGTTCTTGACAAGAACAAAAGCGAGAGACACATAAGAGGCGGGATTGCGACAAAGAACAAGTACATAAGCCTGAAAAAAAGCATGGGAAAGAGTGACGGCGGAGACGGAGCCGTTTAAGTTTTCCCTATTTCAATTTGTAAATCGGTTTAAACCGTAATTAAAAAATTTAAAAAATTTAAAAAATCAAAAAGAAGATAAACGGTGAAAAACGGAGCAATGGGGAGCTTTGCGGCAGATATTTAAAAAAATTCGTGCAAAAGCGTTGATTTTTTTTGTTTTGTGTGCTAAAATTATATAAAATAAAAATAAAAAAGATAAAAAGGCACGGATATCCGCGAGTTTGAATATCACCTTTGGGTGCCGCTCAATTTTTAAAGAGGGAATCGGAGTCAAAGATGTATTCTGTAGGAGAAGCGGTTATTTACGGAAACCACGGCGTTTGCAAAGTAAAAGAAATTACCGAAATGTCTTTCGGAAACGGAAGCGACAGAAAAAAATATTACGTACTGTGCCCTGTGAGCAACCCCCGTTCAATCATTTACGTGCCGACGGATAACGATGCGCTGACGTCCCGTATCCGTCCTTTGTTGAGCGAGGCAGAGATAGACGAGATAATATCGTCTGTCCCTCCCGAGAAATTGCAGTGGATTGCCTCCGACATAAAGAGAAAGGAATTCTGCGGCGAAACTCTGAAGAGCGGCGACAGGTTCCGCATAATGCAGATGATAGGAATGCTTTATGACCAAAGGGAAGCTCTGAGGGATCAGAAAAAGCATTTTCATGTTGTCGACGAGCGTTTTCTGAAGGACGCGACAAGACTTCTGCACGAGGAATTTGCCTACGTTCTCGGTATCTCTCCCGCAGACGTCCCCGAATACATTTCGTCGAGAATAAAGGCGTCGTCATAGCGCCGCTTTATTCACAAGCCGCCTAAATACAAAAACACAGTCGGGATTGCAGAAAAACTGCAATCCCGACTTGCTGTTTTGGGATTATATTAAATAAATATGTTTTTCAGCATCCGCAGCCGCAGGAGCCGTTTTTATTTTGCCCCTGAAGCGTCCTTACGGACGGCGGCGAAAACTCGTTTATCGGGAAGGGCATGCTGCGAAATACGCTGCAAGGGTCGTCTTCCTTTGCCTCGACGCACTGCTTTTCGGGCACGCTGTATTCGGCGGCGTTTACGAGCAGCTGCGCGGGGCGCTCTATTCTTATTACCGAAAAGAGCCCGAGGGAGACTGTGAGAGTATTTGACGAGTCGCTGTCGCAAAGGCTGCCGTTTACATATCTTGCGACGCCGTCGGGAATATCCCCGAGACAGCAGCAGCACGTGCAGCAGCCGTTTGAGGGCTCGTGTACCTTTGTATCGAGCACGACGGGGTCCACGGTTTCAATTACCGCGACGGGAAGAGTTGTTCCTCCCGAGCATCTTCCGCAGCTCTCCGAGGGACAGAATGCGTTGTTGCAGCCGTCCTCGCTTTTGAATACGCTGACGGAGCCTTGACTGCCGAATAAGATGACCTTTTTTTCAAGAACGGTAATACCCTCAAATTCCTGGATATTTCCCGCCCCGAGGCACGCCTCGCATATGAGCTTTACAAAAAGCTTTATCGACAGCTGATAGAACCCGCAGTTGAACGGCACCTCGTCGATGTCGATATACGCGGACAGGACCTTTGAATATTTCGCCCTTACTATATTTGTCCTTTCGATTATTTCCTGACCGAAGCTTGTTAGATATACTTTAACATTCTCAAAGCAATCCTTGTCGCGGCATGAATCGAGTACGCGGTATGTATCTATGCACACTACGTCCTTGGGACAGCCCTGAGATATGAATTTGCTGTCAGCCATATATTTTCCTCCTGATGTTTTTCTGTTTTTCCGAATTTATCGAATCGCAAATTCGTATTTATTCGGATTACGTTTCGGATTAGAAATTCCGATTAGTAAAATGTCGAAGATTTCTCTTCTGTAACAGATTATGCCGACGGACGAATTTTGTCACATGAAAAGCGCCGAAAAGAAGTCGGCGCGCCGCAATTTTTAAGAGCAACTTTCTTGGCATGGCCCAAAAAAATAAAGCCGCGGGGCGCGCGGCTTTTTCGCTTTTATATTATAATTATATTCGCTTTGCCGAAAAACGTTGTCGGGTGAGCGCTGTATTTGTCTATTGTAAATGCAAATCAGCTCTCCGAGGTCGTTTCCTTGTAGTACGGGTCTATCATTATTTCTTTTATTTTGGGGTAGGCGCAGTATACGCTGACAAAAGAGCAGATTGACGGCGTTATTATAAACGGGAGTATAATTCCGACAGGCATGAACGCCATGAACAAAAGAAAGTTTACGCCGAGAATGAGTACAGTCCCGATAAGACACATGATATTTCTTTTTATGCCGAGTATCGCGAAGAATACGGAATTTTTTATCAGCTTATAGAGCGAGAGGTCGAACGTTATCATCATGAGATATATGTACATTCTCATGAAGAAGTACATAAATATCATAGCGAAGCTTATAAAATAGAGCAGGCTCATAACGGTGCTGCGCCCCATGTTTGCCCTGAACCAGAACAAATCGTAAAAGAGCATTACCGAGACAAACAAATCGAGCATTCCGAAAATAATGCCCTGACGAAGGTTTCGCTTTACCGCGTACCAAAAGTCCGACCATACGAACACGGGCTCCGAGCGCACGGTGTTTCTTATAATATAAGTGCACCCGACGTTTACTATCCCGAACGTAAAGAAAACAAGCAGCGCTATGGCGTAAAAGACATAGGTAAGCGTCGAGGGAGCGTAGGTCTCCGCCTGAATGCCGAATATACCGTTAATGCTCGCGCGCACGGGGGTCATGTCAAAATACATTGTTCCTCTCAGAGCAGTGTAAAGTCCCGACGCGGGGGACATTATTTTATCAGACGTGTAGCCGGCAAGCGCGAAAAGCGCAAAAAGGATTGGGAAATTTCCGAACACGTAAAACATATTGACGCTCAGCATACGGTTGAAATGAACGCGTATAAGCTTGAAAAAATTCGGAATGTTCGGGTTTTTAAGTACGTTCAGCTCTTCGCCCTTTGATACTCCCTTTCCGTCGCGGGTCATAAAAAAGTTAAAAATATTGAACTTTTTGTTGTTTTTGTCGCTCATTTATTTTGATTTTCCTTTTTGATTTTCTTTTTTGATTTTCTTTTTAATTTTGCTTTTTGTCCGTTTCGGTTTATTTATGTATATCGTATTTATTTTTAAATCGCACCGAGCCTTTCGGATATCACCGCAGAAAGGAGCTTCAAAAGTACTGCGGCGCCCGACGTCATAAGAAAAATATACGCGTGGCTCAGGGAAATGCCGAAAGACGAGGCGCCCCCATTTCCTTTGCTGGGCACTTTGAATTTGCCCGAAACGCCGCACGACGCGAAAGCGAGGACTGCGAGTATCAGAGTGACGACACAGTAAGATACGCATTGAGATATTATGGCGGCGTCCGAGGCTGAATTTGCGATTACGGCGGCGAGCGCGTGTCCCGCGGCGGCTCCTCTGTAAAAAAGAACTGCGGCGCATACGGGATACGAAAAAAGAGTAAATGCCGAGGCGAAAACGACGGCAAACTGAATCAGCTCGCTCTTGCATATACCGCTTGCGTTTATGAGAATTGTTTTTATGTCTCGAATCCCCGAAACGGATGCGCCGAAAGTCCCCGACGTTATGCTCACGCCGTTTTGCCCGAATTGCCCTAATTGCCCGAAAAGAGAATATCCCGCCGCGGCGCCGAGCATAAGGCTGAGAAATATGACCGCCGCCGCGCATTTTTTTGCCGCGTTTTTATTTCCGGCTCTGTTTTCCGTATCATTTTTATCGCTTTCGGTATTGATTTCGTATATGTTATCGATATTTTCAATATTTTCAATATTTTCCATTATAGAACGCTCCCGAGCTTTTCATGTTTTATCTTATATCACAGTAACATCATATTTAAAGCGGAGCGTATTTATGCCGTTCGCGCGGAAGTGTATTGTCACAATATTATAATCATAATATCGAAATACATCGACGGAGCAATACCGTATTATATATATCATAATATCACATTAAACGGCTTATATCAAGAACAAAGCGTAAAAAATAAAGTTAAAGTGTTTTACTGCTTGTTTTTTTATTGTTTTTTTCGCCGCGGCATAGTATAATTTATCGGCAGACGGTATAAATCGCGCCATTATCGGGCTTTATAATTTTATTTGTTTGATAATTTGTTTGATAATGATACTGATAATACCGATACGGGCAGCATACAATGATTCGAAAGATTCGAAAGATTTACACGATTCAGAGATTCGAAGATTCTGATATTCGATGAGGAGATTACAATGGACAGCGAGTTTATCAAATCTGTTTTTTCGCCGCCTCCGTGTCTTGAGACCGAGAGGCTGCTGCTTCGCGCGATAAAGCCGCGCGACGCTGACGACATGTTTGAGTATTCGAGCGATTCCGAGGTGACAAGGTATCTGACGTGGGAGCCGCACAGCTCAAAGCGCTATACAAAGCTTTACATCTCGGGCGTTGAGAGCGCGTATCGGCGCGGAGCGTTTTTCGACTGGGCGCTTGTCCTTCGTGCAAACGGGAAGATGATAGGCACGTGCGGCTTTACAAGCTTTGACGAACAGCGCTCGTCGTGCGAGATAGGGTATGTTTTAAACCCGAGATACAGGGGATACGGCCTTGCGCCCGAGGCAGCTTTCCGCGTCATTCGCTTTGCATTCGAGGTGCTCGGCGCGAGGCGCGTCGAGGCAAAATTTATGGAGGGGAACACCGCAAGCCTTCGCGTTATGGAAAAGTGCGGAATGAGGTTTGAGAAAACGGAGAAGAACGCCGCCCTTCCCGCTTTGGCAAAGGGCAAAAGGGTCGACGTCGGCGTTTGCTCGCTCACTCTCGGCGAATATCTCGATATGCTCTCTCAAAAAAATATTCACAGCATATAATGGTAGTGTCCGCGGTGAATGCAAAGCGGAAAGGAATAAAGTAAGCAAGGAAGCTGAAAAGAAATTATGTGTATAGCCTATACCAAAACGGTCACTGCCGCTCAAATGGCAAGGCGCGCCCTTGCCCTTGCGGGAATTGAGTCCGATATCGTCGGCATTGACCCGAGACTCACAAAAAACGGCTGCGCATACGGGGTGAGGTTCAGCTGCGGCGAGGCAGGCAGGGTGAGGAGGATTTTAAAAGAAAAGGGAATAGCCTACGGTGAAATACTCGGCGGATGAGTCGGTGCTTTATCTCGATAATGCCGCGACGACCTTCCCGAAGCCGCCGTCCGTTATTTACGAGAGCGTAAAATGTATGGCTCGGTATTGCGGCAACCCGGGAAGGGGCTCACACGCTCTTGCCCGCGCGGCATCGGAAAAGCTTTTCGAGGTCAGGGAAAAGCTTTGCGAAATGTTTCACGCCGCCTCTCCCGAAAACGTCGTTTTTACTCTTAACACGACCTATGCCGTAAACATCGCGCTGAAGGCCGTATGCTCCGAGGGGGACCATATCCTTATCTCCGACATGGAGCATAACAGCGTGCTTCGTCCCGTTGTCTCTCTCACGGAGAAAAGGGGCGCGGCATTTGACACATTCACGTCCGTTGGAGATGAAAAAAGCATAACGGACGATATAAAACGAAAGATAAGAAAAAATACAAGGATTCTTATATGTCAGCACGCGTCAAATATATGCGGGAATGTTCTGCCGATTGAAAAAATAGGATTGCTTTGCAAAAAACGGGGTATATTTTTCATCGTGGACGCTGCGCAGAGCGCAGGGCTTTATGAGATAGACGTCGGAAAAATGAACATTAACGCGCTGTGCGTTCCGTCGCACAAGGCTCTTTACGGCCCGCAGGGGGCAGCCGCCGTCATATTTTCGGGGGCAGTCCCCGACTCGCTGAAAACTTTAGTTGAGGGCGGCAGCGGGATAAACTCAAAGGATATTCATATGCCGTCGGAGCTTCCCGACAGACTCGAGGCGGGAACCATGCCGACTCCTGCAATCGCGGGGCTGTCGGCGGGGATTGATTTTGTCGCGGGAAAAGAGTCGGAGCTTTTGCGCCATGAGAAATATCTTTCAAGGATTCTTTGCGAGGAGCTCTCACGGGACGGGAGAATAACTCTTTATCTCCCCGAAAGGATAGGCTCCGTCGTTTTATTTAACCTAAGGGGCGCATCCTCCGTCTCTGTTTCCGAGGAGCTTGACCGTCTCGGAATATGCACGAGAGCGGGGCTGCACTGCGCGCCTCTTGCTCACAGAACTCTGAAAACGGGGGACGGCGGCGCAGTGCGCGTCAGCTTCGGCGCGTTCAACGACATTCGCGATGTGCGCCGTCTTATTGACGGTATATATTCCGTCGAGAGGTATCTGTAGAGCCCGGAATCCGCCGCGTGCGTTTATCACAAACCCGATATTATTCGGGATTTAAGCAATTTTCGAAATTTTTTATAATATAAAATCCATGCAAAAATATAAAAATGCCGGAAAACATGCTTTCCGGCATTTATTGCGGCATTTTGCCTTTTTTATGTATTTTCGTTTTGATTTTTTCTTTCGAAAAATTTCGAATTTTCAGCAATTTTATAATTATAAAAATACTAAAATATTCCAAAAATCCGAAAAATCAGAATATGCGCACGTCTTTCAGATGAGGCTCGCCTCTCGATGAGGTTATCGTTATACGTATCTTTTTCGATACGAGCCCGTCCCACATATCGCGGCATACGGCGCATATTTTTTTGTTGCCTATGCACGTTCCGTAATAAACGGTGTACGGTTGGAGCTTTTCGCCTTTTTCGTCGTAAAAATGTATTTTAAAGCTTTCGACGCGCTGACCCTTTGTCAGGTCCTCCCCGAGCTCTATATAGCGTACGGTCTCGGCTTTCTCAAGCTCGACCTCGTAAACGCACTGCGTTTCGCTGAGTCTTTCGGTGAGTATAGTTTTTGAATTCTCGGCGTAGTTTTTCCCGAATTCTTTTCTCAAAAGCTCCCCGAACTCCCTTAGCCTTTTGACGTCCCTGTCGTCGATAAGTCCGCGCCTGTCCGGCGGGACGTTGAGATTGAGACACGCGTTCTGCCCGACCGTATGAAGGTAAATGTCAAACAGCTTGTCGAGAGAATGGGGCTCCTCCTCCTCGTGCCAGAACCAGCCCTTTCTTATCGAGACGTCAAACTCCGAGCCCGCGAAAACGAGCCCTTTCGAGTATATTATATTTGACATTGCTCCGATATCGGGGTCGCAGTTTTCCATATTGGAGAGATCTCCCGCGATGGGAGACGGCGGCGTCTGTACGTCGCCATAGTAACACAGCTCTGACGGAACGACCGCCCACTCCGAGGCGCGCGCTTTCCCCGACTCGTTTCCGCACCAGCGCACGTCGGGCCCGTGGTCGTTGAATATTGTGGCGTTCGGCTGATATTTTCTTATAAGCTCAAAGTATTTTCTGTACGTATAGCTCTGTTTTTTGCCGTTTTCACCCTCTCCGCAGGAGCCGTCGAACCAGACGTGAAACACCTCGCCGTATCCGCAAAGCAGCTCGGTAAGTTGATTTGCGTAGTACTCGTTGTATGCGTCCGTTCCGTAGAGCGGGGAGTTTCTGTCCCACGGGGAGAGGTAGAAGCCGAATTTAATGCCCCCGCGGCGGCAGGCGTCGGAAAATTCTTTTACAAGGTCCCGCCCGTAAGGGGAATTCATTATATTGTGCTCGGTATATTTTGTGTCCCAAAGGCAGAAGCCGTCGTGATGCTTCGCGGTTATGACGGCGCCCTTCATTCCCGCGCTCTTTATCGCCTCGACCCATTGGTCGCAGTCAAGAGACGTCGGCGCAAAAACGGAGGGGCTCTCTTTCCCCGTTCCCCATTCGAGCCCCGTAAACGTATTGGGACTTATATGCACAAAGGCATAGAAATTCGTTTCAAACCAATCGAGCTGCCTTTTGGACGGTCTGACATTTGACGCCGCCTTTAAAAATTCGCTCATCGACTCGTTTACTTTGCGCTGCGCGTTTATTTCCGCGCCCTTCATATTGCTCATATTGTTCATATCGTTCATATTTACTCCGTAATCGAAAGGAAAAATCAAAACCGATTAAACCCGAAAATTTGAAATCCTTGAATTCCCGATAGATTATACACCATGCAAATACAAAAAGTCAACCGTAAAGTCGGGTAAAGTATAAGCGAAAATCAAGGCTTGCTTTTACCCACCTTAAGCTTTTCTCCGTCGTATTTAAAACGGATTCGAAACGGATTTGAAAAAGTTGTAAAAAGTACTTGACATAGGGTAAAAGACGTGGTATACTACACGGGACAAAGAAGCGGGGCGTGCCCCCACCTTTGCGCGGAGACGCCGCGCGGGTCAATAAATTTTCCGCGAGCGCGGGGTTTATTGTGCGAAATCTTTGTTTCGCATTTTTTATTTTATTTTTGGAGGTGCCTGTTATCAGCACTAAAGAACTGCTCATCAACGATGATATAAGAGCAAAGGAAGTCAGAGTTTTCAATGAAAACAACGAGCCGATGGGAATAATGGAGCTGGACGCCGCAAAAAGCTACGCTTACGACAAGGGGCTCGACATCGCGCTTATCGCGCCGCAGGCTCAGCCGCCCGTTTGCCGTGTGATGGACTACGGCAAGTACTGCTATGAGCGCGACAAAAAAGAGAAGGAAAACAGAAAAAAGCAGCAGACTGTCGAGATAAAGGAAGTTCAGCTGTCATGTCGTATTGAGACTCACGACTTCAACACAAAGGTCAACCGCGCCATTAAGTTCCTCGAGGAGGGCAACAAGGTGAGAGTCAACCTCAGATTCAAGGGACGCGAGATGGCGCATCAGGATCGCGGTCACGAGGTAATCGAAAGATTCATCGAGTCATGCTCGGAGTACGGCTCGGTGGACAAGAAGCCGGTTCTTGAGGGAAGGCAGATATCGCTGAATCTCGCTCCTTTGAAAAAATAAAAATAACCGCGCGATAAACAAAAAAGTCAATATTTCGGCAATGCACGATATTTATTACAAAATATAAAATTGTCAATTTGTCGTAAATCTAATCTACTCAACCGAAAGGAAACCGAAAGGATAAGAAAAATGGGAAAAATCAAGACACATAGAGCATCGGCAAAAAGATTCTCTGTAACCGGTACAGGTAAGGTAAAGGCGTTTCATTCAGACCACCGTCACAATCTCGGTCAGAAAACTCAGAAGAGAAAGAGAAAGCTCAGAAGCGCTCAGATTCTCAGCCCCGCGATGACGGCAAACGTAAAGAAGCTCATCTGCAAATAAGCTTTTACAAAAAGTATGCCGCGCGCCGTTTTTCGAAATTCAAAAAAGAAAATCGAAAAATCGAAAAATCGAAAAATCGAAAAATCGAGAATTTTAGGATAGCGGCGTCATAAAGCAAATCCCGCGGGATTTCAGAGTTTAAAAAGAGTTTTAAGAGTTCAAGATTTTTTAGAGTTTTTAAGAGTTTTTAAGAGTTTTTAAGAGTTTTTAAGAGTTTAACAGAAAGAAAGGACATATATCATGGCAAGAGTAAAAGGCGCGATGATGACTCGCAAGAGAAGAAATAAAGTTTTAAAAGCCGCAAAGGGCTATTGGGGCTCAAAGAGCAAGCACTTCAAGATGGCAAAGCAAGCCGTCATGAAAAGCGGCAACTATGCTTATATCGGACGTAAGCAGAAGAAGAGAGATTTCCGCTCTCTTTGGATTACGAGAATTTCCGCGGAGGCTAAGGCCAACGGTATGAATTATTCAAGATTTATGAACGGGCTCAAAAAGGCGGGCGTAAATCTTAACAGAAAAATGCTCTCCGAGATTGCCGTTTACGACAAGGAAGGGTTCGCCGCTCTTGTCGAAAAGGCAAAGGCAGCCCTTTAAATCAGAGCTTGAAAACCCGGTATTACCGGGTTTTTGTGATATTACGAAAATATTATAGAGACATTTTAACGGTACTTTAAGGGTACATAACCGACACCGAAAAATATTCCGATTAAATACGAAAAGAGTACCGAAACAATTTAAAACATTAAAAAAGCATTTCAAAAATTAAGGCGCGAGGGGGTATTCAGATGGACAGTGGTCACGAATACATACGTTCGAGGGACAACCCACGTGTCAAATTTTTTTCAAAGCTTGCCGCATCTAAATACCGCGCCGAGGAGAGACTGTTTTTGGCGGAGGGCGTAAAGCTCGCGTCGGAGGCGCTTTCGGCGGGGGGCGTAAAATATCTTCTTGCAGACGAGGAAAAGTATTTTGAGAGGGGCGACGTTTTTTCGCTTTGCGAGAGCGGCGGCGCAGAGGTAATCATACTCTCTTGCCACGCCTTTTCAAAGGTGTCGAGCGAGTCCTCCCCGCAGGGGATAATCGCGGTCTGCTCCTTTCCCGATTTTCATATGATCTCCGACAAGTGCTGCGCCGAGAGCCTTCGGGATAGTCGGCTCATCGCGCTTGACGGGATACGCGACCCCGGCAACCTCGGGACGATTATACGGTGCGCCGCCGCTTTCGGGTTTGACGGGGTGATAATCGGCGACTGCGCCGACGTATACAATACAAAGACTGTCCGCGCGTCAATGGGTGCGCTGTTTCGAATGAGAATAACGGAGTGCGAAAATTTAAGTCGGTATCTCTCGGAGCTCGGAGAGTGCGGCAGACGTATTATAGGCGCGGCTCTTTGTGAAAGCTCTCTTTCGCTCGGAAGCTTTGAGACGGAAAGCACTGACGTTTGCGTTATAGGAAACGAGGGGCACGGCTTGTCGCGAGAGGTGCTCGACGTTTGCACCGACCTTGTCCGAATCCCGATGGAGGAGGGAAGCGAATCTCTGAACGCGGGAGTCGCGGCGTCCGTCATAATGTGGGAATACTATAAGAAGCGAGGCATCGGGGAATGGCGCAAAAACCGGTAAAATATTCAAAAGATAAAAGACTGTATTGGATTTGGCTATCGCTAATCTGCGGCGCGGCGAGCAGGCGCGCCGTGAAAATGCTGCGCTGCTTCGGCACCGCAAAGAATATATTCGACGCGGACGAAAAAGCTCTCTGCGAGAGCGGGACGATGAAGAAAACGGACGGCGTTTATGCCGAAATAATGCGTCACGACCTTTCGGAGCCCGAGGATATTCTGAGGTGGTGCGATTCAAACGGCGTTCATGTGTATACTCCCGAGTCAAGGGAGTATCCCGCAAATCTTCTGTCACTGCGCGACTGCCCTCTCGTTTTGTACGTTATCGGCAGGCTTCCCGATTTTGAAAGGGAGTGCGCCATTGCCGCCGTCGGAACGAGAAAGATGACGGAATACGGAAAAAGGCGCTCGTGGGCGCTCGGACGCGGTCTCGCAAAGGGCGGCGCCGTTGTGGTAAGCGGACTTGCCCTCGGAGTTGACGGAATGGTAATGGCGTCCGCCGTCGACGCGGGCGGCGTCTCGGTCGGGGTTCTCGGCTGCGGGGTAGATATCGTTTATCCGAAGGAGCACGCGTCGCTTTTCAAAAGCGTTATAAAAAACGGGGCGATAGTCAGCGAGTACGCTCCGGGAACGTCTCCGACGCGAAGGTCGTTTCCGCAGAGAAACAGGATAATAAGCGCTCTCGCTCAGGGTACTGTCGTCATAGAGGCGGACATCGACAGCGGCGCTCTTATCACCGCAAGGTGCGCCGTCTATCAGGGGAAGGATTTGTTTGCGGTTCCGGGAAGCGTCGACTCTTTCGGCGCCGAGGGAACGAATCAGCTTATAAAAGAGGGCGCGTTCGCCGTGACGAGGGCGGAGGATATTCTCGGCAGGTACGAGTACATATATCCGCACAGCATCGACGTCGGCGCCTCTCACCGCGCGGAGTTTGTTGACGTCGGGGAATCAAGCGCCGACGAGGTCGCGCGAAAATACGGTGTTAAAACCGAGTTTGACAGGCATAATATATATTCGAGGACAGACGAAAGACGGCGCGCCAAGGTCGGCGCTCTGCGCTCGGGCGCAGAGCTTTACGGCGAGTCGGGCTTACCGTCAAAAAGCTCCGCCGCGTCCGCACCCCCGCAAACGGACTCACCCGCCGAGATACCGAAGCTTTACAAAAAGCAGGAGACCTCACGCGACAATCAGAAAAAGCGCGGCGGGAAAAATTCGGGAGGCGCAAATATGTTCGAGAAGGCTTTTTCCGAGCCTGCAAGGATAGATTTCGAGCTGCTCGGCGAAAAGGAAAAGGCGGTGTACGGCGCAATGCCCGCCGACACCCCCGTGCTTCCCGAGGAAATAAAGGTCGACGGATACAAGATACAGGATATTATGTCGGCGCTCACCGTGCTTGAAATCAGCGGAGCTGTCGAAGCGGGCGCGGGAGGATATTTCATGCGAACAAGCGCCGACGGCGCGCAGTTTGAGAATGACGACTCTGAAGTTTTGGACTGATAGGGAAAACCGAAAGGAAAAATCGATGAATTTAGTTATACTTGAGTCGCCGTATAAGGCGACGACGATTAAAAATTATCTCGGCTCAAGCTACAAGGTCGTAGCCTCGGTCGGTCATGTGAGAGATTTGCCGAAGTCGTCGCTCGGAATCGACATAGAGGACAATTTCGCGCCTCACTATATCAACATCCGCGGCAAGGGCGACCTCATAAAAGAGCTTAAAAAAGAAGTAAAGAAGGCGGACAGGGTATACCTTGCGCCCGACCCCGACAGAGAGGGCGAGGCAATCTCATGGCACCTTGTTACGGCTCTTGACATACCGAAGGAAAAAATAAAGAGAATAACCTTCAACGAGGTGACAAAAAACGTCGTAAAGGAAGCGATAAAGCACCCGCGCGACATCGACATGGACCTTGTAAACGCCCAACAGGCGCGCCGTCTCCTTGACAGGCTTGTGGGA
>CANRNZ010000011.1 GCA_947632135.1 uncultured Clostridia bacterium
TTGTCAAGGGCTTTGACGCCGCATAAGCGCGAAGACGTCGGCGAAAACCGATGCGGTTCGACTCTCCTCACCTTAAGCTCCGAAATCGTATAATCCGTGAACGGCGGCTGTCCTTTGATGAAAATTCCCGTCGGAACGCCGAAATTCCGTATTTGGCGCCATATTTTTTTTAAATCTCTTTATTTTTTTAAAACTTTGTGATATACTTAGGCGATTGAAATAGGGTGTAATATTAAAAAGAGAGGCGCAAAACACAAAAAATGGCAAAAACAGTAAGAAAAGACCTCAGAAACGTCGCTATAATCGCGCACGTCGACCACGGCAAGACGACACTTGTCGACGAAATGCTGAAGCAGTGCGGCGAGTACCACGAAAATCAGACGGTGACAGAGAGAGTCATGGACTCGGGAGAGCTCGAGCGCGAGCGAGGCATAACAATCCTTGCGAAGAACACCTCCGTCGAATACAACGGAGTGAAGATAAATATTGTTGATACCCCGGGACACGCCGATTTCGGCGGAGAGGTCGAGCGTATTCTCAAAATGGTAAACGGCGTCATACTTCTCGTCGACGCCGCCGAGGGGCCGATGCCTCAGACCCGCTTCGTTCTCGGACGGGCAATGGAGCTCGGTCACAGAGTAATTGTCGTCGTAAACAAGATAGACAGACCCGACGCGAGAATTAGCGAGGTCATAGACGAGGTTCTCGAGCTTTTGATAGAGCTTGACGCGACAGACGAGCAGCTCGACTCCCCGATGCTCTTCTGCTCGGGAAGAGCGGGTACCGCGTCAATATCTCCCGACTCCGAGGGCACCGACTTAAAACCGCTTTTCGACACTATTCTTGAGTATATACCCTGCCCCGAGGGGGATCCAGACGAGCCGCTCCAGCTTCTTGTATCGTCCATAGACTATAACGACTACGTCGGCAGGATAGGAATAGGAAGAATCGAGAGAGGGACAATAAGGGTCGGCGCCGAGGCGGCAATCGTAAATTACCACGAGCCCGACGTTATAAAAAGGACAAAGATAGTCTCCCTTTACCAGTTCGACGGACTCGGAAGAAAAAGCGTCGAATCGGCGACTGTCGGCGACATCGTGTGCTTTTCTGGAGCCGCCGACATAACGATAGGGGACACGATAACGGCGCCCGACTGCCCCGAGTCGCTCGAATTTGTCAAGGTCAGCGAGCCGACAATGGAGATGACCTTCTCCGTCAACGACTCCCCGCTTGCGGGACGCGACGGAAAATTTGTCACCTCGCGGCAGATACGCGAAAGGCTGTACAAGGAAACGCTTCGCGACGTCTCGCTCAGAGTTTCCGACGGCGAGACGACTGATTCCTTCAAGGTCGCAGGGCGCGGAGAAATGCACCTTTCGATACTGATTGAAACGATGCGCCGCGAAGGCTATGAGCTATGCTGTTCGACGCCGCACGTTCTTTACAAGACAATCGACGGCGTGAAATGCGAGCCGATGGAAAAGGTATCAATCGACGTCCCCGAGGAATATTCGGGCTCGGTTATCCAAAAGCTTTCCGCAAGAAAGGGCGAGCTTCTCGAAATGTCGCCGAGCGGCGCGCGTATGAAAATAGAATATTCCATTCCCGCAAGATGCCTGTTCGGTTACAGAAGCGAATTTTTGACCGACACGCGCGGCGAGGGTATCATAAACTCGATATTCGACGGCTACGCTCCGTTCAAGGGGGATATCACCCTGAGATATACAGGCTCCCTTGTCGCCTCCGAGGCGGGAGAGTCGACGTCATACGGACTTTACAATTCTCAGGACAGAGGAACGATGTTCATAGGAGTCCAGACAGAGGTCTACGAGGGAATGATAGTCGGCGAGAACCCGAAGATAGGAGATATCGCGCTCAACGTATGTAAAAAGAAGCACCTGACGTCGATACGCTCGTCGGGGGCGGACGAGGCGCTGAGACTTGTCCCGCACAAGGTGTTCAGCCTTGAGCAGGCGATAGAATTCATAGCGGACGACGAGCTGATGGAGGTCACTCCGCATTACCTCAGACTGCGCAAAAGAATACTCAATACGGAGCTTCGTCTTAAAGAGGACGCAAAAAAAAGAAAAGCGAACTGACGTCGGGCTTTAATATCTTTATCCGCGCTTTAATTTTAAATATCCGAAATACGCCGCGACAGGTCTGCCGCGGCGTATTTTGCGTATTTTTTTCGAATTTTACGGTAATTTTACGGTAATTTTGCGGTAATTTTGAGGTAATTGTACTGTAGTTGTACGGCGACGGGCTCTCCGACTATCTTTTCTTTTTTGCTCTGAAAAAAAGAGCGGCAAGAAGCCCGAATATAAGGGCGGCGGATATTCCGCCCGACGCGGCGCTGAGCGCGCCGGTCAGCGCTCCGAGCAGCCCCTTTTCGTCCACAGCCTCCCTTATCCCGCGTGACACAAGATATCCGAAGCCCGTGAGCGGAGTTGTCGCGCCGGCTCCCGCAAAATTGACGATAGGCTCATAAAGCCCGACCGCGCCGAGGAAAACCCCTGCGACAACGTATCCGACAAGGATTCTTGCCGGCGTGAGCTTTGTTTTGTCTATCAGTATCTGCGCAGGTATACAAAACGCGCCGCCGACCAGAAAAGCCCATAGATATTTAATCATATTTTCCATTCCTTCCCTTCTCTTCCCTTTACTTCCCTTTACTTTCCTTACCTTACCCTATCCTTACTCTCTCACCATGTGGACGAGATGACCGATACCCGGTATGGAGTTCCCCTGTTGGAGGCTCATCGCGTTCATAAGAGCCCCCGTTCCGACAAAGAGAATATCCGACATCTCCCCCTTTTTCAGCTTATCCGTGAAATATGACGCCACGGTTACCCCGCTGCACCCGCAGCCGGAGCCTCCCGCATGCATGTCCTGCTTTTCAATGTCATAAATTTCAACGCCGCAGTCCCGGTGCTTTGACGATATGTCAAAGCCCTTTTTTTTCATAATCTCAAGCAGAATCGACGAGCCCTCAAGCCCGAGGTCGCCTGTGACGATGCAGTCAAAGCTCTCGGCGTCCCTCTTACTCTCCGTAAGATATCTCTGAATGGTGTCCGCCGCCGCGGGCGCCATTGCCGCGCCCATGTTGTTTACGTCGGTAATTCCCGCGTCGATACTCTTCCCCGCCATGACGTCAACGATTTTTACCCTTTCTCCCCTGTCGTTTTTCGGCGAAACTATAAACGACGCCGCTCCTGTCACAGTCCATTGCGAGGTCGGAGTTCGCTGAGAGCCGTACTCGACGGGAAAACGGAACTGCCTCTCGGCTGAGCAGTTGTGGGACGAGGTGACGGCGGCGCACCTCTTTTTCGTATACGACGAA
The DNA here is from genome assembly GCA_947632135.1 of uncultured Clostridia bacterium. Taxonomy (GTDB): domain Bacteria; phylum Bacillota; class Clostridia; order Oscillospirales; family CAG-272; genus RUG14199. Next base: position 3,344 of record CANRNZ010000011.1, read on the forward strand.
AAAACGGACGACAAAAGAAGCCCCTCGGCGCACGTGGAGCACGCGCCGTATATTCCGAGAAACGGAACATCGAAATCCACAAGGCCGTAACCCGAGCTTATGCACTGATTTATAAGGTCCCCCGCAAATATGACGTCAAGCTCGCCCTCTGAAAGGACAGCCTTTTCCATTGAGCATTTCAGCGCGAGACGCTGCATCTCGCTCTCCGACTTCTCCCACGAATCCTTTCCGAACGTGTCGTCCTTTTCGTCCCATATGTCAAAATACTCTCCGAGCGGCCCCGCCTTTTCAAGACTTCCGACGACCGAGGACGACGCGGTTATATAAGCCGAGTCCGTTTTAATTATATCTCCCATAAAAAACCTCCGTCAAATAAAAATCAGCCTGTACAGAGCGTAAATAACGCCGTAAAGAGCGCCTGCGGCAGTGCTGTAAAGTATGACCGGCCCCGCTATAATAAAAATTTTGGAGCCGACCCCGAGAACGTATCCCTCCGTTTTAGTGTCGACTGCGGGAGAGGCGACGGCGTTCGCAAATCCTGTTATCGGAACGAGAGTTCCCGCTCCGGCGTGGCGCGCTATATTGTCAAACACGCCGATACCGGTCAAAAGCGCGGTTATGAAAATGAGAGTGACCGATACAAGGGTTCCCGTGTCCTCCTTTGACATCTCAAGCTTTGAATAAAGCTCCGTCAGCGCCTGACCGACAACGCATATGGCGCCTCCCGTAATAAAAGCCACCGCGCAGTTCTTCACAGTCGGGGACTTCGGCGCATGCCCCTCGGCATATTTTTTGTATTTTTCCTTTTCTGTCTCTTTCAATTTTATTTACGCTCCTTTTTCGTTTTTATTTTTTATTTCCTTTGCCGATATTATTTCACAAACAAGGAAAAATATACGCAAAAACAAATCTCGGCGAAAAATTCTTATTTACCTATTGACATGGTAGGTAATACGTGGTATTATACAGTCGACGGATTAAAATTATAACTAAAACGTAAAATAAATTATAAACATACAAGACGGAGGACAAAAAATGTCGGAAAGAAAATACAAATTCGAAACTCTTCAGCTCCACGTAGGACAGGAAACGCCCGACCCCGCGACGGACGCGCGCGCGGTGCCGATATACGCGACGACCTCTTACGTTTTTAAGGATTCGGCGCAGGCCGCCGCGCGCTTCGCGCTGAGCGAAAGCGGAAACATATATACACGCCTCATGAACCCGACGTCAGACGTATTTGAAAAAAGAATAGCCGCGCTTGAGAGCGGCGCCGCGGCTCTCGCCACGGCGTCGGGCTCCGCCGCCATCTCATACGCCGTTCAGAATATAGCAATCGCGGGCGACCACATAGTCTCCTCCGTCAACCTGTACGGCGGAACTTATAACCTTTTTGCAAACACTTTGAAGGAGCAGGGCATCTCGACCTCATTTGTCGACCCGTCCGACCCCGCAAACTTCGAGGCGGCGATAACTCCGAGGACAAAGCTCCTCTACGCGGAGACGCTCGGCAATCCCAACTCCGACGTTATAGATATCGAGGCGATATCAGACGTCGCGCACAGGCACGGTATTCCCCTTATAGTCGACAACACTTTCGCAACTCCCTATCTGCTCAGACCAATCGAGCACGGCGCGGATATCGTCGTCCACTCGGCGACAAAGTTCATCGGCGGACACGGCACCGTAATGGGAGGGGTCGTCGTCGACGGCGGAAAATTCGACTGGGCGCAAAACGATAAATTCCCCGGCCTTTCAAAGCCGAATCCCTCCTACCACGGGGTCGTTTTCACCGAGGCGTGCAAAAACATCGCTTATATAATGAAGCTGCGCACCACACTGATGCGCGACCAGGGCGCCGCAATTTCCCCGTTCAACTCATTTCTCCTTTTGCAGGGGCTCGAAACTCTCTCGCTGAGAGTCGAAAGACATGTTGAAAATGCGCTTTTGGTCGTGGATTTTCTGAAAAACCACCCGAAGGTCGAAAGGGTCAATCACCCCTCTCTTGAAACGGGACACAGAAAGGAGCTCTACGACAGATATTTCCCGAACGGGGGCGCCTCAATATTTACATTTGATATAAAAGGCGGCAGCGCCGACGCGAGAAAGTTCACGGAGAGCCTCGAACTGTTCTCGCTGCTCGCCAATGTCGCGGACGTAAAGTCTCTCGTAATCCACCCCGCCTCGACCACTCACTCCCAGATGAGCGACGAGGAGCTGCTTGCAAGCGGAATAAAGCCTAACACAGTCCGCCTTTCGATAGGCACCGAGCATATAGACGACATCATATCCGACCTTGAGCATGGTCTTTCGCTTGTCTGACTGGAAAAATACGAATGACAAATAATACCTGACGCGTGACGAATATCATTTGTCGGAGCGGACATGATTTATTATGTCGGCATTATGTTGTTCCTCCGACAGATGCGGCTGCCTTCGCGGAATTATTATAAAAATTCCGCGAAGGCAATAATAACCGAAAAAAGGAGAAAGCTATGCTTGTATATGCTGACAACGCCGCGACAACAAAATTAAGCGCCGCGGCACTTGACGCGATGCTCCCATATTATACCGAAATCTGGGCAAACCCGTCCAGTCTGCACACGCCGGGACTGAGGGCCGCCGAGAAGCTTTCGGAAGCGAGAGAAAGAACGGCAAAAATACTCGGATGCGAGGCGCGGGAAATTATATTCACCTCCGGCGGCAGCGAGGCAAACAATCAGGCGCTCGTCTCCGGCGCAAGAGCGGGTGAGAAAAAGGGACGCCGCCACATCGTGTCGACATCCTTCGAACACCACTCGGTTCTCCATACGCTGAAGGCGCTTGAAAAGGAAGGCTTTGAGGTCACTCTTGTCGACGTCGGAAAAGACGGAGTTGTCGACGCCGAAAAAATCGAAAATGCGATACGTCCCGACACGTGCCTTGTATCCGTAATGTACGCAAACAACGAAATAGGCACCGTCCAGCCGATATCGGATATCGGAAGGATATGCCGAAATAAGGGCATAACATTCCATACTGACGCCGTTCAGGCGGTCGGCCACGTCGAAATTGACGTAAATAAAGAAAACATAGACATGCTGTCGCTCTCCGCGCACAAATTTGAGGGCCCGCGCGGCGTCGGAGTGTTGTACGCAAAACGCGGCGTGCCGCTCACAAGCATTATATACGGCGGCGCGCAGGAGAGAGGACAGCGCGCGGGTACGGAAAACCTTCCCGCTGTAATCGGTATGACTGCGGCTCTTGAGGAATCCGTAAAAAACATGAAAGAAAATAACGAAAAGACCTCCCGCCTCAGAGACAGACTAATCGAGGGGCTCTCAAAAATCCCCCACTCCGCGCTGAACGGGAGCGCCGTCAAAAGACTTCCCGGAAACGTCAATTTCAGCTTTGAGGGAATCGAGGGGGAGAGCCTTCTGATTCTTCTTGACGACAGGGGAATCGCCGCCTCGTCGGGGTCGGCGTGCGCCTCGGCGTCTCTTGACCCGAGCCACGTCCTGCTCGCTATAGGACGCCCGCACGAGGTCGCCCACGGCTCTCTCAGGCTGTCGCTGAGCCACCTTAACACCGAGGCCGAGGTCGATTATATAATAAAGTGTACGTCGGAGGTCGTCGAAAGGCTGAGAAGCATGAGCCCCGTGTGGCGGGACCTTGAAAGCGGGGAAAAGGAATTTATGCTGAAATAATAAAAAGATAAACACGGAATATAAAATATAAAATAAAAGAAAGGACTTGTATATGGCACTCTACAGCGATACGGTAATGGAGCATTTCAGAAATCCGAGGAACGTCGGAGTAATCGAGGACGCGGACGGAGTCGGCGAGGTAGGCAACGCCGCGTGCGGAGATATTATGAAAATCTATCTCAAAATCGACGACGGTATAATAACCGACGTAAAATTCGAGACCTTCGGCTGCGGCAGCGCCATAGCGTCAAGCTCGATGGCGACCGAGCTTATAAAGGGAAAGCCGCTGTCCGAGGCAATGCAGCTTACAAACAAGGCTGTCGCCGAGGCGCTTGACGGACTGCCCGCGCATAAACTGCACTGCTCCGTTCTCGCCGAGGAGGCGATTATGGCGGCTATCAAGGATTACTACGACAAAAACGGCATAGAGTACGACGAGGATACCTTCAAAAAATACTCGCACTCCCATTCATAATCGCAATAAAATAAAAAATTAAAGATAAGAAAAATTAAAAGACTCGAAACGCTAAGCGAGGTGAAAACAGTTGATGGTATCGACCAAGGGCAGATATGCGCTCAGAGTGCTTATCGACCTTGCGGAAAACGAAAACGGCGGATATATTCCGCTTAAAGACATCGCGGCAAGGCAGGAGATATCCCTTAAATACCTTGAGGGGATAATGTCCGTCCTTTCAAAAAATTCCCTTGTCGACGGTCTGCACGGAAAAGGCGGAGGGTATAAGCTCTCAAAGGCGCCCGAGGAATACTCCGTCGGAGAGGTGCTGCGCATTACCGAGAACACCCTCGCGCCCGTTTCGTGTATAGACGAAAACGGTAAATCGCTCTGCGCGCGCTCCGCCACATGCAAAACGCTCCCCATGTGGATAAAGCTTGACGGGATAATAAACGATTATCTCGACGGCGTCACCCTTTACGATTTGTACGCCGAAAAGGACGGGGTGGTGTAAATTACAACGGAATATAACAGTATAACAATCGGCACGGGCAAAATTCATACAGATTGCCTGTGCCGATTTGGTTTACCTTGTTGACATTTACCAAAAAAGATGATATATTATTCTTGTAAGCGGTTCGAATTATATTTAATAAGTTATTAAAAGCTATTAAGGAGGAAAATCATGATTAAAAAATTACTGTCCGTTGTAATGCTTATTTCTCTGATATGTTTCTCTTTATCCGCAGCCGCGTGTTCCAAAACTCAGTCTACAGAGAACAATGATAACAACGCGGAAAACAGCTTATCTTCAAATACACACCCCTCCCGCGTGGAGTACGGCGCGCCCGAGGAAGTATTATCTTCTTCGACATCGGAACTGCTCGAATATTTTCTGCAATCCGACTTCATGGGGCAAGAGCTTTATGCGAGCATCTCATGGTCTTCCATACCCGAGGAGCCGTATGAGTCCGACTATTCATGCAACGAAGCCTTTGCCGAGCTGTTGACAAGAGACGACCTCACAGAAGTGCTTGAGAAATACGCGGGCAAAATACTGCGCGGGGAATATGAAGTGGAATACAACTTGGACGGGAACGAATCCGCATTCGACAAGCTGCTGGCTCAAAAAAGCATAAAGTCACTTTTATCCGATTTGAACGGGCTGCCGAATCTTCAATTTATGTACAGCGATTACGCCGCCAATTCATAAAAGCCATCTCGCGCTTCCGCCTTTTTGCATACCAAAACGGCTTATAAAATTGTAAAACAGAGCTGAATAAACAATCGGCACAGACAATTGCTTAATATACTTGTCTGCGCCGATTTTTTTAAACTATTCCGATTTGCTTTTCTGTTGACATCTGCCGAAAAGATTATATACTTTAGTTGTAACAATTTCAATTCATTAAATTCATTAAATTCATTAAAGCGAGGAAAAGGAGAAAGCAATGATTAAAAAATTACTGTCAATTACAATGCTTATTTTTCTGACATGTTTCTCTTTATCCGCAGTCGCGTGTTCTAATACAAAGCCCTCGGACGAAAACGACGAATATGCAGCAGACGAAGCGGAGCTTTGGGAATGGAAGTATGGCGCACCGGACGAAGTCTTATCCGGTTCGACGTCGGAGCTCCTCGAATTTTTCCTGCAAAGCAATTACATGTGGATGGAACTTGCGTATGAGGGATTTTTATCTTCACCTCCTACAACGCCGCATGAACCGGACTTCACTTGCCATGAAGCCTTTGCTGAGCTGATTACAAGAGATGATTTACCAAAGGTACTTGAGGAATATGCGGGAAAAATCCTGCGCGGGAAATTTGACGTGAACTATACTATAAGCGGAGATGAAACCTCGTTCGATAAGGTTTTGAAGCAGCCGAGTGTTAAATCTCTTCTTACCGATTTGACCGATATGCCGAATCTTCAAAAAATGTATGACAGTTATATCCCGAATTCATAAAAAGTTTTCAATCCGATTTACTGTTGACATTTACCAAAGAAGATGATATATTATTCTTGTAAGCGGTTCGAATTATATTTAATAAATTATTAAAAGCTATTAAGGAGGAAAATCATGATTAAAAAATTACTGTCCGTTGTAATGCTTATTTCTCTGATATGTTTCTCTTTATCCGCAGCCGCGTGTTCCAAAACTCAGTCTACAGAGAACAATGATAACAACGCGGAAAACAGCTTATCTTCAAATACACACCCCTCCCGTGTGGATTTCGACCCATCTACGGGTATGTATACCACCTATTTAAACGAAGAATATGCCGAGCGGTTGTACGGTGCATCCGACGAGGTATTATCTTCTTCGACATCCGAACTGCTCGAATATTTTCTGCAATCCTTCTTCATGAATCAGGAGCTGATGAGAGAGGCTTATCTGTCGTCTGTTCCCGAGGAGCCTTATGAGCCCGACTATTCATGCAATGAAGCCTTTGCCGAGCTGCTGATAAGAGACGACCTCACGGAAGTGCTTGAGAAATACGCGGGCAAAATCCTGCGCGGGAAATTTGACGTGAACTATACTATAAGCGGAGATGAAACCTCGTTCGATAAGGTTTTGAAGCAGCAGAGCGTTAAATCTCTTCTTACAGATTTGACCGATATGCCGAATCTGCAAAAAATGTACGGCGGTTATACCGCAAATTCATAAAAAGCTGCCGCAATACGCGCGCTTTTCGGCAAAACCAAAACATCTTATAAAATTTAAAATCATAAAAGTCGTTGAATAGCAATCGGCGCGGGCAGGATTTATACAGCTTGCCCGCGCCGATTTTTTTAAAACATGTTGACAAATACCCATAGGGGGTATATAATAGTATCGGATAACGGATTGCGGCACGAAGATAATAAAGAATAAAGCTTATAAAGATGATATAAAACATATAAAAATAAATAATACTGTCGAAAAAAACGAGGTATACTAAACATGAACGATGCAGACGGAATGTGTGAGTGCGCGGGCGAAAAAAATTACTGTCACACAAAAAAAGTAAGAAGCAAGGAAGAGCATAAAAAGCTTGTAAACAGGCTGAGCAGGATAGAGGGGCAAATTCGCGGGATAAGGCAAATGGTCGACGACGACGCGTACTGTATAAACGTACTGATTCAGGTCAGCGCCGCCATTGCCGCTCTCAGCTCATTCAGCAAGGAGCTGCTCGCGGAGCACATAAGAACATGTGTCGCCGAGGACATTTCAAACGGGAAATACGAAACTGTAAACGAGCTTGCGGAAACGGTAAAAAAGATAATGAGATAGGAGATGCTTTTTTATGGCTTTTACAAAAAAATACCGTGTTAGCGGAATGAGCTGCGCCGCGTGCAGCGCGAGAGTCGAAAAAGCTGTGTCGCGCCTTCGCGGGGTGGAAAGGTGTGAGGTAAACCTTCTCACCGCCACAATGACAGTCGACGGCGAGGTATCCGAATCCGAGATAACCGAGGCGGTAAAAAAGGCGGGATACGGCGCGGTTCCTATTGGAGACAGCAAAAAGAGGGCCGACGCGCCCGAAAAAAATTCAGGCGGCGTCGGGGACAATGAGACTCAAGCGCTTGTAAAAAGATTTCTTGTCTCCCTTGCAATACTGCTCCCGCTCATGTACGTGTCAATGGGGCATATGATGTGGGGCTTTCCTCTCCCGTCGGCGCTTTCGGAAAATCACCTTGCGATAGGTCTGACGGAGCTTATTCTCACGGTGGTAATAATGGTGATAAACCAAAAATTCTTTGTCAGCGGAATAAAAGGTCTGCTGCACGGCGCGCCCAATATGGACACGCTCGTTGCGATTGGCGCCGGAGCGTCCTTTATATACAGCACATGGGCGCTGTATAAGATGACGTCTGCGGCAGCGCTCGGCGACAGCGCTTTGATGATGAGCTGTATGGACGAGTTTTACTTTGAGTCGGCGGCAATGATACTGACGCTGATAACTCTCGGAAAAACTCTTGAGTCCTACTCAAAGGGCAAAACCACAAACGCCATTCGCTCTCTTATGGAGCTCGCGCCCGACACCGCGAGAGTGGTAAGAGACGGCAAAGAGGTCGTGATACCCGCCTCGGAGCTTGTAAAAGGAGACGTGTTTACGGTGAGGGCCGGCGAGAAGATACCCGCCGACGGCATTGTAACGGACGGCGCGGCGGCGGTCGACGAGTCGGCGCTTACCGGGGAAAGTATTCCCGCGGACAAAAAGGTCGGCGACAGGGTGAGCGCCGCGACGGTGTCAAAGAGCGGATATATAACATGCGCCGCCACCGACGTCGGAGACGACACCGCTCTGTCAAAGATAATACAGATGGTAAGCGACGCCGCGGGCAGTAAGGCTCCGATTGCAAAAACCGCCGACAGAGTCTCGGCAGTCTTTGTACCCGCCGTCATGGCGGCGGCGGCTCTTACCTTTGTCGTTTGGCTCTTTATCGGAGGCGACCTCGGGTACTCTCTTGCAAGAGGGATATCCGTTCTCGTCATAAGCTGTCCCTGCGCGCTCGGGCTTGCAACGCCTGTCGCTATAATGGTCGCAAGCGGGGTCGGCGCAAGAATGGGAATACTTTACAAAACGGCAGTCTCGCTTGAGGAAGCGGGTAAAGTAAAAACGGCGGTTTTCGACAAAACGGGAACCCTCACAAAGGGGGAGCCGACTGTCACCGATATTATCCCCCTCGGAAAATACGACAGTGAAAAACTCCTTTCTCTTGCGGCGTCCCTTGAAAAAAAGAGCGAACACCCTCTCGGGAGCGCCGTCATAAAAAAAGCCGAAGAAAGCGGAGTCTCCCTGTATGAGAGCCGAAATTTTGAAAATATTCCCGGAAAGGGGCTTCACGCCGAAATTGACGGCGACGTTTTCTACGGCGGGAACCTCGGGTATATCGAGAGCGTCGTCGGACGCGCCGATTCTTCGGCGCGAGAGGTCACGGAAAGGCTTGCGGACGAGGGAAAAACTCCGCTTATATTCGGGAACTCCGACGGCGTGTGCGGCGTTATAGCAGTCGCCGACGCGGTAAAGGAGGACAGCGCCGACGCCGTCGGCGAGCTCTCGGCAATGGGAGTGAATGTCGTCATGCTCACCGGTGACAACGAGAGAACGGCGAGGGCCGTCGGTGAAAAAATCGGCATAAAAGAGATAATCGCGGGAGTTCTTCCCGACGAAAAGGAAGGCGCGGTGCGGCGTCTTAAAGAAGGCGGAAAGGTCGCAATGGTGGGCGACGGAATAAACGACGCGCCCGCCCTTACAAGCGCCGACGTCGGCATCGCAATCGGAGCGGGGACAGACGTCGCAATCGACGCCGCGGACGTGGTTCTGATGAAAAGCAGCGCAAGAGACGTCGCCGAGGCAATAAAGCTCAGCCGACGCACGCTGAAAAACATTCGCGAAAATCTCTTTTGGGCGTTCTTCTACAACACTGTGGGGATACCGATAGCGGCGGGAGTTTTAGCTCCTCTCGGCATCTCGCTCGACCCGATGTTTGCCGCCGCCGCGATGAGCCTTTCAAGCTTCTGCGTCGTGACAAACGCGCTCAGACTAAATCTGTTCGGAATTAAAAAAAGCAAATCAAAAAACAAAACAGGCAAATCAAATAATTTAACAAAATCTACCAAATCAAAAGGAGGAACAGCGAAAATGTCGGAGAAAATAACAAAGACAAACGCGGAGGAAAACGAAATGATTAAGGTGATGCGGATAGACGGAATGATGTGCGCACACTGTGAGGGCAGAGTCAAAAACGCCCTCGAGGGACTCGACGGAGTGAAAGAGGCTGTCGTAAACCATGAAAACGGCACCGCCGTCGTCACCCTCGAAAAGAAGATAGGCGACAACGTGCTGAGAGACGCCGTGACGAGCGAGGGGTACACCGTGCTGTAAAAGGCTCGGCGCCACGGTATTTCCGTATTTTTTCTAATTTTATAAAAACGCTTAAAATTTTTTAAGGCGAGGTGAGCCGAACCGCGCCGCCTCGACTTAACGCCGATACAATCGGCTAAGTCCCCAAAAAAAGGTCTGCCCCGCTCCGCGCGGCAGGCCTTTTTAATCTCTTCTACTCTTGCAGCGGCTCTTTATTCGCGCTTTATTTTTTACAAGTGCATATCTTAACAAAACAATTTTAGTTTTTTGTAAAAAATTTGCGCCGATACTTGAAAATAAAAAAATTTATGGTACAATGAATAAAGTGAGATAATGTGAATAATATAAAAACAAATGTCGAATAAAGTCAAATAAAGTCAAATAAAAAAATCAAAATAATTTACAGGATTTAAAAATCAAAAAAATAAAATCGGTGCGCGGCACCGCGGAAAGGGGTACGCTCGATGAAAAAGAAAACAGTTATCGTTATTTGCGTCGCGGCGGCAATAATAATTCTTTCGGTCATTATCGGTCTTTGCATAAAACACTCTGCAAACGACGCCGTCGGCGAAAATACCGACTCCGCAAATACGGCGGACGTCTCCGTAAGTCAAAGCGACAGAGAGGACTCTGACGACGCAAACGGCTCCGCCTCGGACACCTCAGACAAGGATAACGACGGCAGCGAATCCGCCTCCGAGAGCGAGTCCGAGACAATTCCGAGAGTGACAACCGAACCCGATATCACAATTGAGCCTCCGCTTCACACGGAGGTTCAATCAAATCCCGCGCCTGACGGATACTACAGCGATTCGCTGTTTATCGGAGATTCGAGAACTGTCGGGCTAAGGGACTACAGCGATATAAAGGCCGTGTTTTTCGCAAGCTCGGGAATGAGCGTTTACAATGTGAGAAAGACAAATCTTAACATTTCGGGCGTCGGCGATACAAACCTCGACGGGCTTTTATCCCAAAGGAGCTTCAAGAAGATTTTCGTTATGCTCGGCATAAACGAGCTCGGATATCCCGACATGAACAAAACTGTCGAAAAATACAAAGAGCTCGTCGACATGCTGAGAGAGGCGCAGCCCGACGCGTATATAATCGTTCAGGCAAATCTTCACGTAACAGCTGAAATATCCTCGACTCACGCGTACTTTACAAATTCAAACATAGATGCGCTCAACAGTAAAATCTCCGAATTTGCCGATAACAAAAAAGTGTTCTTTATAGACCCGAATCCGCTCTTTGACGATGAGAGCGGCAACCTCTCCGACGCTTACACATACGGTGACGACGACTACCACCCCGCGGGAAAGTATTACAAGGTATGGGGAGACTGGATATACTCCGCGCTGAATTTTTAAAATTCTCACCGCACATATCAAAAATTCATAAAATAGCCCTTGTAAAAACGATCCCGAAATATTCCGAAAAATTCCGAAATATTCCGAAAAATTCCAATATACTGAGCAAACTTAAAAAAGCATGACAGGCAATATGTCCGTCATGCTTTTTATTATGCTGTGTTTTGACTCTTTGAGGTAAAAAGCGCCTCCCGCCCCTCTTACCTGCCTTATTCGTCGCTTTCGTCAACGGGCGTTTTCTCTATTTTCACTTCCGTTATTCTGCGCGCGACAACTCCCGAAATCTCTATCTTGAGGTTTTCATACTCAAAGCTTTCACCCTCGGTGGGAATGTATCCGAGCTGCTCCATTATCCAGCCGCTCACCGTATCCGCCTCGGATTCCGCGCTCTTTATATCGAAAAAGTCAAACATTTCCTCAAGAAGAAGAGTTCCCTTTACAAGGTATACGTTCTCGGAGAGCTCCTTTATATCCTCCTCGACCTCGTCGTGTTCGTCCCATATCTCGCCGACAAGCTCTTCAAGGATATCCTCCATTGTGACGATTCCCGCAGTCCCGCCATACTCGTCGACGACTATCGCTATATGCGCCTGCTCGTTTTGAAGCTCGCGGAGCAGATTGCTTATCTTCATTGTCGGCGCGACGAAAACAGCCGGCTGAATTATGTCCTTAATGCTCTTTCCCTCGTCAAGCCCCTCGTGGAAATCCTTTTGATGTATTACGCCGACTATGTTGTCAAGCGAGCCCTCGTAAACGGGAAGTCTTGAATATCCCGTGCTCGAAAAGAGCTCGGTGACGCTTTCCTCGTCGGCGTCTATCGGAGTCGCCACAACGTCCACTCGAGGAGTGAGAATATCCGCCGCCTGACGGTCGTCAAAGACAATCGCGTTCTGAATCAGCTCGCTCTCGTGCTTGTCAAGTCCGCCCTCGTTTTCAGCTTCTTTTACAAATGTCAAAAGCTCATCGTCCGTAATCGCAGTCTCGTCGTCGCTGTTTCCGATTTTTGAAAGGAACCTCGACCAGAGAGAGAAGAGAGAGCTTATCGGCGTAAAAATGACGATAAGTCCTTTAATGAGGGGGTATACGGACATCGCATATTTTTCGGGCGTCCTTTTTGCGAGAGTCTTCGGCGTTATCTCGCCGAAGATAAGCACGACGAGAGTCGTCGTCACCGTCGCCGCGGTAGTTCCGTACTTACCGCTGACATTGTTGACAAAGAATACTGTCGCCAGCGACGCGAGAAGAATATTGACAATATTGTTGCCCACAAGCACGGTAGTTAAAAGCTTGTCGTAATTTTCGATAAGCTCGAGAACCGCGCCCGCTCTCCGATTTCCGTTTTCAACGTAACTCATAAGCTTTATTCTGCTCGCCGAGCTGTATGCGGTCTCGGTAGAGGAGAAAAAAGCGGAGAGCGCTATACACAAAACCATTATAATAATAGAAATACTCATATCCTGATAAAATAATCCTCCTGATTTTCACCGTTAAATACCTTAAATACAGTACCGAAAGGCACTAACAGCGGTAAATAAAGAGTGATTTCTTATCGGAATATACGCGCCTTTGGCGTATTCCCATTATTTCCGTTATTTCAGCTTTTTCTTTTTTTCTTATGTAACCTTTGCAGCTTAAAGCGGCATGCTTCACCCCGCACAGCCAATCACCGTCCGGGGAAGATAAAGGGACGTCGTCCATAAATAATTCCTTTCGTTTTTTGTTTGCTCTTGTTTGCAAATATATTTAGTTGATTATATCATGTTTATAAAAAAAAATAAAGACTTTTTTAAAAATTATACGGATATATTTTTTAAATTTTTAAATTTTTAATACTCTCCGCGCGGCGCAAGGCCGCAATGAGCGCAAAATATTCGGCGCAAGGCGCTCACATCAGCTGCTGCTCGTTTATAATCAGCTTAAATTCAAGACCGAGCGTCTCCGCCGCCTTGCGGCACATTATCATTCTCTGAAGAAAAATTTCAAAATAGTCCATAATAGAGCCGTATCTCGTCTCGACGGAAAGCTTTAACTTTATAAGAGTATGCGCCTCGTTTATTTTCAGCGAAGAGCTCTTTACGGAATAGTTGACTCTGTCGTGTATGTCAAAGGTCTTTTCGTCGGTATTTCTCACCCTGCTGCGCCGTACGTCCGATTTGTCCGCAAGAATGAGAGCGGCGGAAATCGGATTTACGGCGACACCAGTCCCCTCGTCGTGGTTTCCTATGGCAGTCACCACCGTGGCGACGTCGGCGGCGTCCATTCCGAGCTTGTCAAGGATTCTGAACGCCATTATGGCTCCGCTCTGCGAGTGCTCTATTCTGTTGACGAGATTTCCTATGTCGTGCAGATAGGCGGCAATACGGGCGAGCTCCACATCGTGCTCGCTGTAGCCGAGAGTTGAAAGTATATACCCCGCGACGTCGGCGACCCTGCCGACGTGGGCAAAGCTGTGCTCTGTATAACCGAGAGCGATAAGGGATTCGTCAGCCCTCCTTATATATGTTCTTATATCCTCGTTCTCCTTAATTTCTTCGAATGTAATCACACCGTCGCCGCCTTTCTTTTTTATTTTAATCTTATTTTAGTTTTTCGGACAGACAACAAATCGTGGGCGCTTCAAAATCAATTCTAAATCAATTCTAAATCAATTCTGATTTTCACCGTTTTCGCTATTGCCCGAGCCGCTTTCGGTAGTTTTGCTCTCCGCGACGCCCGCTTTGTTTTCGGCGTCTGCCTTTTTTCGCCTTAATAATTTTACTTTTTTCTTTGCGCCGTCCTCGCCAGTTCTTGACTCGGCGGGCGCTTCCTCCGTTATATTCTTAAAGCCCGCGCCGAGAACCTCGGTCGCGTCGGTAAATATCATAAACGCCGACGGGTCGGTTTTTTCGACAACTGTCTTTATTCTGAACTCCTCATATCTTTTAACGACGCACATTATGACCTCGCTCTCCTCTTTGGTATACCAGCCTCTCCCGTAAAGAACTGTCACACCGCGGTTCACATAATCGGAAATGTTTTTTGCAATCTCCTCATGCTTTTTTGAAATGATTATCGCCATCTTGGCTTTGTCAACGCCGCCCATTACAGAGTCTATTGCGGCGCTGTACGTGAAAATTGACAGCGCGGAGTAGAAAATCCCCTCATAGTTGCCCGTTATAAGAGCCGAACCGACGACGACCACAACGTCTATTATCAGTATGAGCCGCCCCGTCGTCAGCCTCTTTATATGACGCCGCAGCATAAGAGCGGCAAGGTCCGAGCCTCCCGTCGTAAAGCCGCGCGTCAGCATCAGCCCCGAGCCGTAGCCCATAGTTATTCCCCCAATGACAGAGCAAAGTAGCGGGTCGTCAATCGTAACGGGGAAAAAGGTGAGAACGTCAATCATAACGGAGGACATAACAATGCCGACAAGAGTCTTTATCATTGCCGAAAAACCCAGCGTTTTCATATTCAAAAGCATAAGAGGAACATTTATGAGTATAATCATAACACCGATGGGGATTTCCGGCACCAGGTAATTTACCGTAGTCGCAATTCCGGTAGCTCCTCCCATTACCACTCGCGCGGGCGTGAGGAACATATTCATTGACATTCCGAAAAGTATTGCTCCGCCGAAAAACGCGAGAGCGCCTGAAAAAATATCGAGCAGCTTTTTGTTTTCCATAAGTAAGTTGTCACCTTTCAAAGCATCGGTATTCCACTGTCTATATTATAATGCCCAATTGTAAAATAATCAACATATTTTATGTCATACTTTTCATTCTTTTTTCATATATTGTACCAAAACAGGTTAAAATCTTGACAGTTTCAGAGTCTGATATTTTAAAACACATTCCGAAACATAATATCAAAGGGAGCTTAAATCAAAATGAAGGAAACAGGATACCTGCCCGAGGGCAGCCTTATCGGAACTTACGAAAACGAGACGTACCTTTCGTCTGTAAAAATGCTTGAAAAGGCAATGCGCGAGGAAAGAATACTTGAATCTGTCGCCGCGTCGTGCCGAGGTGAGTCAATGGAGCTGACCGTAAAGCTCGGCTGCGCCGTCGGAATAATACCGAGAAAAGAGGCGGCAATGGAAAAGGACGGCGAGGACGGGCCGCGCGACATCGCCGTGATAACGAGGGTCGGCAGACCGGTTTCCTTCGTTGTTACAGACATAAAAGAGGAAAACGGCGTGTGCGTCGCGTATCTTTCAAGACGGCGCGCGCAGGAGCTGTGCAGAAAGAATTACATATCGCGCCTGAGGCCCGGGGACATAATACCCGCGGCGGTCACACACCTTGATTCGTTCGGCGCGTTTGTCGATATCGGTTGCGGGACGGTGTCGCTTCTCAGCGTCGACTGCATATCAGTATCACGAATATCCCATCCGGGAGACAGGCTGAAAAAAGGAGATCTTATAAACGCAGTTGTAAAGAGTGTCGACAGAGAGAGCGGGCGAATCTACATGAGTCTTCGTGAGCTGCTCGGAACATGGGAGGAGAACGCCGCGTCATTTGAGATTGGAAGTACTGTCGTCGGGTGCGTCAGGAGCATTGAGGACTACGGCATATTTGTCGAGCTGACGCCGAACCTTGCGGGGCTTGCCGAAAAGCGGGACGGGATTTCGGTCGGGGACCTGTGCGCGGTGTACATAAAGAACATAATAAGGGAGAGAATGAAAATAAAGCTCTCGATAATAGACTCGTACATAAACCACCGCGAGGCGCCGCCGCTCAGGTATTACATTGACGCCGAGTCCACGCGGCACATACCGTACTGGCGGTACTCACCCGAGGGGTGTCCGAAGCTTATCGAAAGCGTCTTTGACAGCTGACTAATTTTTGAAGTTCGCGCAATGCTCGCACAATGTTCGCACTCGCCCAACACGAAAGTTTTGGTCAAGCTTTTTTAAAAGCTTGACCAAAACTTTCCGAACAAGTTCGTGCAAACGTTAAAATGCGGCTCGCGATTTATCGCGAGCCGCCCTTTTCATCTACCTGTCAAGACAAGTGTAGAAAATATTTCTCATTCTCGGAATGACAAATCCCTCCTGATTGTTCAGCATGTGATAAACATGGAACAGCGCGCAGTCCATATCGGGGTCTATCATTATAAAGCCTCCCGCCGCGCCGCTCCAGCCGAATTCCCCGAGAGAGGAAACGGAGCCCGACAACGCGCGGTCGATATGCGTTCTGACCCCGAGCCCGTAGCCGTACCCGCAAAGCCCGTCCCACGAATAGCTCTTCAGCTGCTTTTCGTCAAGCCGGTTTGTTCTCCACAAGTCTATCGTCATCTTCGAGATTATCCTCTCGCCGCTGTCAGTGACCCCACCCGCCGCAAGAACCTTCGCAAGGCGAGCCATGTCGTCGGCGCTCGAGATTACCCCCGCCCCGCCGCTGTCATAATCCTCCCCGAGAACGGACCAGTTTGAAAGATTTATTTTTTCAAATATTCCCTTCTCGTCGGAAAACGAATACTGCGACGCCATTCTGCGCTCCATTTCCTCTTTCGGCATATGGTAGCACGAATCCTTCATTCCGACCGGATCGAATATGTGCTCCTTCACATATTCGTCAAAGCGCTGACCGGACAGCTTTTCCACAAAGGCAGCCAAAATTTCGTGGCTCAGCCCGTAGCACCACATATTGCCCGGCTCAAAGCAAAGCGGCGTCCCGGCGAGAATTTTTGCCATGTCCGCAGTCGTTATCCTGCCGTTTTCCTCACGCCACTTTTTTATCTGCTCGCTTTCCATGTTGTAATCGTATCCCGCGGTCATGCAGAATATGTCGCGCACGCGCATCGGGACCTTTGAGTCCTCAACTGTCTCGCTCCCGTCGGGGTGAGAAACCTTAACCTTCATGCTGCCGAATTCGGGCATGTAGAAATCGAGTCTGTCGTTCAGATGGAAAAGCCCGCGCTCAAGCAGCTGAAGCGCGGCAAGAGAGGTGACGACCTTCGATATGCTGTACATGAAAAACAGCTCGTCGCCCTTCATTTTCCTTCCGGACTCAACGTCCGCAAAGCCCGCGGAATGGCGGTACACCTCTTTTCCCCCAACATATGCAATGCAGGTGCTGCCGGGAATTATCCGGGATTCAGACAGCATGTCCTGATATTTCCGAAGATTTGTAAAATCCATTTATTTTGCCGTTCCTTTCGGTTAATAAAAATCATAATAAAAATCAAATATTAAAAATCTGCAAATCCGATAATTTCGAATATTTCGATTATTTCGATTATTTCGATTATTTCTAAAAAAATTCGAAAAATCAGTCCAGAATATAAACTCTCGTGCTCCGCCAGCCGAATCCGCCGAACGTTCCGTCGGGATACCAAAGGTCTATCTTGTTTCCCTTTATCGACCCGCCTGTATCGGCAGCTATTCTGTACCCGTAGTCGCCTCCGCCGACAACGACGCACCTTGTCCCGAGCGGAATTACTCTCGGGTCGACCGCCATGACCGACGTGCTCGTCGGAAGCCCCGACGCGGTTGTTCCGACAATCGTGTAAACCGTCGCGCTGACGTCTATATAGTACGAATAACTGTAGCTCCTTCCTCCCGACACGACAGTGCCCCCGACCCCTCGGTACAGGATTCTTGTCGTCGGATTTTCCGTTATCTCCTCACCGACAAGCTCGCGCGACTCCTCGACTCCGTTGACGAGAGTGCAGTTGTAGGTGTAGGTTTTCACGCCGTTTTGCCCGTTCTGCTTGACGCTTGTCGTTCCCCTCGGAATATACGACACGTCGACGTACTCCGTGTCATAGGCGACGCTCTCGGTCGTGTAGGCCGTCGCGTAGCTCAGAGTTTTTATATCTATTACAGTGTCCTCCGAAATAACGTCCGTCGGCTCATGGTCCATGCGGTTATTCTCACCGCACACGACGCCCATTTTCTCCATTACGTCAGCGACAGTCGCCTCGGACGTGCTGCAAACTATATCGTCAGCCTCGTAGAACGTAAACGTGACGTCGTATCTGTCGTCCTTTACGTACTCCTCCGCGCCGCTTTTATAATTTGAGCTTGAGCCCGCTCTCTCGACCCGCCCTGCGACGGTGTCCGCGGGAACAACGATCTCCTCACGCGGAAGAAAAAGGAAAAGCGCGCCGCCCGTTATAAGCAGAAGAGCCGCGGCGGAACACAAAGCGGCAATCACCTTTTTTTTCTTTCCGCCGTTCTTTTTCGTCTCTTTATTCTTTACTTCGCTCTGCGCCGCGCTCGGCGCGATCCGAATTACCTTTTTATCTTTATCTTCCGTGCGCTGCGCGCTTTTGACTCGGGGAAAAACCGCCGTCGCGCCGACGCTTTTTTGCGCGCCGCCCACCGCAGCATGGCCCTCCGCCGCGCCGACGCCTTTCGGCGGCGCGGGACGGGGTATACTCTGCGTATTTACAGCGCTCGCGGGACGCGCTTTCCCGGGCGCAAAATTTGCGCCGCCGACAGGCGAAGGCGAAGCGCTTCGCGCCGAATACTCCGCGCCCCGCCGCGGCTCAGCGCTTCTCACCGTCGGCTTGGCAGCGGGGACTTTGAGCTTGGCGGACTCGTTTTCACTGCGTTCCGCAACGCTTTCCCCTGCTTTGTCGGACGCTTCGTCTCGCGCGGCGCCATTTTCGGGCAGCGCCCCCGGCGAGGTTTTAAAAAACTCAAGCTTCAGCGCTTCGCGTCTTGAGTCGGCGTGAGTTGCGGCTTCATTTACGGGCGCGCTCTCGCTGTTTGAAAAAAGCTCAGCCACAGCGCGCTTTGACGCCCTGCCCCTTTTCGCTTTTTCCGATTTTTCCAAGTTAAACACCACCTGAAAACAAAGTGACATATGCCGCGCCCTGCCGCCGTTTCGCATTATAACGGTTACACCTGAAATCGGGCGGGCATACTTACTGTCCGATAAGTATACCACATATTTCATAAAAAATCAACCCACCCCGTTTTTCGGTGGAAATATTTGTAATTTTAAGGCATATCAAAGAATAAATAATATATAAACCGCGGACAAAAATAAAAAGATAAAAAAGATAATAACGCGAAAATGTTGAAAAGACGGTATCTTTGTGGTAAAATTGCATCGGGAATAAGTAAAACCACAATCGAAATAAGGCGAGGTGACGGATATGTTTCAGAGAACGAATGTCGGCGGGCTTTCCCTGTCGCGAATGATAATCGGCACGAACTGGATAGCGGGATACAGCCACAGAAGCGCTGTCGCGGATAACATGATAAAGCAAAGGCACAGCACACCGGATACAATAGTGCCGATACTTGAAACCTGCCTGTCGCGCGGAGTGGACACAATAATGGCGCCCTTCGGCTCAAATCCCAATATCGTCTCCGCGATAAAAACGGCCGAGGACTCGCTCGGAAAAGAAATGATAATGGTCGACACTCCCGTCATCAACGTCGACGACACCGAAAGCGGCAGAAGAGAGGCAAACGGCGTTATACGGGAGAGCGCGGCGCGCGGCGCAAAAATCTGCCTGATACACCACTACAGCGCGGAACAGCTCGTAAATAAGAACAAGCGCGAGATATCGAGGCTGGACGATTACACAAAAATGATGCGCGACGCGGGAATGATACCGGGGCTGTCAGCCCACATGCCCGAGCTCGTGCTGTACAGCGACGAAAACGGATACGACGTCGAAACCTACATACAGATATACAACTGCATGGGCTTTCTCATGCAGGTCGAGGTTGAGGCTGTCGCCTCGATAATACGCTCGGCAAAAAAACCGGTAATGACAATTAAACCGATGGCGGCGGGACGCACTACGCCGTTTGTCGGGCTGAACTTCTCATGGGCAACGATACGCGACTGCGACATGGTGACGGTCGGATGCTTTAACGAGGCGGAGGCGGCGGAGGACATTGAAATTTCAATGGCGGCGCTTGAAAGGCGAATGCCTAATATAGAAAAAAGAAACAGCCCCGCAAAAGAACAGGCTGTACTTAAATAATTATTCGGATTTTTTCGGATTATTTTCGGATTTTTTTGAATTATTTCGAATTATTTCGAATTATTTCGTATTTCGGGTTTTTCATTTCTTGTTTTTAAATATTTAATGGGGGAGCGCTCGGCGCTCCCCCATACTTTGTTTTATTTTATCTCACATCCATCTGTGCTGGTCCTCGTCCCATTCCCAATATCCGCTGAAGCCTTCTCTGAAAATCCAATCCATCGGGCACTTTATATCGCTTTCCGAGCTCGGGAACGCTTCGCACCCTGCGGTGCCGCTGCTTGAGAATATAGGAATAATGTCGCCGCACGCTCCCGGTGTGTCGCCCCTGTCAAGGATCGTATTGTAAAGCCGCGCGTAGCGCTCCTCATATACGGCTCTTGACGCGCTGTCGCCGTTTACGTATTTGTCCTCGTAAGTTGCCGAAAGTCCGAGATAGTCGCAGTGTGCGCGGCTGCGCGCTATTCTGCGCCGCTGCTCTGTGTCGCTTGTCGCGGCGAGCGCCTTGTCGAACAGCTCCGACATCTCGTCGTAATGCTCAGCAAAGTACTCCTCGTTGTACATGTTCCACGGTCTGTCATAGTTGTTTGTCCAGCATCCGTTGAGATCCCCTGCATGGTGCGACATCTCTATATACTCTCTGATATACTGCCAGCCGTCGCCGTAGTAAATCATGAGAAATTCGTTAAAGAGGTCGTTGTATTCCTCCTCGCTCATAAAGGGGTGCCAGTTCATCTTGGCAGCCATATACGCCTTCAGAATTTCAAAGCTGCTCGAGCATTGCCCGCCGCTGCCTTCAAAGAATACTCCGCGCGCGCCGGACGACGCAATGTATTTTATGTCGTTGTAAACGTTAAAGAGAATCGGAGACGGCGCCATCGGGAAAGCGTATGTCGAGCTGTAGTACCAGATATAAATATTGTTTGTCAGCTCGAGCCAGTCCTCATAATATCCGAGCTCAACGTTGTTCGCGGAGGGCCCGTCGCTCTTGCCTTCAAAGCTCACGTATTGGAGCCTTTCGTTTCCGCCCGCCGCTTCGCACTCCTCGGGGTGGTCGTAGGGGTGATTGTTGCACCCGCCGATGCAGTAGCAAACGCAGATGTTGTCAAGGGGTCTTGTCATCTTCGGGGGCTTTCTCGCGTCCCAATAGGCAATTGTAAAAATCTCGATACCGGGATATTTCTCACCGAGAGTCTCCGCGACCCTGTTTGCGAGCCTGAACACCGTTCCCGCAATACTTCCCTCCTGTTTATAGACAGCCGTGCAGTTGGCGCATTTGCAGAAATTCGTGTTGTCATTCGGTGAGCACGCGATCTGAGTCCATGTCTCGCCAAGGTGCTGACCCCATGATTCTCTCTCTTCTATAAGATCAATATTGTATTTTACTATTTTATTGTATGTCTCCTCGCTTGTAAGACAGGGCTGCTCCTGATTTGATATTCCGCACTGAACCTCATATGAGTGCGCGTGCATAAACAGCGTCCCGACGACCCAACCGTGTTCCGCGTTGGCGCCCGAACCCGCGCCGCCGTCACCGGCGTTGATTTTCAGCATTTCAAAATTCTGAGAGTTAATACCCGCCTGACGCGTCGCGCGGTATTCAAACACGGGCACCTCGACAGCCTGATATCCTATCGGAATGTCGATGTTTTCCGCCTCGTAGAGGTAATTGAACTCACCCTGCTTTGACGAAAGAAATCTCCAGCCGACATGCTCTTCAAGGAAGAAATATGTCACGTAAAGGGGGCCTCTCATCGAGCCGCAGGTGAATATTACGTTTCCGTCCTCCTCAACGGCAACTCTGTAGCCCTCCTTGCCGAGCTCGTACTTGTTATCCGTATCGTAGACATATTTTATCATCGGGCCCGAAACCGAGCTCTCGTCGTCGGTTATGTTGAGATTTACTCCGCAAGCCTGATATATGTAGCTTCTCAGCCTGTCGGACGAGTAGTTCATAACGGGAATCGACTTGTCGGGAATCACTATCGTGAAATTCTTTATATTGACTCCGCCTATCGTTATGGAGTCGACGGGATTCGTCTTTTCGGGCTTATCCTCATCGAGCTCGTCGAGCCCGACAAAGTATCTTCTCAGCCTTATAACGTCGTCAAGAGTGATCCTGTTGTCCCCGTCGTTATGCTTTTTGTCGACGTCGGCGGCGTCGATCGATATTTCATCCTCTCCGATAAGCGCCGCAAGATATCTGCGTATTGTGAGAATATCTCTCATATCGACCTCGCCGTTCTTGTCGGCGTCGCCCGGTATGTAATCGTCTGCCGCAATGCCCGACGGCGCGATGTACACAAGCGCCCCGACAAGCATACAAGCGGCGAGAATGAGCGAAAACAGTCTTTTCATAATTACCTCCGCTGTTTTACTGTTATACATATATAGTTTACCATATTAAAAAGTCAAATGCAATAAAAAATACAAAATTTTTTTGATTTTTTTGTATATTATTTCGAGGTCGCCGCGGCTTTTCCGCATTCAAAACAGAAAAACAAAAAAAGGCGGCAAATGCGCATCACAGCACATTTGCCGCAGAAATTATTCGGTTTTAGGGCTCATTATGTCACAAGACACACAGCGCGGGAAATCACTCCCACCTGCTGCCGTTCCAATCCCAACTACCGCTGAAACCGCCTCTGAACAGCCAATCCATCGGGCACTTTATATCGCTTTCCGAGCTCGGGAACGCTTCGCATCCCGCGGTGCCGCTGTTGGAGAATATAGGAATAATGTCGCCGCCCGCTCCGGGAATGTCTCCTCTGTCAAGGATAGTATCGTAGAGACGCGCGTAACGCTCTCTGTACAGCGCCTTTAACGCATCGTCGCCGTTTACGTATTTATCCTCATAAGTTGCCGAGAGTCCGAGGAAGTCGCAGTGAGCGCGGCTGCGCGCTATTCTGCGGAGCTGATCGGGATTGCTCGTCGCCGCGAGCGCCTTGTCAAACAGCTCTGACATCTTATCATAGTTCTCCGCGAAATATTCTTTATTGTACATATTCCACGGTCTGTCGTAGTTGTTTGTCCAGCAGCCGTTGAGGTCTCCCGCCTCGTTTGCCATCTCTATATACTCTCTGAGATACTGCCAGCCATCGCCGTAGTAAATCATGAGAAATTCGTTAAAGAGGTCGTTGTATTCCTCCTCGCTCATGAAGGGGTGCCAACACATCTTGGACGCCATGTACGCTTTCAGTATTTCGAAGCTGCTCGAGCAAAATCCGCCGCTGCCCTCGAAGTATACGCCTATCGCGCCGGACGCCGCAACATATTTAAGGTCGTTGTAAACATTGAAGAGTATCGGAGACGGCGCCATCGGGAAAGCGTAGGTTGAGCTGTAGTACCAGATATAAATATTGTTTGTCAGCTCGAGCCAGTCCTCGTAGTAACTGAGCTCTACGTTGTTCGCGGAGGGTCCGTCGCTCTTGCCTTCAAAGTTCACATACTGAAGTCTTTCGTTTCCGCCGGCAGCCTCGCACTCCTCGGGGTGGTCATAGGGGTGGTTGTTGCACCCGCCGATGCAGTAGCAGACGCATACATTGTCAAGAGGTCTTGTCATCTTCGGTGGCTTTCTCGCATCCCAGTACGCTATCGTGTAGATTTCGATTCCGGGATAGCGCTCGTCGAGAGCCTCGGCGACTCTGTTTGCAAGTCTGAATACCGTTCCCGCAATACTTCCCTCCTGCTTATAGACCGCCGTGCAGTTAGCGCATTTGCAGAAATTCGTGTTGTCGTTGGGCGAGCAGGATATCTGAGTCCACACCTCTCCGAGACGCTGGCCGCCGCTCTGCCGCTCATCTATAAGATTTATATTGTAAGCCATTATCTTATTATATGTTTCTTCACTTGTAAGACATGGCTGCTCGCTCGGTAATATTCCGCACTGGTTCTCAAAGGAGTGCGCGTGCATAAACAGCGTTCCGACGGTCCAGCCGTGTTCGGCGTTTGCTCCCGCACCGGCTCCTCCGTCTTCCGCATTGATTCTCAGCATTTCAAAGTTTTGATTTGTAATGCCCGCCTGAGATACCGCGCGGTACTCAAACACCGGCACCTCGGTCTCCTGATATCCTATCGGAAGATCGATTGTATCCGCGTCGTAAAGATATTTAATAACGTCGGATTTGTCGGTGAGGAATCTCCAGCCGACAAAATCTTCAAGGAAGAAATACGTCACGTAAAGCGGGCCTCTCATCGAGCCGCAGGTGAACGTGACGTTTCCGTCCTCCTCAACGGCAACTCTGTAGCCCTCTTTTCCGAGATTGTACTTGTCCTCGGTATCATAGAGGTACTTTATCATATGCCCCGAAACAGAGCTCTCGTCGTCGGTTATGTTAAGGTTTACTCCGCAAGCCTGATATATGTAGCTTCTCAGCCTGTCGGACGAGTAGTTCATAACCGGGATCGATTTGTCGGGAATCACTATCGTAAAGTTACTTATATTGACTCCGCCAATCGTTATGGCGCCGACGGTAGTTGTTTTCTCGGGCTTTTCCTCATCGAGATCATCGAGTCCGACAAAGTATCTTCTGAGCCTTATAACGTCGTCAAGAGTGATTCTGTTGTCCCCGTCGTTGTGCTTTTTGTCGACGTCGGCGGCGTCGATCGATATTTCATCCTCTCCGATAAGCGCCGCAAGATATCTGCGTATCGTGAGAATATCTCTCATATCGACCTCGCCGTTCTTGTCGGCGTCGCCGAGTATGTAATCGTCTGCCGCAATGCCCGACGGCGCGAT
>CANRNZ010000012.1 GCA_947632135.1 uncultured Clostridia bacterium
GGGTTTTCTGACTCTCGATTTCGGCGCAGTCATCGGCGGATATCACTCGGATATGACAAGGACCCTCGTCATCGGAAAGGCTGACGGCGAGATGAAGCGCCTGTACAACACCGTTCTCCGGGCGCAGGAGGCCGCCCTTGAAATAA
Source organism: uncultured Clostridia bacterium (assembly GCA_947632135.1). GTDB lineage: Bacteria > Bacillota > Clostridia > Oscillospirales > CAG-272 > RUG14199. The sequence continues at coordinate 147 of CANRNZ010000012.1, forward strand.
TCTCGGAGGGCACGTCAAACTTTGAGGCGGACAAGGCCGCGCGGGACATAATAGAAAACGCGGGTTATCACGGCGCGTTCGGGCACTCGCTCGGGCACGGCGTCGGGCTGATGATTCACGAGGCGCCGAGTCTCTCGCCAAGCTCCCCGAAGGACGCCGTTCTGCGCGAAGGGGAAATTGTAACCGTAGAGCCGGGAATATACCTTGAGGGCAAATACGGCTGTCGAATCGAGGACATGGTCTACATAACAAGGGGCGGCGCGGAAAATCTTACGAAATTCACTAAAGAGCTTATAGAAATTTAAGAGAATTTGAGAGACAGCGGCGTTTTAAAATCAAGACATTTGTCGAATTATGGCGCATGGTTCAAGACATTTGTAAAATTTGATGTTTGTGTATTATTGCATTAGGCATAAGTAAAAATTAAAAATGCGGGGGAACCGTATACAGGCTTTCCCCGCATTATTTTATGGCGCTTTGCGCGGCTATATGCAAAACTATCTTGTTTTATTTTTATTTTTTTATTTTTTCTTATTTTTCCCCGCGGCGACCGTTTTGCCATTTCCCGTTTTGCTCTTCTTGCTCTTTTTGGCGACGGAAAAGCCGAAGGATCCGAGCTTTCGCCCGAGTTCATAGTATGCGCCGTGGGCGAACGCCGCAAGGCGCGCCCTCTCAAGGTGCAGTTTTCCGCTTTTGTCTATAAGCTCTTCGTCGACGTCGACGCATAGTATGTCGGCAAGGAACATATCGTGGCTCCCGAGGTGAATGACGTCGAAAACTCGGCACTCGAGAGACAGCGGGCTTTCCGCAATAAGCGGGCACGACACCACGCTCGCCGCGCACTTTGTCAGCCCGCTTTTTTTAAACTTGTCTATTTTCCTTCCGGTATGTATGCCGAGGTAGTCGGCGTTTTTAACCATTTCACACGTCGTAAGATTTACGGCAAACTCCCCGCTTTCCTTTATGAGCCCGTAGGAATATCTCTCGGGACGAAGCGAAATATAAAGGCGCGGCGGTGCTGTGTTTATTATGCCCGTCCACGCGACAGTTATAATATTTGACGTTTCGGCAGTCCCGCAGCTCACCATAACGGGCGCGAGCGGCGCAAGAAGAGTGCCGCCCTTCCACTTTACCTTTTTTCCGTTTCCCAAATTTTACCCCTCCGATACCTTTTTGTATACCGAAAAAACGCTCTCGACAGTTATGTCGATTGAAGATATGCCCGACAGCTTTTCCCTGTCCTCCCTCGACGTCCTGTAATAGAAAGGAGTCATCGTAAAAAGGCTCATGATATCCTTTTCTCCGACGACCTCTGTTTTGTAAGAAAGAGTTTCGCGGCAGACTCCGTCAAAGCCGCGCGGCGGAGTTATGCTCGCCGCCCTTTTTCTCGGCTCGCTGTAGAGAAGCTCTCTCAGCTCGAAAAGATGACTCTCTCCCGCCGAGACGGTAATAAGAAAGCCGCCGTTTTTAAGCGCTCTGAAGGATTCCTCCCACGCAATCGGCGCAAAGCTGCTGAATACAAAGTCGCACGAGGAGTCCCTTACGGGAAGCTCGAAAATGTTCCCCGCCGCGAAGAAGGCGCGGCTCAACGGATCGTCCCAGCCGCAAAACAGGCCGCCGCGCCGCGCCCTTTTTGCCGCCGACGACGCGCCGTGCTTTGACGCGTCAAAGCCGAGAGCGTAAACGTCCGCTCCCGCTCCGCCGAGAATTTTCAGCGCGCCGCATGTGTGATAACCCTCGCCGCAGCCGGCGTCAATCACAAAAATGCTTTTTTCGCCGTCTTTTATATATTTCATAAGTGAGAGCGCGAGTGTCCCGAGACGCTCGGATATGCGAAGATAATACCCCTTATTTAAAAATTCCGCGCGCGCCGAAATCATCGTTTTGTCATCGCCCGTATGCGCGTTTTTCGCCTTTCCCGGAGGAAGTAGGTTCACGTATCCGCTCGAGGCGATATCAAAGCAGTGACGCCTTTCCCCACGGCATACAAGGCTCCCGCCGCAAACGAAAAGCCCGCCGCCGCACACAGGACATTTCAGCACATCGAATATACTCCGCTCATCGGATTTATTCGCTGTATTCGGTGTGTTCGCTGTATTCGCTGTATTCGATTCATTCGATATATTCATAAAGCTCCCGAAGAGTCGCTCGGTATTTTCTTTGATTTTCGGATTTTCGGATTTTCGGATTTTTAATTTTTAATTCTTTTTTCGAACAGTCTCACTCGACAAACGCGATAAGCTTCGCGTGGAAGGCGTATCTTCCGACTCCCATAACGCCGCCGTTCGTGCATGTCGAAAGAGTCAGCATTGTGTCCCCCGGGGAAAACTGCACGCTTGAGGGCACCTCGCTGTTCGCCGCCACCCTGTTTGCGAAATCGAAAAATTCCTCCTCGCTCGAAAAAGACGTTTGTATATAATTGTAGTCGCTTCGGGTCTCGTATATCGAGAACGGCTTGTAAATATACGCGCCGTCAAGAGTGTAAATATATACGAGCTTGCTGTCAAAAAAGTCCTTATCGAGAAATTTTGTAACGTCATGGAACATGGAGCCGTTCACGACGTTGTGCCCGTATATCAGCGAATTGTAATTTTTATCAAGGTGCTTGTCGCAGAAGTACGTAAGATAAATAGAGCCGACAGCGAGGTACTCACCGTTGTACGCGTGGGTGAGATAGTACTCGTCGTTCCCGTTTGACGACTGCATAAGAGGATAGTTGATTCTCGAATCCTCGACGTAAATCCAGCCTATAACGTCGCTGTTCGTCTCCCTGAGAGAGCTGAGGCTCGCCTTTATCGACGAGAGGTCAAGGTCATATTCGCCGCCGTCATCGGGCCCCTCTCCTCCGCCGTAAACGGAGTTTATTCTGTCGTAAATACTCTGCATCGGGGGCGCGGGCTTGTCCTCGTTTCCCGCGGACTGCCCGAGGGTTACGGGGATAAGACCTGACGCCGCCTCGTTGTAGACCTCGTCTCCGCGCTCCTTGTCGGATAAATTTTTCACAATCAGAACGGTGCAGACAATAAACGCCGCGGCGCAAATCGCGATAATCGCGTACTCTATCGCCGACGAAATCTTTTTTCTGACCGCTCTCGAATTCTTTTTCCGCTCCGCCAAAACAGGAATATCCTCCGCTTTAAGATTTGAAAGGGAGGCGTGAAAGACGTCGTTTGACCTGTCAAGACCGAACGACTTTGCCGTTTTCTTTTTTTGGGACATAAGCGTCACCTCCCGTACAGCGCTTTCAAAAAGCGTTTCAATAAACGCTTTCGGAATTTTTTCGGTATATTTTCGGTATACTTTCGGGATAATTTCAAAACACTTTTAAAATAACCTTGAAATACTTTTAATATTATATAGTATTTTACCCCGCGTTTCAAGAGGAATTATATGTTTTTTACTTTCCGTATCAAAATCCGTAATAAAATCGGCAATAAAATCGGCAATAAAATCGTTGCATAAAAAAGTAAAATATGATATTATTATCAGAGTGTTATAAAAATTAAACAGTATTTGGGATTTGTCCACGGAGACGTCGTAAGCTTATGGCAAGTATTTTTGATTTGTTCAAAAAAATCGAAACGGAAAAGGCGAAGGCGCCGGTCGGTCCATGCGAGTACATAGTTGCGGGACTCGGGAACCCCGGCGCGGAATATATAAAAACGCGCCACAACGCGGGATTTTCGGCAATAGATTTTATCTGCCGCGACATGGGCGTCGAGTGCGTCGATTTGAAATTCAAGGCTCTGACCGCAAAAGCCGATATCTGCGGCAAAAAAGTACTTCTTATGAAGCCGCAGACGTTTATGAACAACTCGGGCGAGTCGCTGAGAGAGGCGGCGGACTTTTATAAGATCCCTCCCGAAAAAATAACAGTTCTTTACGACGACATAAATTTCGAGCCCGGAACGCTCAGAATTCGCGAAAAGGGCTCCGACGGCGGACACAACGGCATGAAAAGCATAATATATCACCTCTCGTCGGACAATTTTCCGAGAGTAAAAATCGGCGTCGGCAAAAAGCCGCGTCCCGAGTACGACCTTGTAAAATGGGTGCTCGGCGAGATGAGCGGCGAGCAGCTCGAAGAGCTTACAAAAGCGCTTTGTCTGATACCCGATATCTGCTCGCTTATTATCTCGGGGAAAATCTCGGAGGCGATGGGAAAGTACAACGGTAAACGGAGCGTCAGCGATAAATGAACACAACACTGCTTTGCGATGCGCTGAGGGAGTGCCGCGAGTACTCCCAGTTTATAAAGGCACTGAACACTCCCTTCGGACACGGCATGTACCGCCCGTGTCTTGCCGAGGGGCTCTCCGACGGCGCTTTTCAGCTTTTCTGCCTCACGCTCTCGCGCGACGCCGCGGACAATAAAACGGCGCCCTATAACCGCGTGCTCTATATTTGCCCCGAGGACAAGGAAGCCTCAAGGCTGAACGACTTTCTGAAAGAGTGCGGCGTGAACTCGCTCTTTTATCCCTCGCGCGATTTTAACTTTTCAAGCGTCGTATCCTCTCACGATTTCGAGCAGGACAGGCTCTCGGTTCTCTCCTCTCTTGCGCTCTCCTCCTCGCCGATGAGCATATGCACCACCGCCGAGGCGGCGCTTCAGGCGACAATGCCGTGCGACGCGCTTCTCTCGCTTTCGACGGAGATTGGCGCCGAGTCCGAGCTTGGGCTTGAAAATTTCGTCTCGACTCTCCTTGAGGCGGGATACGCAAGAGTAAATCAGGTCGAGAGCGTCGGACAGTTCGCGCAAAGAGGCGGTATTGTCGACGTCTTTGCGCCGGGGGACATGCCGCTTCGAGTCGAGTTTTTCGGCGACGAGGTCGACAGAATAGGTTACTTTGACATAATAACTCAGAGAATGTGCGAGACGGCAAAGTCCGCCGTTATATGCCCCGTCAGGGAAACAGTTATGACGGACGAGACGAGAAGGGTCGTTGCCGCCGCGCTTTCAAAGCAGATTGCAAGGCTGAAAAAAACCTCAAAAGAGCTTGCCGCCGAGACGCTGTCGCGTGAAAAGACCGAGCTCGGCGAGACTGCTTTCCCCGAATTCTGCGACAAATACATAGGACTTATATACGAAAAGCCCGCGACGCTGATGTCGTATTTCGACGGCATTGTCGCCGTACACGACTTTACGGTGTGCAAAGAGCGCCACGCGGCGTGCGAGAAGCTCCTTCGGGACGCCGTCGCCGAAATGCTTGAGGCGGGGGAGTGCGTTTTGCCCTCGAAAAATACGTTTCCGTGGCTTGAGCCGTGGAGCGCCGTCGCCGAGAAGGTGTACAAAATGCCGTCTGTTTTCGCCGACGTTTTTTCGCGCTCGTACAATGACGTCAAAACGGGAGAAATATTCGATTTTTCCTCGCGCGGCAAGCTCCCTTACGCCTCAGACGTAAACAGTCTCGCGGAGGATATCGCGCCATACAGGGAAAACGGCTACATGTGCGCTGTTTTTTGCGACGGGGAGGCCGAGGAAAAAAATCTTTTCGGCGAGCTCTTTGAGAGAGGGCTCTTTCCGGTATACGCGGACTCCGATGGCGCGCCTCCCTCTGTCGAGGGCTCCGATATCGGAGGGGTATTTTCGTCAAAAAAAGGCAAAATACAGCCCGTTGCGCTTATAAACGGCGAATTTCCGTCGGGCTTTGAGCTTACAAGGGCAAAGCTTTGCGTGTTTGACTTTTCCTCCGACATGCAGACCGGAAAGCGCTCGGTAAGCGCCCGAGTGAAGCGGAAAAGACCCAAAAACTCAAAGGAGATACTTAACTATCAGGACCTTGTCGAGGGGGATATTGTCGTTCACGACATTTACGGCATCGGACGATACGAGGGAATTGAAAACATACGTGTCGACGGCGTGGCGCGCGATTACATACACATACGCTACGCGGGAAAGGATAAGCTGTTTGTCCCTGTCGACAGTCTCAATATGGTGTCAAAATACGTCGGCGGGGACGACGACGCCGTCGGGATAAAGCTCTCAAAGATGGGCAGCCCCGACTGGAGCCGCAGCAAGTCGAGAGCGAAAAAGGCGGCAAGGGACATGGCAAAGGAGCTGATTGAGCTTTACGCCAAGAGACGACGCACTCCGGGGATTGCCTTTGACCGTGACGACTCATTTTCAAGGCAGTTTGCCGACGCCTTTGAATACGAGGAAACCGACAGTCAGCTCAGCGCAATAGCGGATCTTACACGGGATATGGAAAAGCCCTACCCGATGGACAGAATGATTTGCGGGGACGTCGGATACGGCAAAACAGAGGTCGCAATGAGAGCGGCTTTTAAGGCTGTCATGAGCGGATACCAGGTGGCGCTTCTCGTGCCGACAACAATTCTCGCATACCAGCATTACCAAACGATGACAGCCCGTTTCAGAGGCTTTCCCGTTTCAATCGACATGCTCTCGCGTTTCAGGACAAACGCGCAGAAAAGCGAGTCGCTGAGAAAACTGCGCCGCGGGGACACCGATATTATAGTCGGCACTCACAGGCTGATATCAAAGGACGTGGAATTCAAAAACCTCGGACTTATAATAATCGACGAGGAACAGCGCTTCGGAGTCGCTCAAAAGGAGAAGCTGAAGCAGCTTAAAACGAACGCCGACGTGCTGACCCTTACCGCGACGCCGATACCGCGCACGCTCAACATGGCAATGGGCGGGATTATCGACATGAGCCTTCTTGACGACATTCCGGGGCTGCGCTCCCCAATACAGACTTATGTCATGGAGCACGACGACTCTGTTATCGCCGAGGCAATGAGGCGCGAGCTTCGCCGCGGGGGGCAGGTGTTCTACCTGCACAACAGAATCGACTCGATTTACTCAGTCGCGGCGAAAATATCGGAGGCGCTGCCTGACGCGCGGGTCGCCGTCGGGCACGGAAAGCTCGAGCGGGACGAAATGGAGGACATCTGGGCGTCTCTTGTGCGCGGGGACATTGATATTCTCGTCTCGACGACAATAATCGAAACGGGAGTTGACGTTCCCAACGTGAACACTCTTATCATCGACAACGCCGACAGGTACGGTCTCTCTCAGCTCCACCAGATAAGAGGGCGAGTCGGGCGCTCGGCGAGGAAGGCATACGCCTACTTCACATACCCGAAATCAAAGGTTTTAAACGAAATTGCCGAAAAACGGCTCAGAGCCATAAAGGAATACGCCTCCTTCGGCGCGGGATTTAAAATCGCAATGAGGGACATGAAGATCCGAGGCGCGGGAAATCTGCTCGGCGCGGAACAGCACGGGCACATGGAGAGCGTGGGATATGACATGTACCTTAAGCTTTTGAACGAGGCTGTTCTCGAGGAGGAGGGAAAGACTCCCGAGCCGCCGCGCGAATGCACGGTATCGCTTAAAGTCGACGCGTATATTTCAAAATCATATATTCCCGACTCGGCTCAGAGAATGGAGATGTACAAAAAAATCGCGAGGATATCGGACTCCGACGACTTTGACGACATCGTCGACGAATTCTGCGACCGCTTCGGCGACATACCCTCCCCTACCCTCGCGCTGTGCTTCATATCCCTCGCAAGAGGACTCGGAGCGGCAAACGACGTGACAAAAATCGAGCAGAAGGGCTCGGAGCTGCACATATATACCGAAAGGCGCGACCCTTCGTACCTGTCGGACGCTGCGGCGCTCTTCGGCAGAGGGGGCGCCAAGATATCGGTCGGGAGCAGTATTTCTCTCTGCGTTAAGATACCGCGTCAAAAAAACCCCGCGGATTTTGCCGCGGAGGCAATGGAAAAAATTGCGGGGCTGTCAAATAAGGACGGGGCAGACGGCCTTGCCGCGCGACCGGATGAATAAATAATATAAAACAAGCGAAACAAAACGGGAAAAATATAGAGTAAAAAAAGCAAAAAAAGCAAAAGAGTAAAAAGCGGAAAATGAAAAAATTACTTAAAGTATTATGCCTCGCGGCGGCTGTCGCGTTATTTGTCACACTTCCCTCCTGCGCCGTGAAGAACAAGGGGAAAACGGTGATGTCCCTCGGAAATGCAGAGATAACGGACAGAATGTACGGCTATTGGACGTCAAACTACAAGGCGGACTTTATAAGCGCGTATTCGGACGTCAGCGACACCGCGGAATTTTGGGACTCCGTCCTGTACGACGGCGTGACTGCCGAAAAATATCTCTCCGAGCGTATTTACGAGAGCATAAGAGCTGACCTTGTCGGAATGTATCTTTTCAACGAATACAGACTCAGCGTGCCCGACGAATATAAAGAAGCCGCAGACAATATAATATCGGACCTCATGGACTACTATGACGCCGATAAAAACGAGTTCAACAGGCTGCTCTCCCAGTACGGAATAAACATAGATTTGCTCCGCGAGATAATGATAGACGAGGCAAAGACGACGGAGGTCTACAACTACCTGTTCGAAAACAACATACTGACAGTCGGCGACGCCGAAAAGCAGGAGTACGTTGAGAAAAACTATTCGAGAGTGCTGCACATATACATAAACAACGCCTACGACAGCGAAAAATCCGACTATGACGAAAACGGCAATTTTGTAAAGGCGGAGCTTGACAGCGAGACGAAGGCGAAAAAGGACGCGCAGGTGCAGGAAGCGCTCGACGCGCTCGACAGAGGGGAAAATTTCACCGACGTATATATGAAATATTCCGACGAGACGTCATACCCCAACGGATATTACATTTACGCGGGAATCGAGGGGCTGCCGAGCGAGCTTGTGACACACGCTCTGTCGCTCGAGGTCGGAAAGACAGAGGTCTTTGATTCCTACTACGGCGCGCATATAATAAAAAGAGTTGAAATGGACGAAAAGCCGTGGGAAAACGATGAAAACTCCGACTTCTTCGAGGACTTCAACGACAGCGTATATGAGAGCGTCTATATCGAGCACATCTCCTCTTACTACGATATGATAGAAACGGACGACGAGGCGATAGCGGCAATATCGGTAAAGGACGCGCTGCCAAATTATTCGTTCAGATACTGACGATACGGGATATAAAACAAAAAAAGAAGAAATAAAGGAGAAACGCCGTGGAAAACTTCTCCGTTAAAACATACTCGGCAGAGGAGACCGAAAGGGCGGGAGCCGATATTGTAAAAAGGCTCCTTTCAGAAAAAAGAGAGGGCGCCTCTTATCTGTTTATAATGCTGAGGGGGGACCTCGGGGCGGGAAAAACCGCGTTTTGCAGAGGGGCGGCGTCGCTCCTTTCGCCGGGAAGTCGGGTAAAGAGCCCCTCGTACACTATAGTAAACGAATACAGGCGCGGCGACGTTCCGCTTTTCCACTTTGACCTCTACCGTCTCGGCGAGGGAGCCGACCTTTCGGACATTGGATTTTTCGAATACGTCTCGTCGGGTCACTGTATTATCGAGTGGAGCGAATATCTGAGAGACGAATATATTCCCGACGGCGCATTTGCGGTGCATATATCAAAGAACTCGGAAAACGAGCGGACGATATCGGTGCGCCGCGCGGGGACAGAGGATTTAATAAAAAATTAAAAGCGATAAAACGCGATTAAATGCGACTAAATACGAAAGGAAATGAGACGTGAAAATATTGGGAATAGACAGTACAGCCGACATCGGCTGCGCGGCGCTGTGCGAAAACGGGAAAATAATCGCGGAATTTTCGCTCCGCTCGGGATACACCCACAGCGCGACTCTTCTGCCGATGACAGACTCCGTTTTGTCGGCGGCGGGGCTCGACGCAAACGACATTGAGCTTTTCTGCACCGCCGCGGGCCCCGGCTCCTTTACCGGGGTGAGAATATCGGCGTCGACGCTGAAAGGGCTCGCCTTCGCCGACGACACGCCGTGCGTCGGGGTCTCCTCACTTGCCGCAATGGCGGAGCCGTACAAATCGCTGAGAGGGATAATATGCCCCGTTATAAACGCAAGGCGGGAGAGCGTGTTCACCGCCCTTTTCAGAGTCGACGGCATCGCGCCTCCCGAAAGGCTGACCGAGGACGCGGCGCTTTCGGTGTACGACGTCGCGGCGGCGCTTGAAAAATACAAAGAAGAAAACATCTATCTCACGGGGGACGCGGCAGAGGATATCGCAAAGCTGTTTTGCAAGGACAGCGGCGAGGGGGGCGCGACGGCTGATACGTCCTTTGTCAATTCTCCTTATCACGCCGCTCCGATGATACTGAGCCCGAGAGCGGGAGCGGGGGCTGCTCTGCTCGGCGAGAGGATATATCTGTCGTCGTCGGACGAGGAAAGAAAAAAATTCACCTCGGACGCTCTGAGCCCCATATACCTTAAAAAGCCGCAGGCCGAAAGAGAGCGGGAGGAAAGGCTGAAAGGCGCTGACAAACAAAAATAAAATAAAAAATAAAAGATAAAACTAAAGAAAACGAGGAAAACCTATGAAAAACGGCGAAAAAGACTTTGTCGTCGCGCTCGCGGCGGACCACGGCGGTTACATGCTGAAATGCGCCGTCGCAAAGCATCTTGACGAAAGAAATGTAAAATACATAGATTTCGGAACGGATTCCGAGGAGAGCTGCGACTATCCCGATTTTGCAAAGAAGGCGTGCCGCGCCGTTCAAAGCGGAGAGTGCCGCCTTGCAATCCTGCTCTGCGGGACGGGGGTCGGAATCAGCATGGCGGCAAACAAAATGAAAGGAATACGCGCCGCGTGCTGTTCGGACACCTTCAGCGCGAGATTTACAAGGCTCCACAACGACGCAAACGCGCTCTGCATGGGAGGCAGAGTCGTCGGCGCGGGGCTTGCACTCGATATCGTCGACCTCTTTCTCGACACCGAGTTCGAGGGCGGGCGGCACAAGCTGAGAGTCGACAAGATTATGGAGCTCGAAAACGAGCGCTGACGTGTGCCTTTATATTTCGGATTTCGTCCTCTGTTTGCAATTTTTAAAAAATAAAGTAAAAAATAAATTTAATAATTCAATAATCAAAAGCTCAGGAAAGAGAGAAAAAACATGTCAAAGACCATACCCTACAAGATTTATCTTTCGGAAGAGGAGATGCCGACAACGTGGTACAATCTCCGCGCGGATATGAAAAACAAGCCCGCTCCTCTTTTGAACCCGCAGACCTTAAAGCCGATGAGCGAAAAAGAGCTCGAGGCGGTTTTCTGCGCCGAGCTCGTAAAGCAGGAGCTTGACAACGACACGCGCGAGTTTGAAATACCGCGGGAGATACTCGACTTTTATAAAATGTACCGTCCCGCGCCTCTCGTCCGCGCTTACTGTCTCGAGGAAGCTCTGAAGACCCCCGCGAAAATATACTACAAGTTCGAGGGGAACAACACAAGCGGGAGCCACAAGCTGAACTCCGCAATCGCTCAGGCGTACTACGCAAAAAATCAGGGGCTTAAAGGCGTTACCACGGAAACCGGAGCCGGTCAGTGGGGCACCGCGCTTTCGATGGCATGCGCTTTTCTCGGTCTTGACTGCAAGGTCTATATGGTAAAAATATCATACGAGCAAAAGCCCTTCCGCCGCGAGGTCATGAGGACATACGGCGCGTCTGTAACTCCCTCTCCGTCGCGCGAGACGGAGGTCGGACGCAGAATACTCGACGCGCACCCCGGGACAAACGGGAGCCTCGGCTGCGCGATATCGGAGGCGGTGGAAAAAGCCGTCGGCACGGAGGGCTACCGCTACGTTCTCGGCAGCGTCTTGAATCAGGTGCTGCTGCACCAGTCTGTTATCGGAACCGAAACGAAAATCGCAATGGACAAGTACGGCATACATCCCGACGTCATAATCGGCTGCGCCGGCGGCGGCTCCAACCTCGGCGGACTTATCGCCCCGTTCATGGGAGAAAAGCTGCGCGGCGAGGCTGACTACAGATTTGTTGCGGTGGAGCCCGCCTCGTGCCCGAGCCTTACGCGCGGGAGATTCGCATACGACTTCTGCGACACGGGAATGGTGTGCCCGCTTGCAAAGATGTACACTCTCGGCAGCGATTTTATCCCGTCCCCGAACCACGCGGGAGGGCTTCGCTACCACGGCATGAGCCCCGTTCTCTCACAGCTCTATCACGACGGATACATGGAGGCTGTCTCATATCCGCAGACTGACGTTTTCGAAGCGGCGGAGCGCTTTGCGCGCACGGAGGGTATCCTTCCCGCGCCCGAAAGCTCCCACGCTATAAAGGCGGCGCTCGACGAGGCTGAACGCTGCCGCGAGACGGGAGAGGAGAAGACTATTCTCTTCGGTCTTACCGGAACGGGATACTTTGATATGTACGCCTACGAGAGCTTCCACGACGGAAAAATGACAGACTTCGTTCCGACGGACGAGGATATAGAAAAATCTCTTTCAAAGCTCCCTAAGGTCGAGGGATAAGTCGGGGACGAAATTAAAAAAATAAAGGTGCGAAATTTTTAAAGCTTTTCGCGCCTTTTTATTTTTTCTTTTTTTGTTTTTATCGGCATACGGCTTTGGTCTTGCCGCGCCGTCGCTTGTGGAAACACGGCAAAACAAAATTTAAAGCTCGGTATTTAAACGGTATTAAATAGTTAAAAAATTTAAGACCCCGCATGGAAAATAATTCCGTTTTGCAAAGACGTTCAAATGCCTCGGTCCGACGTCATTCTCCTCAGAAATCGCCGCGCGGCGTCGCTCTCGGGAGACGAGAAAAACTCGGCGGGGGCCCTGTTATCGGTTATTTTTCCGCCGTCCATAAAGACGACCCTGCTTGCGACGTCCCTTGCAAAGCCCATCTCGTGAGTCACGACGGCCATCGTCGTGCCCTCAGACGCCAGCATTTTCATAACTTCGAGCACCTCGCCGGTAAGCTCGGGGTCGAGCGCGGACGTCGGCTCGTCGAACAAAATGACCTTTGGCGAGAGAGCTATCGCGCGGGCTATCGCGACGCGCTGCTTTTGCCCTCCCGAGAGCTCGTCGGGGTAGTAATCGGCGCGCTCGAGCATTCCGACCTTTTTCAGCACGTTAACCGCTGTCTCCCGCGCTTTATCGGCGGGAATTTTCTGCGCGATACGAAGTCCTTCGGTCACGTTCTGAAACGCGGTCTTGTTTCTGAAAAGATTGTACTCCTGAAAAACAAAGCCCATTTTCATTCGCAGCATACGAACCTCGCGCCGAGTCAGCTCCGTCATGTCCTTTTCAAAGCCGTCGAGCGATATCGTCCCGCTGTCGGCGCGCTCAAGAAAGCTGATACAGCGAAGGAGCGTCGTTTTTCCCGAGCCGCTGCTGCCCAATATCGCGACGACCTCGCCCTTTTTTACGCTGAAATCTATTCCCTTTAAAACCTCGTTTTCACCGAAGCTCTTATGCAGATTTTTTACTTCAAGCATGAAAAACCTCTTTTCGACAATTCGACAAAAAGACCGATGACCCCTCCGGCGCCTCAGGCAAGCGCGCCCTTCTTCTTTCGCCGCTTTTTTTCGGCGCTGTATTTCCAAACGAGCCTTTTTTCAAGATACGACTGCAAAAAGGTGAGAAGAGTGTTCAGAAGAAGATATATAAGCGCCGCCTCACAGTAGAGCGCGAACGGCTCAAAATACACCGCGGCGATCTGCTGCGCGGTTTTAAAAAGCTCGACGACCGTAATACTCGCCACAAGAGAGGTGTCCTTCGTAAGGCTGATTACGGAGTTTGACAGCGTGGGGAAAGCGACTCTCGCCGCCTGCGGAAGAACTATCCTCCGCATTATCTGCCCGTAGCCGAGCCCCACCATGTACCCCGCCTCGAGCTGACCCGCGGGAACGGACATTATCGCCGAGCGAATCGTCTCCGCGTTGTAGGCGGCGCTGTTGAGCGAAAATGCGATGATTGCCGCGGGAAAAGCGTCGAGGGTGATGCCGATTGACGGCAGACCGAAGAACACTATGTAAAGCTGCACGAGAAGCGGCGTGCCGCGGAAAATCCAGATATAGACGCGCGCGAGCTGTTTTAAAACCTTGATGTCCAGTATCTGCACCAAGGCGAGAAGAAATCCGAGAATAAGGCTCAGCGCGAAAACTATCGCCGTCAAAGGGATCGTCACCTTTATACAGGCAAGGAGCAGCTTCGGAAATGATGATGTCAGAATATCAAGTAATCTCTCGCTCATCGTAAAGCACCACAATGCCGACTTACGGCTTTTCGGTATAATCCCCGCCGGTGTATTTTTCGGAAAGCGCGGACAGCGTTCCGTCCTCGGACATCCCATGCAGCGCGTCGTTCAGCGCGCCGAGCAGCTCGCTCTCTCCCTTTCTCACGGGGATTGCGGCAGTCTCATATGTGTCCGTCACAACAAAGGCGACCTTGAGGTCGGCGTCAGGGTGCTCATCCATGTAGCTCTTTAAAATAAGCGGGTCGAAATTTACGAAGTCGGCTCTTCCCGACAGCAGAAGGGACGCCGCCTCCTCTCCCGTGTCGACCGCTATAACCTCCGCCCCGTGCGATTCAAGCCATGAGTTGAAGGCGTTCGTCGCGGACGTCGCAACCTTTTTTCCGTTTAAATCCTCGGGGGACTTTATATCCTCGTTGTCACCCTTTACGACTATCTGCTTCGGAATGTAGAGATAACCGTCCGTAAAATCGTATTTTTCCTGCCTTGCCTCGGTTATCCCCACGTTGTTTATTACAACGTCAAGCCTTCCGCTGTCGATTCCCGAAAGGAGGGACTCCCACGCCGCCTCGACGAACTCGACCTCGACGCCGAGCTTTTCGCCGATTTTCAGCGCTATCTCAACGTCAATGCCGCAAAGCTCACCGCTTTCGGGGTCGTGATAGTTGAACGGGGGATACGTGCCCTCGAGACCGACGACTATCTTCCCCGCCTTTTGAATGCTTTCAAGCTGATTTGCTCCCTTGTTTGCAGAGCAGCCCGCAAAAGCGAAAATAAAGCAGAAGCATAAAACAAGTATCAAAGCTCTCTTTAAATTTTGTCTTAAATTTGTCCTCATTGCGCCGTACCGTTTACTTTATACCTTTCCTTTAACCAATCGTTTAACCAATCGTTTAGCCAATCGTTTAACCAAAATAGTTGATAAAACTCATAATGACGCGTCAAATTCAAAATCGAATCGCCGCTTTTCGGTAAAAAACAATAAAAATCAGTGAAAATCAGTGAAAATCCATTACCGTCTCAAAGATGTTATCCGCCGATATCACTGCCGCCATGCCGGTGATAACTACTATCTGCTCCTCGGTAAAGGTCTTTTTCATGCGCTCCTTCAACTCGTCGGGGATATTGTGGAAATCTCTCGCCACGGCTCTGCCGTAGTCAATAATCAGCTTTTCCTCGTCGGTAAACTCCGTCGTTTCAAAGTCGATTCCCTGCTCTTTCAGGCAGCGCGTGAAATAATTTGTGCAAACGTATGAGTTGTGCTCCTTTGAGATGACGTATTCGAGAAGGTCCCCGAGGCGTTTGCTGAGAAGTCTTTGAAGCTCTGCGTCCATTCTCCAGCCGTTGATTTCAACGGAGTCGTAAACGACGGAGTTTTTCAAAAGAGTCGCGACCTTTTCCGACTTCAGAATATCGTGTCCGCGCTTGTCTATTATCGCCTTCACCTCGTCCGAGGCGCTCTCGTAAGTAACGGGTTTTACCCATGCCATGACTTTATCTCCTTTTTGTTTTTTGTTTTTTGTTTTTCTGTTTTTTCGGTTTTTATATATCATAAGAATATTTTTACATACATATTCAGTATAGCACAAATATATATGCAAGTCAAATAATATTAACTTAAAAATTCGCCGTAAAACAGCGATTTTTCAAAATCGATTTGCCAAGCTTCGCCGCGGTTCAATTTAAAAATTTACTTTTTAATAGACCGATGATTTTTTTGGCGTTTTGCCTTGACAAGCGCGCGGCGCGGCAGGTAAAATAGGGCGATATCCTTTATCGGATTATCGGGTTATCAAATCGCATAATTCTTAAATTTTAAATTGTTAAAAATTATCGAAACGGAGAAATCCAATGAACACCGAAACAGAGAAAAAAATAGACGAGCTGCTCTCAAAGATGACTGTCAGAGAGAAAATAGGTCAGCTGACCCAATATTCCACAAACCCGAGAGAAGAGGGACGAATTCGCGAGATGCTCCGAAAGGGCGAGCTCGGCGGATTCCTCTGCGGCACAGGCTGTTTCAACGGCGACGAGGAGGCGGCAGAGAGAAACAGAGAGTACGTAAACTCCCTCCAGCGCGAGGCTGTAGAGGGGAGCCGACTCGGCATTCCCGTAATTTTCGGCAAGGACGTTATCCACGGTCACAACACCGTCTACCCCCTGCCGCTTGCCCTCAGCGCCACGTTTAACCCCGAGCTTGTCGAGGAGTGCTACGATTTGACCGCAAAGGAAGCCGCAAACGACGGGATTATGTGGTCGTTTGCTCCGATGATTGACGTCTCGCGCGACCCGAGGTGGGGCAGGTGCGTCGAGGGAATCGGCGAGGACCCGTACCTCGGCGAGCAGATGGCGGCGGCGGTCGTGCGCGGATTTCAGGGGCCGACAGTCGAAGGGCTTCGCGAGCACGGGAACATCGCCGCATGCGCAAAGCACTATATCTGCTACGGCGCCGCCGAGGGCGGGCGCGACTACCATAAGGCCGAGGTGTCGGACTACACACTGCGAAACACATATCTGCCGCCTTTCAGAGGAGCCGTAAAGGCGGGTGTGCGCACCGTCATGAGCTCGTTTAACGAAATTTCGGGTCAGCCCGTGACGTCCTCGCGCTATCTTCTCACCGAGCTTCTGAAGGATGAGCTCGGCTTTGACGGCTTTGTCGTCAGCGACGACAGAGCGGTCGGTCAGCTTCAAAGGCAGGGCGTCGCAGCAAACGGCGAGGACGCGGCATCTCTCGCGCTGAACGCGGGGCTTGACATGGACATGGACAGCATGGTATACCTTGACAACCTTGAAAAGGCTGTGGAGCGCGGCAGAGTAAAGGAGGAGACCCTGAACGAGGCGGTGCGCCGCGTGCTGAGAGTAAAATTCGAGCTCGGGCTGTTTGAAAATCCGTGGGCGACATATGTTCCGACGGACCGCGAGCACGACTCCGCCGTCGCAAGACGCGCGGCGGGAGAGTCGATGGTGCTTCTTAAAAACGAGGGCGGAATACTGCCGCTGAAAAAAGGCTGCGATTTTACCCTCATGGGCGACTTCTATACCGAAAAGCTGGAGCAGATAGGAGTATGGTCGAGCGATTTTGAGCTTGACCGCGTAAAATCCATGGAGGACGGCATAAAAGAGGTCTCGCCGAATACGAGAGTCTGGCGCACGGACAGCACCCACAGCACCGTAAACGCGAACCCCGCAAAGGGCAACGATATCGTCGTGGTGGCGCTCGGCGAGGGGAATCTCCTTGAGGGCGAGGCAAGCAGCATCGCCTCGCTTGAGCTTACCGAGGATCAGGCGCTCACAATAAGAAACGCGAGAAAATTCGGCAAGAAGGTAATCGGCGTCCTCTTTTACGGGAGGCCGATGGCGCTCGAGCCCGTCGAGCACTTGTTTGACGCCATAATCTACGCATGGCACTGCGGCAGCGAGACGGGAACGGCGCTCGCAGATATTCTCTTCGGCGACGTAAACCCCTCGGGGCGCCTCCCGATGACCCTTCCCAGAGTTACGGGGCAGGTGCCGATTTACTACAATCTGCCGTCAACATGCCGTCCTGTGGACGAATATTACGGCAAGGAGGCGCTGCTCGAAAATTATCGCGACGAGTTCGGAACGCCGATGTACCCCTTCGGCTACGGGCTCTCGTATACCACGTTCGAATACTCGTTCCTTCGCGCAAAAAAGAGCTCGCTTACAATGGACGAGATAAACTCGGGGGCAAAATTCGAGATAGCGGTAAAGGTAAAAAACACGGGAAAGGTCGGCGGAAAGGAGTGCGCCCAGTGCTATGTCCGCGACGTTCTCGCGTCAATGACAAGACCCGTAAAGGAGCTGAAGGGCTTTTCTAAGGTTTATATCGAGCCGGGCGAGGAAAAGGAGATAGTCTTCACTCTCGGAAAGGATGAGCTTTCATTCTATCACGCCGACAGGGTCTTCGCTCCCGAGAGCGGCAAATTCACGGTATACGTCGGCAGAGACTGCTATGCGTCGGACTCGATTGAAATAGAAATACTCTGAGCCGAAAACGAAGCGCGGCGCCGCAAAACGAAATGCGGCGCCGCTTATTTTTTTAATCTGCTTTAATCTACATGAAAAGCGTACAGCCGCTTTCCTTGTAAGCCTTTATTCTTTCCTCGAGCTTTTCGACCGATATGCCGTACTGCTTTGCAAGGCACCCGACACAAAGGAAGGTTCTCGCGCCGCGGCTCACGAGCTTTCTGTACAGACCGACGTCGTCCGTCGTGAGCTCCTTTCCGCACTCGGTGCAAAATTCCTCGGGAAAAAGCTCCCGTCTGTTCATGCCTTTACAAAACGAGCCTTATAGAGCTTGCACGTGCGTCCTTCGAGTACGGGATTGTAATAGTCTCTCTTGACTCCGATGCACTCTCCGGTCATGATGTCCGTGAGCTCAAGGCCGTAACCGCTTACGTAAGGAAGGCCAATATCGTCGAAATATAGAAGAACCTCAAGGGGAGTGTCCGCAAAATTGTAATACGCAAGTATGAGCTCTCCCGTCGACAGCATCTTCATAAGTCCCCATCTTGCAGTCGACGCGTAGCGCTGCTTCGGCTCGTAGTACGGCGGGCGGTTCTCGGGGTCCTGATTTATCGCGAGGAGCTCCTTGTTTATCATAAGATCATGGCAGAAATCATTCATGTTTCTTATGTCCCCTCCAATCATGAGCGGAACGCCGTAGAGGCACCACAGAGAGAAATGAATCATGTAGTCGTTATCGGTGCAGCCGCCGGTGTGGCTGACATTTCCCTTTCCGTGCATACCGACAACGAGCATGTCCATGTCGTTAAAGCATCCCGGAGCTGACGCGCAGAGCTTGTCGAGCTGGCTTTGCGCGATGGTCCTGAAGCTTGCGTAATCGTCGACTATATCTCCGGTGGAGCGGTACATATGCGCTCCGACCGAGCGCATCCATGAGGCGGGGTCGTTTTCTCCGACGGTGCAGCCGGAGTAAAGTATTTCCCTTCCCGTCGCTCTAAGAGCCATGCTCATTGTGAGGTAGGTGTTTTTGACGTCTCCCTTTCCGGGGAAATGGCAGAGGTCGTATTTGAGATAGTCGACTCCCCAGTCGGCAAACTGCTGCGCGTCCTCAAACTCATGACCGAAGCTGCCGGGGTACCCCGCGCAGCTTCTGACTCCCGCCGCGGAGTACATTCCGAATTTAAGTCCCTTGGAGTGTACATAATCGGAGACGTATTTCATACCGTGCGGAAATTTCTCGGGGTCGGGTACGAGGTGCCCGTCCTTGTCCCTCTCTTTAAGAGACCAGCAGTCGTCAATGACAACGTATTCGTATCCCGCGTCCTTGTAGCCCTTTTCGACCATCGCGTCGGTAATCTCAAGAATGAGCTGTTCGTTTATATTCTTACCGAATGTGTTCCACGAATTCCATCCCATAGGGGGCGTTTGTGCAAGCATTTTTGTTCTCCCGAATATTAGTTTTATAAAAATTTATACGGCATGTCGCCTTACTGAAATTATATCAGCGGCTCGTGATTTGTCAATATGTTTTAAGAACTTTTTAAAACATTTTTAAAGCGTTTTGCGCTCTTTTCTGCCCTTTTCCGACGGAACGTGAAGCGCTCCCCGTGTTGACTTTGAGCGCGCGGCGTGGTATACTTAATACGATAGAAGTACCGCTGTGACACAACACGTTTTTTTTGAAAGACGAAATACAAAATACGGAGCGATTCTTAAAATGGATAACAAAACAGATAATATGACAGACAATATAACGGATAACATAACCGAAAATAAAATAAATATCGCAAAAATAATGATACCCAAAATATGCACTGTTTTTCTTAGCGAGTCAAACACTGTGCGTCAGGGATATGAGAAAATGTCGCACCACGGTTACACCGCTCTGCCCGTGCTTGACGAAAACGAGAATTATATCGGCAGCGTCACCGAGGGAGATTTTCTGAGGTGCATTTTAAAAATACAGTCGATTGACACTCAGAAAACCGAAAAAATAAGAATACGCGAAATTTTAAGAAAGGATTTCTGCCCCGCGCTCAGAATCGACGCCGACAAAAATGACGTGATAGACGCGGTGCTCCGTCAGAATTTCGTGCCGATAGTCGACGACAGAGGATTTCTCTGCGGCATCGTAACAAGGCGAGGCGTCATATCGTACCTTGCAAAAAAAGACGCCGAGTCAAGCGGCGATAAATAAAAAAGCAAGAAAATTAAAAACGCTTTGAAGCGCGCCGACAAAACGGTATTTAAAGCGCTGCGGGCCCCGCGCGGAAGGAAAACTCCTTCCGCTTTTTTTGCGATGATTTTTATATTATTCTATATTTATTTGATATTATTTCGGCGTTATTTTCGCCTTTTTCCGACGTCATTAAAATTCTTTTTTTAAAATTTTTCACCGCGGAATTAAATGCGAAAATATTTTTAAACTATTTTTTCATTTTCTCTTGACGGTGCAATGCAAAGATGTTATAATCACGCAAGCAAAATTTCGGACCCTAAGTAAAATCGGACAGAAATAAATACCGGATATAATCAAATATTGCCAAATACGATGACAAAATATGCTGACAACAAATATACTCGCTTCACGGTTGTGAAAGTATTTAAGCGGCATATCCCGATTCACAATCCTGCGAGGTGATTTCAATTCAATGATTACCAATTTAAAGACATCGGAAAAACAGATAAAACAAGCTTCCGACGGCGCGAAGTCTGACGCGGACTCAAACAACTCAAATATGAGGATAAACGAACCCTTTCGCGGAAATGAGCTTCTCGCAAACAAGCGCCTGACGCCCGAGGAAAGAGTAAAGCTTGAGCAAACGATTCCGACAGATGAGAGACTGTGCTTTGTCATCGTCGGCGACCTGACTCTGAAAGCAAACTACGGAAAATCTCTTCTTGCGCTTACGGGCAGTCATATCTACGCATTTGACGAAAATCATAAGGACGGCGTTTACATATGCGATTACAAGTCGGCAGGGCGCGCTTACGTCAAGCGCTGCTACGGGAACGCCATTCTTGTTGTATCGGAAAATTGCGAAAAGACTCAGGAGGACACGGAGAGCGCAAAGGACGGCGAAAGCGGCGAAAAAGAAAAACGCGTAAACCTGCTCAGATTTTCCTACAAGGCAGCATCCCTTTTTGAGGCCGCCGCGCACTTTATTCAAAATATTTCCGCGGGACACGACCTCGACGGGGAAATGGCGGCAGTGGAGGCGTCGTTTGAGAAGCAGTTTCTCGTTTGCCCGCGCTGCGGGCGAAGTCTTATGCGCCCCGGCGCGCCGTGCATGAACTGCCGCTCAAAGAAAAAGATTATAGGCAAGATAGCGCATTACGTTTTGCCTTACAAGAATATACTTCTTCTCTGTATGCTTCTTGCGGGCGTCACCACGGCGGCCTCCCTCGTCCCGCCCTATATGACCGGCATGCTTGTGGACGACGTACTGCCAAACGGCAACAGAAAAATGCTCGCGGTATGTGTCGTCACTCTGCTTGTCACCTACCTCGTGCAGTACGGCATAGGCGCCGTTCGCTCATACCTTTTAAAGATAAGCGGCGACAAAATCGTCGCCGATTTACGCAGCGACATATACGAGAAGGCGCAGCATCTCAAAATGAGCTTCTATGACCGCTCCTCCACGGGCTCCGTAATAAACCGCATAAGCGGGGACACGAGCACGATTCAGGGCTTTATGCTCCGAATCACTCAGGAGGTCGTAATCCAGCTTTTCCTACTCGTCGGTATCATTATAATAATGTTTTCACGCAACTGGCAGCTCACACTTCTCTCTCTCGTCCCCGTGCCTCTTGTTGTGATAGGCTCCCGCATATTCGGACGCAAAATCGCGCCGTTCTACCGCAGAATATGGCGCAGATGGTCCGCCGTATCCTCGATTCTCACCGACACGATTCCCGGTATTCGAGTTATAAAGGCGTTTACAAATGAAAAAAACAGCGTAAAAAATTTCAACGCCTACAACAACGAATGGCTGAAAACAGATATCAAAGCCTCAAGGATAACGACGCTTTTTCCTAACATCGTAAACTTTGTCATAACATGCGGCTCTCTTCTCATATGGGGGCTCGGAGGAAGTCTTGTAATCGGCAACTCCGCGCTGTTCTCACCCGGTCTTTTGGTGTCCTTCATATCATATACCTCCATGTTTTACGGCCCCGTGAATTTCTTCGCAAATCTGAACGATTCCTACCAGCAGGCGCTGAACGCCGTAGAGCGGGTAATGGATATAATCGACGCGGAGCCGGAAAGCAATTTCGGCGAGGGACAGCACCCCGACAGACTGAAGGGGAAAATCGAATTTCGCAACGTCAGCTTTTCGTTTGACCGCTCCAAAAAAACACTGTCCGATATAAACATTACAATCGAGCCGGGCGATATCGTCGGCATCGTCGGCACGACAGGCGCAGGAAAGTCCACTCTTATAAATCTGCTTATGCGCTACTACGACACATACAGCGGGGAAATTCTTGTCGACGGCATAAATATCCGCGATATAGATTTGGAGTTCTACCGCTCGGAAATCGGATACGTGCAGCAGGAGCCGATGATGTTCCACGATTCGATATACAACAATATCGCCTACGGAGCAAAGAACGTGCAGGTGGAAGAGGTCATACACGCCGCGGAAATCGCAAACGCGCATGAGTTTATCGCGCGCCTGCCCGACGCATACGACACGGTGCTCGGCGAGCGCGGAACCGGCCTTTCCGGCGGTGAAAGACAGCGTCTGTCTATTGCGCGGGCCGTTCTCAAAAATCCCGGGATCCTGTTTTTCGACGAGGCGACGGCGTCCGTGGACTCCGAAACCGAGAGCCTGATACAGGAGGCGATAGAGCGTCTTATCAGGGGGCGGACAACTCTTATGATAGCCCATCGCCTTTCCACCCTTCGAAAAGCCAACAAAATTATCGTCGTCGACAACGGCGAGATAATAGAGATGGGCTCGCCCGAGGAGCTTATGGAGAAAAAGGGCAAATATTATAAGCTTGTCCAAATCCAGACGATGTCGGATGAAATAAACAAAACAAAGGCAGAAGAGAGGTTTGAGTGATGTCACGAATGTATATTGACGGCGACCTCGCGCGCTTTTTCCGAAAGGACATAACAACGGTCGACATGGAGCTGTACGACGGGCGACGCTTCGACGGTCTTGAGCCGCGCCGACTGTTTCCCCTGACAGGACTTGAGAAATATATCGCGCTGTTGGACGCCGACGGCGCGGAGCGCGGTATAATCCGCGATTTGAACACTCTCTCAAAAAAGGACAGAGAAATCATAACGGACTGCCTTGCGGAATATTACCTTATCCCGAAGGTCGCAAAAATTTACGGGTGCAGAGAAAAGTTCGGGCTTCTGACAATCGAGGCAAATACAGACAAGGGCGACGTGAGCATTGTCATACGAAATATCTCTCACAGCATAAAGCTCATGTACAATACGAGAGTCCTTTTAAGAGATACAAACGACAACCGTTACGAAATCCCCGATTTGACAAAGCTTGACAAAAAAAGCCGCTCTGAAATCGACCCGTTTTTATAATTTTAAGGCGCCTTGAAAATATAAATATAAAAATAAAAACCGAATCGTATACAAATAAATATAAGATAAAATAAAGAGAATAAACAAAGGAGCTTCTGTTATGAAACTGATTCTTGCCATTATCAACAACGACGACAGCGCCATTGCCGCCGCCTCGCTCACGGAAGCGGGATTCTTTGTGACAAAGCTGTCCACCACAGGCGGATTTCTGATGGTGGGAAATACCACGCTTCTTATAGGTACCGAGGACAAGGACGTGGACGTCGCAATTGAAATCATAAAAAAGCAATGTACCACAAAGAAGAAAACAGTCGCGCCGACGTCGTCGTTCGGCTCGGGGCTTCAAAACTTCAGTCTCCCCGACGAGGTGACAGTAAGCGGCGCCACCGTTTTTGTACTCAGCGTTGACAAAATGGAAAAAATGTAACGGGAAATATTTATAAAAAACAAAAAAGCGAAAAAAGCAAAAATGCGAAATGACCGCTCGGGCAAAATTGTCCGAGCGGTCAAAATTTATGTCGTATAATTCGGAAAATTCAGCGCTTTTAACGCCGCATTATGAGAAGCTTATTTCACGCGCTTTCTGCGGTATACCACAGTAAATACAGCAGCGCCTGAGGCGCAAAGGAGCGCTGTCCAAATGAGCAAATCTCTTCCGTCGCCTGTCTGCGGCGCGCCGAACTGAGCATTACCCTCG
Source organism: uncultured Clostridia bacterium (assembly GCA_947632135.1). Classification (GTDB taxonomy): domain Bacteria; phylum Bacillota; class Clostridia; order Oscillospirales; family CAG-272; genus RUG14199. The sequence goes on from CANRNZ010000012.1 coordinate 24,442, forward strand.
CTGTCCTGTGAGCCTGTTCCGCTGTTCTGCGTGTCGGAAGGCTGAGAACCTGTTCCGCCGTTTTGTGTATCGGAGGGCTGAGAACCTGTTCCGCCGTTCTGCGTTTCGGAAGGCTGAGAACCTGTTCCGCCGCCCTGCGTATCGGATGGGTCGGAGCTCGTTCCGCCGCCCTGCGTGTCGGAGGGGTCGGAGCCTGTTCCGCCGTCTTTTGTCACATTTATTGTTACTTCCTCTTCGATTGCTCCGTCACGATACACAATAACCGTATCGTCATCAATAAATTCATATTCGACTATAGTCTTGTCAAAAGAAGATATCCTACCTTCCATGTACGATTCAGCCGTCGTCGTACCGTAACCTGCATCCACCAAGACATGATATTCGGTCGGACGGTATGTAATTTTCAGCTTTACAGTGCCCTCGCCCGTAAAAGTCAGCGTCTCGGAGGTGGTAAGTGTGTGCGTGTAATCCCTGTCAGTCTGCGAAACAATGTCGGCTCCCTCTGTCACCTCGACAACGGGAGTGTAAAACGGAGTACCGTCTTTTCTGTCGGAAATCACAGTATTTTCATATGCGGTATTTGTAATTTCGGTGCTGAACTTGAGTGTATCTCCGGACTTCACCGCAGCGGGAGCGTTATGCGTTATGACGGGCTCCTCAATTATAATGGGTTTTAAGGTGATAGGCGCGACCGCCGTTCTGTCCGAGCCGTGCGGGCGTTCGTATCCGCGTTGGCACACAAATTCATCCGAGGTGTGTCTGCGAATAAAATTACCGTTTTCATCTATAAAGCGAACGATGACTCCGTCGGAAAAAGTCACCTCCCCCGGTCTGTAGGCAAAGCCCCCTCTTACCGAAATCTGCTCTGTTCCGTTCTCATCCGAAAAAAAGCAGAACGGTCCCCACCCGGAGGCTGGAAAATTATATGTCCATGAATATTGACAGTCAGCAAGCCAATCTAATAAAGGGTCGTCGAGTCTCCACCACAGTTTAGTTGAATAACCTAATTCCTCATACGGCAGCAGATTTTCTATACTGACGGGTGTATCGTCCAATTTCTGCCCTACCTTTATACTGTCGGGAAGCGGATTGTTTATTACGACGCCCATCTCCTCAAGCGTCATTTCGACCATTTCTCCGTAAGCTTCTTCCGGTCGTTCCGTTACCGACGCCGCGTATGCGAAACCGACAGTACAGCCGATAACTACCGCGAAAGCCATGACTGAGGCAAAAATCCGCTTCATAACTCTTTTTTCGCTTTTTGATTTCATTTTTATTTGACCTTTCTTTTATTATTATATTTTAATTTGTTTTATTTGTTTTATTTGTTTTATTATTTGACTGTTTCGCCGCGGCGGGACAATTCTGACTGTATAATTGTTCGATTGCATCGCAAACTTCCGCCTTGTGAATTTTTAACAGAGCTCTTCGCGCGACGTAACGCGAGAGACAATCGGGAAGACAATCCTTTTGAAATGAAGCTATCTCTTCGCACTTCTTGTATGCGCCGATGTCTATTTCCTCCTGATTTGCGTCAGTTTTCGGGTCGCCGTCTTCCTTTACGCAGTAGAGATACCTCATATGCGTTATCGGGTCAACTGCCCAAACCAAATCATTCTCATTCATTTGCTCAATTGAGTTTGCCGCGCATCGAAAACCGATAATTGACTTTCGGTCGCCATTTTTCTCATAAAATTCTTCGACCTTTTGCCGATATTCCGCCCAATCGCCTGTATGACTATTGACAACAGCCCAACCGACGGCAACTATTTGATTGTCAAAACAATACTTTGCTTTTTCCAAGGTTCTGTCGGGATATTCGTCTTTATCACGATTGTCCTTCAAATGCGCGTGCCACACGTTGCGGCGCATAAAACCACCTCCGAATCTTAAATTGCATAATCCACATAATCCGCATTATGTTGCAAAGTGATGAAAAAGCATTGCATAAAAAAGTGCGAAGTTTCACATCACACCTAATATTGCATTTTCAGTATAGCATAATATTTCCCAAAAAGCAATATTAAAAGTTCAAAAAATCGTAAAATGTAACAAAAATATTACATAACGGCGTGACGAAAAAGCCTTTTTATGTTTTCTCAAATTTTGGAAACTGAAAAGGCTTATATTTTCACGTCATTTTTTATTCTTTTTTCTGTTTTTGCGATTTTTTGACGCAAAGTGCGCTGCCGCACACGACTTTTTTGCAACATAATGCGGATTATGTCGCGGTCGCCACGCAAGGCGGCTTTTTTTATTTTTCTGACTAAAGAATTAAGCGCATAGCTTCCATTCTTTTGCGGTGCTCGGTGCCTGTGGAGATTATATAAATCCTCGTCGTGTCAATACTGCTATGACCGAGAATGTCCGCAAGCTTTGCGATGTCTTTTTCGATTCCGTAAAACACTCTTGCAAACAGATGTCTGAGATTATGCGGAAACACTTTTTTCGGATTGACGTTTGCTTCTTCGCATAAGCCTTTCATTTCCCGCCAAATTGACGTCCTGTCCATAGGTCTGCCGGTTCGTGTGACGAAAACCGCGCCCGACTTTAT
>CANRNZ010000013.1 GCA_947632135.1 uncultured Clostridia bacterium
GGTCAGTGGTCAGAGCCTCCCCTGAAAGGGGAGGTGGCGCAAAGCGCCGATGGGGTTCTGCCACGAGAGTTTATGCAGCGCTAACCGACAGACGCTTTTTCTTGACTCAAAAGCCGAGGAAAAAACTTTGCAAAAAGAACGCGTATCGGAGCTTTCGCGCTCCGCAGAGCGCGACGAGGGCTCTGCCCCTCGACCCCGCAAGCTTAGAGCCACTCCCCACAAAAGCAAAGCTTTTGCGGGGGCCCCAAGGGCAAGCTTGACCAAAACTTTCCGATGGGTAAGTGCGAACTTGAAAAAGACGGGCGAAAACTTTCGTGTTGAGTCTGTGCGAACTTTAAAATAATCTTCACCTCCTTTTCCCAACGCAGTTTATCAAAAGAAAAGCCGATATCACCATGAGCGAAAGCGATACCCCTACCCTCATCTGTATGTATACCGTGAGAACGAAAAACGCCATGCCGAAAAGAAATGACACCACCTCCGTTATCCTTTCAGCAGACGCCGGCTCCTTCACCACCATTGACAAAAGAGCCGACAGAGCGCCCGAGCCGTCAAGCGGGGATATCGGCATCAGGTTGAAAAGCGCGGCGGAGAGATTTGAAAAAATAAAGAAAACGGTGTTGTATGTCTGATTTTTTATTAAAATCATTGTCGCCGCAGACGCCGCGATATTGAAAAGCGCCCCCGCAAGGCTCACCGCCGCCTGCGCAAGGTACGAGCTTCCCGAAAAGTCATACTTCAAGGACAGCGCGAAAATACCTCCGTTTGCCCTCGAAAACGGAACGGAAAAAAGCTTTGCCGCGCAAATATGCCCGCATTCGTGAATGCCTGCGGCGGCGAGTATTAAAATTACGTAAAGCGCGTCCTTCAGCACGGATAAAAGAAAAACGAGAAAAAGCAGAAAAGCGGCGCATTTTGCAATTCTCCGCCGCACCGCGCTGTCGGTCCTTCCCGAGCTTATTCCTCCCTCGCTTATCCCCTTATTTATCCCCCTTTTTATCCCCTTATTTATCCCCCTTTTTCTTCCCGTTTTCCCCGCTTTTCCCGTTTCCCTCGCTTTCCCCATTTTCCCTTTCGCCATTTCTTCGACTGCGACCTGCCCGCCGCCGCAAAATTTCTCCCCGCTTCGTCCTTTTCGTACCGTCTTCATTTTATATTATCATAGGCCCCCTATTCCCTTGGATTTGAAAAATTTGTCAAGCCATATGTACAATTTTTCCCAAATACTCCGAGCCGCAGGGCGCGCGGTACAGTCGCTTTTTTCACCCTCGCCGCTATCTTTTTCACCCTCGCCGCCGCTCGGCATTTCGCCCGAGCCCGCATTTTCCGCAGTATTACCCGCATTACCCGCATTACCCGTATGCGCTCCGCCCGCGCTTTGAATCGCCGACGCAGCGACGCTCTCCTCAAACGGCAGCCCGGGACTTACAGCCCCCTTTTCCCGCGCGCCGACGGCTGTCGAAAAACAGATAAAAATAATCACCGAAATATATCCTGCCGCAAGCGCGAAATCCGAAACGTCAAATCCCGGCGAAAATAAGCCGCGCCCTCTTTCCCTTTTTTTACGTCCGCACATAACCGAATTTCTCATATCAAAATCACCCCGAAGCCATCTCAAAAATATCTTAAAATCATCTCAAAAACATCTCAAAAATATCTCAAAAATATCCCTGCCGCTCCGTCCTCTCAAAAAATATATTCCGCGCTCTCCATGTCCTATTCTTGTTTTTATATTTAAATTTAATAATTAAATAAAACGTATAACGCCGCAAAAAAATCGGAGACATCACAAGATGTCCCCGCTATATTATTTTTCTTTTTTACTTACAGAAGCTTTTCGACAAGCTTTTTGTACTCCGCGTACTTTTCGTCGTAAAAGTCGAAAAGCGCGCTGTCGCAAAGCTCAAGCCGCCTGCTCTTTACCATCGCTTCCTTGCACTTTGAAAAATCGGGATAAACGCCGAGCCCGACAAAGGCGGTCATCGCGGCCCCGACACAGCATGTCTCGGGTTCGTCCATACGGTGAATTTCGCATTTTGTAATGTACCCGACAATACTGCTCCAAAGCTCGCTCCTTGCGGCGCCGCCGGTCATCATGAGCTTTTCTATCTTCATTCCCGCTTCGCCGAACTTTTCAAGTACGTACCTCGCCTCGAATGCGACCCCCTCCATGAAGGCTCTCGCAATATCGTACCTGTCGTGGCTGAGACGGAAACCGACAACGGCACCTCCCGCGTCAGGTCTGTTGTGAGGAAAGCCCGCGCCCGCGACATACGGGAGAACGAACAAATCCTTTGCGCTTTCGGCGCGGCGCTCCGCCTCGCAGTCCATAGTCTTGAAGTCCCCGCCGATAATGTTTTTGTACCACTTCAGAGCGCTGCCCGCGCTGACAAGAGACGCCATAGCGCCGTATTTGCCCTTTGCGGGGTGTATTCCGGGGCAGATGTGATTTTCCGTATAGAGCGGAGCGGACGTCACCCCGAGAACGACCCACGCCGTCCCCGTCGCAAGGAGCATGTCTCCGACTTCCACGGCCCCGCTTCCGAGAGCGGCGCAGTATTGGTCGTGCGCTCCGTTGAACACCTTAGTGTCCCTCGGCAGACCGAGAGCATCGGCGGCGCTCTCGGTCAGAGTGCCGACAAGAGCGCCCATCGGAAGCACCTCGGGGAGTCTTTTCTCCGATATTCCGACGGCGCCTAAAATTTCGTCGTCCCATTTGCCGCTTTCAATATTGAAAAGCTGGCGTATCGCGGCATTCGTCGGGTCGCAGACATATTTTCCGGTAAGACGGCGGTTTATAAATTCGAGAGTTGAGGGAAAGCAGTACGCCGAGTCGAAAACGTCGCGGCATTTTTCTTTAAGCCACAGGATTTTCGCCGCATCCCCCGCGGGGGTAAGGGGCCAGCCGCATTTGCGGTATACCCTCTCGCGCCCGATTTTTGCGTCAAGCTCTTCTGTCTGGCGGACGGCTCTGCCGTCCATCCACGTTATAACGTCGCACAGCGGCTCACCGTTTTCCCCCGCGGCAAGCATACTTGCTCCCTGGGTCGAGATGCCTATCGCGGCAATCTTTTCTCCCTCCGGTATTTTTTCGGTAACGCTTCTGACTGTAAGCACGACGGCGTCCCACCAGTCCTCGGCGTTTTGAGTTACCGCGGCGCCGCCGCACGAGCTTTTAAGCTCGTACTCCCTGTACGCGCCCGCGATTATTTTTCCGTTTTCGTCGGCGCAGACCGCCTTTGTTCCGGTAGTTCCGACGTCAAGTCCGATAACAAGCATTTTATATCACCGAGCCTTTAAAATTCTTCAATAATTTAAAAAATTAAAAATTTAAAAATTTAAAGTGACTCAGTCGATTATACTCTCGATAACGTCGAGGATATAGTCGATTGTCGCCTCGGAGGAGATAACGGGAGGCTTCATAAGGAGCGCCGGAGGGCAGTTTACCTTATAAGTCTGAGCCGACGCGTCAATGCACTTCTCCTTCATTTTTGCGGCGAAATCTGCGGCCGCCTTTACGGAGGTGAAGTGGAGAGCGGCAAGCAGTCCGAGCCCCTCGACCTTCAGCACGACGTCGGGGTGGCGCTCGTGAATCCTTCTCAGTCCTTCCTCAAAGCGCTCGCCTATTTTCGTGACCTCGTCGCCGTTTGCCCTCATAAAGCTCATCGTTATAAGATAAGCGAGAGAGGCGAGCTCCTCCTGCCCGTTTGTGACGAGAGCGCCGAACTGGTTGAGGCTGTCCATCTCCGCCGTCGTTATTATCTTGCTCGCGGGATACTCTCCTCCGGGGAAGCCCTTGCCGATTATCGCAAAGTCCGGATTCAGACCGTAAAGCCTGAAAAGGAACATTCCCTTGTACCACATGCAGGACTGTATCTCGTCCGCCATTGTGGGAGTGTCGTATTTCTCGCATATCTCATACGCGCCCCGGAGAAATTCCTTTGTCAGTCTTATGCCGCCGTAGTTCATAAGTATTATCTCGTGAATGAACCCCGCGGTCTTGTAGCTGCCGCTGTTGTATTTTTCCATCTTGGCTCTGAAATCGTCAAGGTCGTTTATCATAACGGGAACGACCTTGTAAAGGTTCCCTTTGTCGGCAAAATCGCAGAACTCGGGCCAGAGCCCGCGGAAGGTCTGCGTCAGAACTGTCGTGCCGTGATAGTTGCCCTCTTTTGCGCCTGTGCGATCAGCTATCACAAAGAACACGGGAGTTTTCCCGCTGTATTTCGGAGTCGGGAATTCCGGCGAGAGCTTGTAAAAGCGCGCGAGCATCATTTTAACGCCCGCCTCGACCGCAAGAGAGCCTGTCTCAAGGTTTATGACTCTGTTGAGCACCTTCGGCTCGCGGGAGGCGAGAACCTTCTTTGTCGCCTCGACGTCCTCCCAGTCGATTCCGTTTGCCGACTGCACAAGGCGTGTCTCGCAAAGTCTCGTGACGTATCCTCTCGTGTTGTTGTGCGTAGCGTTAAGAATACCGAGGCTCCGCGCGTTGTCAATGAGGCGGTAGCCGTTGAATTTGTGACCGAGAGGGGTATGGTAGTGCTCGCTCTTTCCGATAAGATACAGTCTGCCGTCCTCACCGACTCTGAAATTGCATATACCCGTAATGGGAGCGGAGTCCTTGCTCAGCGCGTGGCTGAACGCGTCTGTCGCCGCGCCGTCGACGTCGTTTTTAAACGGCGAAATTACCCCTTTTCCTACCCTTGAGAGAAGCTCGTCGTTCTTTCTCTGCTTTTCCTCAGGGTAAAAATCAACTTTCTCCGACGCAATTTTTCTTCCGTTCTCGGCGTCCATTACTCCGAGCGCCTCGTTTGCCTCGACTATCTTATTCAGATAATCTTCTCCCAGAATATCGCAAAGGGAGAGCTTTGGTGAATTGAACATTTCGTACCTCCGAAAATATTTTATAGCATTTTAAAACATATGGAATATACAGACGCGGTTAAACGATTTAAGAGAAAAGATATAAGTATAAAAGATAAAAAAGTAACCGCTCCGTACCCCTAAATCATATCAGAAACCTCGCGGGTTGTCAAATAAAAATGACCGTTTTGGCGTGAAACGGTCAAAATTTTTGCGTGAAAAATTATTTTGAATGTTTTTTTGCTGCTTTTATACAAACGCAGAAAATATATATGCAAACCGCCTTTTTATGCAGCTGTATAAAATCGAAGCAAATTCGGGATAAATTTCTAAAATTTCGAAAAAATCCGAAAAAATCCGAAAAAATCCGAAAAATTTCTAAAACTACTAAAATTTCGAAAAAACCGAATAAACCGAGCGCCCCGCGAAATATCAGATATCCGTCAGCGAAAGCTGAGCGCCGTCGGCGGACTCCTCACTGCCCTTAAAGGGAATTCCGAGATGCTCATAGGCGCGCCTTGTAACGCATCTCCCGCGCGGAGTTCTCGAGAGAAAACCTATCTGCATAAGATACGGCTCGTATACGTCCTCAAGAGTCACCGCCTCCTCGCCGACAGTCGCCGCGAGAGTTTCAAGCCCTACGGGACCGCCGCCGTAGAACTTAATAATCGTCTCAAGCATTTTCCTGTCCGTGTTGTCAAGACCGAGCTCGTCGACCTCAAGAAGCCTCAGAGCGTCGCGCGCGCTCTCGCGCGTTATCGAGCCGTCGCCGCGAACCTGCGCGAAGTCGCGCACTCTCTTTAAAAACCTGTTTGCGATTCTCGGCGTTCCGCGCGAGCGAGAGGCGATTTCGACGGCGCCGTCGTCCGTCACGTCGACTCCGAGTATCCCCGCGCTCCGCTTTACGATTGTCGCAAGCTCATCGGGAGTATAAAGCTCAAGCCGCAGAAGAACTCCGAAGCGGTCTCGCAGCGGGGTCGTCAGCTGACCCGCTCTCGTCGTCGCGCCGATAAGAGTAAAGCGCGGAAGCGGAATACGGATACTGCGCGCGGCAGGTCCCTTTCCGAGGATAATGTCGAGATTGAAGTCCTCCATTGCGGGGTATAAAATCTCCTCGATATTTCTTGACAGACGGTGTATCTCGTCAATAAACAAAACGTCCCCGTCGCCGAGATTCGTAAGTATCGCCGCAAGGTCGCCCTGCTTTTCGATGGCGGGGCCGGACGTCACTCTGAAATTTACGCCCATCTCGTTTGCGATAATACCCGAGAGGGTGGTCTTTCCGAGCCCGGGAGGGCCGTAGAGCAGAATGTGGTCAAGGCTCTCGCCTCTCTGCTTTGCGGCGTCAATATATATTTTCATTATTTCCTTGTTCTTTTCCTGACCGATATATTCGCTCAGCAAATGGGGACGCAGAGAAAATTCCGTCTCGGCGTCGTCCGACGTGTACTCCGTGTCCACCATGCGGTTTTCAAGATATCCGAGTCCCCCGTCGTCCGCATATTCCATATTTGTGCCTCCTTTCGGAATTTTGCAAAAGCTCTTTTTCTTTTACAAAAACTATTATTTCGACTTATTTCTGTTTTTCGCGATTATTTCCCAATTATTTCTCAATTATTTCATAAGATAGCCGAGCGCGTTTTTAATAATCTCCTCAACGTCTCCGTCGGTGTCGACGCTCCCGAGAGCGCGCGCGGCGTCGGCGGCAGAAAATCCGAGCACTGTCAGGGCGTCCCTCGCGTCGGACATCTTTGACGACGCGGCGGGGGAAGCGTTTCTCACGCTCCCTTTCGCGCTCGCTTCTCGCAAAGCTGTCGGAAAGACCTTTGACAAAGAGTCCTTCAGCTCGAGAACGACCCTTGCCGCGGTTTTTTGACCGATTCCTTGTGCGCGGGATATCGCTCTTCTGTCGTCGGACATAACGGCGTCGCAAAGACCCTTCGGAGTAAGCACCGAGAGAATAGCGAGAGCGCCTCTCGGCCCTACGCCCGAAACGGTTATAAGCAGCCTGAAGGCGTCGAGCTCCTCCGTGTCGTAAAAGCCGAAAAGCTCCACCGCGTCCTCCCGCACCTGCATGTGGGTGTATACGCGTATTTTTTCCCCGTAGCGTTCTCTGAGCTTCGGCAGAGTATTAGAGCTTACCGAAACCCTGTAGCCTACCCCCGCGCAGTCGATAACGGCGGCGGAGGCTGTCTGGTCGATGTATATGACGTCACCCGTCAGACAGTGTATCACGTTTTACCTCTCCTTACTTTTTCTTTTACTTTTTTTCTGCTTTATTGTTTTTCTGTTTTATATGTTTGACTCGTTTGACTCGTTATTTTGTCTGTTTTTATCCCGTTTTTTCATCATTGAATTTCCGATACATATAAGGGTAAATGAAACAACTCCGACAGCGGAAACGGCGGCGCCCGCCGTGACACATACGGGACGGTACTCAAGGCGCAGCTCGTGCTCGCCCTCGGGCAGCTCAAACGTCAGAAGAGCGTCTATCGCCTCCGAGGTCTCAACTCTCTCGCCGTCGCACGTGACCTGCCACGCGGCGTCATACGGTATTGAGGTAAATATCCGTCGGCACTCGGGCGACACGTCAATCGTACCGGAAAGAGTGTCCTCGGTGTGGCTTGTTACAATAAATGGGCTTTTTGAAAGACGGGACACGGCGCCGAGAAAGCCCTCGGTGTCAAGCTGCCAGAAGTATTCGGGCATATCGAGAATATAAAGCTCCGTCTTTGTCAGCTCCAGCCTTACGCTCGCCATTTCTCCCGCTTTCATCTCGCCGAGATTTACAATGCGGTATGTCTCGTTTCCGAAATATGTCCCCGCGTTGTCGCCGTTTACGTAAAGGTTTGCCTCGCGGGTGTATTTTGACGGGAAATAGCAGTATAACGGCCCGTCGTAAAGCGCCTTCACATAGAAGGTGACGGCGGCGCTCAGGCTGTCGTCGACCTTCTCGAATTTTATGTGGGACGAGGTATACGTTTCCGAAAGATTTGTAGTCGAGTAGTCGGAGTATGCGATATTTTCAAAAACGTTTTCATAAACGCCCGAAGCGCCGTCAAAGTCGGTCTCTCCCATCATGCATCTCACAAGTGAGTTCATCTTCTGAAACGGCGACGGGAGGGCGGTGTCGTCTGTAAAGCTGCAATTAAGATACCTTTCGGAGACTCCGTACGCAATCGGCAGCGCGTAGGGGTTTTTGCTGTATTCGAGAGACGTCTCGGGGTACTCCTTTACCTTCTCGTAAAGATAAGGGGTTCCCGAGTCGGTCCTTGATATCACGTATTTGACTCCGAGAAGACTGTCCGAAACGGGAGTCTCTCCGAGATATTTCGACCAGTGAGACTTTGAGGCGAATCCCATTCTGCCGAGAAACTTTATTGTCGAGGCGTTGAGAGTCGACGTCGAGCTCGAAAGACCGTAAATGCCGAGAGCGAAGTTGTCGTTTGTCTTTCTGTGAGTTGTTTTTTCCGTCCTGTAAAACGATTGGTCGCTCTCTTTTATGTCGTCGGCAACTTCTCCGACGCTGTCGATAAACGTCCTGTATCCCGTTCTGTTTGAAAAGAGCACGTCGCGGTCAAGCGCGTAAAGATTCAAAAGCCCGGACGAGAAAAGCTCAAAGCACATTATGATAGAAATGCAGATAAGCGCCGTTTGGCGAACGCCGTCGCTTTGCGACACGACGGCTTTTAAAACGAGCAGATATACGGCGCAAAATCCAATCGACGCCCATATACACGACAGGTCGGGCATGTTTTTAAGGTCAAGCTTTTGAAGTATTATAAGCGCGCCGAAAATCACCCCGGAGGAGACGGCGGTACGCCGGAAGCCGATATCCCGCAAGTCCTCAAGCGCCCTGTATGCAAAGAGAAGAATGAAAAAGCAAAGGATAAAGGAGTATCTGTAGTTCAGCCAGTTCGGCTTTTGAAAGCCGTGCCACACGAGGTCGATAACCGAGCCGTCCATGCTGAGTACGAAAAATGCGAGAAGAAGCAGAGAGGATATCTTTTCCCTCAGCTGTATTTTCGGCGAGACAAAATACAGCGGAAACAGTATAAGAGTCAGCGTTCCCGTGTACAAAAACGGGAGCCCCTCGGGGCGCACCGTGTCGTATGAGCCGTAGAACAGCTTTGATATCATGTCGGCAAAGTCGAATTTCTGAGTAAATATCCAGGAGGGATTTGAAAAATCTGTTTTTCCGAAAGAGAGGGAATAGTACGTCGGAAGAATAATCACGGCGCAAATGCAGACTGTCGATATCGCGCAGAGCGCCATTCTCGAAAAGGATTTTAAAAAGTGGAATTTCACCCCGCAAGGATTTATCTCGCCGCGGCTTCTTGAAAAGTAGAAGTAAAAAAAGTATACGGCGGAGAAAATGCACATCATGTAACCGATGTAAAAATTGCTCAGCACCGCGAGAGAAAGAGATATGACAAAGAGCGGAAGCGAGCCTTTTTTTATCATTTTCTCGATGCCGAGCATTACTATCGGCAGGAGAATAAGATTGTCCGTCCACATAACGTTGTGCTGCATTACGACCGCAAAGGAGCATAGCGCGTACATGCATGAGAACATGACCGTCTGCACGGGGCGGCGCGGGCGTGTCTTGTGAACGTACAGCCCGAAGGTCGCGCCGCAAAGACCGCACTTTAAAAGAATCATCACGAGAAGCGCCTCGGTGATGTTCTCCTTCGGAAACAGCGCGACAATAAGGGAAAGAGGGCTTGCAAGGTAGTATGCGTAAATCCCCATAAACTCCCCGCCGAGGGCTCTCGAAAAGGAGTACAGCATGCTGTGGCCCTCGGTGATTATTTTTCTCAGCGCCTCGAAGAAATAGACGTACTGACCGTTAAGGTCGAGCACCAAAACGGAGTTTTCACCGAACGGATATACGTCCATGAAAAAGTATATGAGAAGCATTATAGCCGCGGGGCAGAGAAAACACAGAAAAAGGTATTTCTGCCTTAAAACTTTTCCGAAAAAAGCTTTTAATTTTGCGGCGGCATATGAGAACGGCGAGGTCTTTACTGTTTTTGAAGAAGATGAAGAAGATGAAGAAGAAACGGGAGAAGCGTAGGAATCGGAAGAATCGAAGGAATCGGAAGAATCGGAAGAATCGGAAGAACCAAAAGAATCAAAAGAAAGAAAGCCCTGCTTTTCCGACTCTGCCTCGGGCAAAAGGCCGCCGTCCTGCTGTATTTTACCGTCTGTTTCGCGCGGCTCCTTTATGCTTTCGTCCATTTTTCCCTCCCGCGCCGCGCATATTCTCCGCTCGGCGCTTTTTATCCCGCAATATTCTTCGATAACTTTAATATTACCGATACTCACCGATACTCTTAATTTTACGAAAAATCCGAAAATCCGAAAATCCCGAGTATATGTATAATTGTACCATGAATCGCCTCCTTTGTAAACAGATTTTTTTGTAAACTGTTTTTCAAAAAGCTTTATTAAGCTTTATTGTAAACGGATTTTTATAAGTTCTTTTGTATGCGCTTTCATAAGAGGTCTTTATAGGCGCTTTCTATATGCTGTTTTATAAAGCGCCGCACGCGGGGCGCCGCCCTTTCGTTTTGCTTTTTGAAAAATTGCCCCCTCTTGCGGTTGACTAAAGCGCTTGTTAGTGTTATAATATATAACTAAATGAAAATAAATAAAAATAAATAAAAATAAATATAAGCGGATATAAGGCTGCATGATGCCGCGCCGCGATGTTTTCGGCGCCATATTCAAATTATTTGAATTATTTGAATTATTTGAATTATTTGATTTTTTGAATTATTTGAAAAATTAAAATTATTTAAGCTTATATTTAGTTTTTGCTGTAAAATAAAACGGAGCTGTAAAACGTGAGAATACTCGGAATAGACCCAGGTATAGCCATTGTCGGCTGGGGAGTGCTCGATTACGACAAAATGAACTTTCACCCGATAGCGTACGACTCAATCCTCACAAAAGCGGGGCTTCCCGTCGAGGAGAGACTTTCGGCAATCTACAGAGAGCTGTCGGGCATAATTGAAAAATACAAGCCCGACGCGGTGTCCGTCGAGGAGCTTTTCTGGAATACAAACCAGAAAACAGGCATAACAGTCGCCGAGGCGCGCGGGGTCATCCTCCTTTGCGCAAAGCAGCACGGCGTGCCGATATTCGAATACACCCCTCTTCAGGTGAAGCAGTCCGTCGTCGGCTACGGCAGAGCGGAAAAAAAGCAGGTCATACTTATGGTGACGACTCTTTTGAAGCTTGAAAAGCCGCCGAAGCCCGACGACACGGCGGACGCCCTGGCGCTTGCCGTCTGCCACGCGCACGTCGGCGCCTCTCCGCTGAGCAGGTACTGCAAGATGTAAGGCGAAACGGGGATATAGAAAAGCGGGAAATAATATATGCGGATAAGATATTGGGATAGATATTGGGATATGAGATTTGAATAAAATGTTTGGTAAGATATTAAGATATGTGGATAAGCGATAAATGGAAAGATTATGAGCTGATAGACGCCGAGGGGGGCGAAAGACTTGAAAGATGGGGCGACTTCATACTTATTCGTCCCGACCCTCAGATAATATGGAAATCAAAAAGGCGCGACTCAAGATGGAACAGCGCCGACGGAGTGTATAAGCGCTCAAAAAACGGCGGCGGCTCGTGGGTCGTAAACAGAATGCCCGAGAGCTGGTGCATAAAATACGGGAGCCTCACGTTCAAGCTTCGCCCGATGGGCTTTAAGCACACGGGGCTTTTCCCCGAGCAGGCGGTAAACTGGGACTGGTTCTCCGAAATCATAAAAAATGCGAAAGGCTCCGACCCCGAGCGAAAAATAAACGTGCTGAATCTCTTCGCGTATACCGGCGGCGCCACCGCAGCGGCGGCAATGGCGGGCGCCGCAGTGTGCCACGTCGACGCCTCGCGCGGTATGGTCTCGGCGGCAAAGGAAAACCTTTCTCTCTCGTCTCTCTCGGGAGCGCCTGTGAGATACATAGTGGACGACTGCAAAAAATTCGTTGAGCGCGAGATACGGCGGCAAAATAAATACGACGGCATAATAATGGACCCGCCGTCATACGGCAGGGGCCCCGGCGGCGAGATATGGAAGCTTGAGGACTGCGCCTATGAGCTTATATCTCTCGCGGCGTCTTTGCTGTCGGACAACGCGCTGTTCTTTCTGATAAATTCCTACACGACGGGGCTCTCCCCTCTCACAATGGCTCATATGATGTCGATGTCGCTTCCGAAGTCCCTTCTTCGAAAAGGAACTCTCGAGGCGGGCGAGACGGCGCTGAGAGCGTCCTCCGACGGGCTTCTTCTGCCCGCGGGCGCGTCGGCAAGGTTCTCCGTACGCTCGGGAGGCGGGGCGAGTATTTAATATATAATGCCGCACGGGATGCCGATTATATCAGCTGTATTAACCGCTTAAGGGTCGGGAAAACTCGAGAATAGATAAAAAAGTAAAAAAAGTAAAATGAGTAATACAAACAAGGCAAACGAAGCATACGAAAAAAACGAAAAAAACGAGATAACAGAATCAAAAAAAGCGGGCGGCGCCGATATAATAAAAGCCGAAAACATCTCCTTTACGTATGACGGAGGCGGCAGTGAAGAAAAAGTCGAGGCGCTGAAAAACATCTCCTTTTCGGTAAAGGAGGGCTCGTTTACGGCGATACTCGGCAGAAACGGCAGCGGAAAATCGACTCTCGCAAAGCTTCTCTGCATGGTGCTGACGCCCGACGGCGGACGCCTTACGGTGGACGGGGTCGACGTGACGTCGGACGAGACGACCGAGGAGGATATATACGAGGCGAGAAAAAACGTCGGAATGGTGTTTCAGAACCCCGACAACCAAATCGTCGCGACGATAGTGGAGGAGGACGTGGCGTTCGGCCCCGAGAACCTCGGGATTGAGCCTGCGGTGATACGGCGGCGCGTCGACGAGGCACTCGATATCGTAGGAATGAGAAAATACGCGAGACATTCCGCGTCAAGGCTTTCGGGCGGGCAAAAGCAGAGAGTCGCGATAGCGGGCACCATCGCCATGAGGCGGCGCTGCATTATATTCGACGAGAGCACCGCAATGCTCGACCCGATAGGGCGGCGCGAGGTCATGGACAGTATTGTAAGGCTCAACCGCGACGAGGGAATCACAGTAATAATGATAACCCATTATATGGACGAGGCGTCCCTTGCCGACAGGGTGATTGTCATGGACGGCGGCGAGATAGTAATGGACGGCGCGCCGAGCGAGATATTTGTCAGAGCGGAGGAGCTTTGGCAGTGCGGGCTTGACGTCCCGCAGACGACGGAGCTTTTGTGGAGAATGAGAAAGGCGGGGCTTGACGTTCCGCTTGACGCCTTCGGAGAAAGAGAATGCGCCGAGGCGATAGAAAAGGCTTTGGAGAAGGCCGCGAAAATTTAAAAAACGAAAATTTATAAATATTCACAAGTATTCAAATATAACGAATAATCTTGAAAAAATTTACAGGCATTTTAATGACATTTTTCCGGTATATTTGAGGCGATTTAAAGACTTTTTGCGGCGAAAAATTTTTAACGGTAAAAACGGTAAGAGTATGGTAAGAGCAGAAGGGCGGGCAACGCCCGAAAATAAAAACGGAAACGAAAACGAATATATAGCGGAGTTTCGCGACGTGACGTTTGTCTACAACAAAGGAGTTACCTACGAAACGAAGGCAGTTGACAGTGTAAACCTCAAAATAAGGCGGGGGCTTATCACCGGTATAATAGGAGCGACGGGGAGCGGTAAATCCACTCTTATCCAAATGCTGAACGGACTTATAAAGCCCGATTCCGGCGAGGTTCTCATAGATTCCGAAAACATTCTGTCAAAGGACGTAAAGCTGAAAAAAATAAGATTCAAGGTCGGGCTTGTAATGCAGTATCCCGAATATCAGCTCTTTGACGAGACGGTGGAGAGCGACATTGCCTTCGGCCCGAGAAACATGGGGCTGTCGGAGGAGGAGATAAAAAGGAGAGTGGAGAGCGGCGCGAGGTTCGCGGGACTCGATTTTTCCCTTTTAAAAAAGTCTCCGTTTGACCTCTCGGGAGGGCAAAAGAGGCGCGCGGCAATCGCCGGCGTCATGGCAATGGAGCCTGAGCTGCTCGTTCTTGACGAGCCCGCGGCGGGGCTCGACCCCGCGGCAAGGCGGGAAATACTCGGTAAAATAAGAGATTACCGAAAGGAGCGGGGCACGTCGGTCGTAATGGTCAGCCACAGTATGGAGGACATGGCAAGGTACTGCGACAGGATTGTCGTTATGAATCAGGGCAGAGTTTGTATGGACGACACGCCGCCGAAGGTTTTCGGAAGCTCCGAGGAGCTTTTTTCGGCGGGGCTTGACGTACCCGGCATAACAAAGGTCGCGTATGAGCTTCAAAAGCTCGGAATCGACATAGGGCGGGATATTTACACGGTGAAGTACGCCGCAGACATGCTCTGTGAAAAGTACGGGCTTAAAGCGTCGGCTGAAAATTTTTAAGGTTTGAAATTTTAAAATTTTCAGCAGAATGGAAAAATTTAGCAGAATGGAGATTTTAAACCGAAAATATTAAATTTCGGATTCTGATTTAAAGATTTAAAATATTTTGATTTAAAACGGTTTGATTTATAACGGTTTGATTCGAAACGTAAGGTCTGAGGATTTGATTGTAAGATGAATTTTGATATAGCATTCGGGCAGTACTGTGAGGGAAATTCGATACTGCACAGGCTCGACCCGCGGGCAAAAATAATATCCGCGCTTATTTTCATAGTCGATATATTTATCGCAAAAAGCGTTTGGGCATTTCTTCTGCTGACGGTTTTCAGCCTCATGACGGCGGCGGCGTCAAGGATAAAGGCGCGCGTTATCCTGAAGGGACTGAGACCCATAATATTCATAATGGTATTTACGGGGATTGTGAATATCTTCTGGTTCAAGGGCGAGAGGCTCCTTGTAGACTTTTGGTTCATACATATCTATCTCGAGGGAATAATAAACGCGCTGCTTATAATGCTTCGCGTCATACTTCTTCTGATGGGGACAAGCGTAATACTGACGTACACGACGACGCCGCTCTCCCTTACGGACGGGCTTGAACAGCTTTTAAGTCCGCTTTCGAAAATAAAGGTTCCCGTGCATGAGTTTTCTCTCATGATGACGATAGCTCTGAGATTTATCCCGACGCTCGTTGAGGAAACGACAAAAATAATGAACGCGCAAAAGGCGCGCGGCGCTGATTTTTCCGAGGGTTCTCTCGTAAAGAGGGCAAAGGCTCTCGTTCCGATTCTCGTGCCGCTGTTTGCCTCGGCGATACGGCGCGCGGACGAGCTTGCCGTCGCAATGGAGTGCCGCTGCTACAGGGGCGGGGTCGGAAAGACGAAGATGAACGTGCTGAAGGCGTCTCTTTCGGACGCGGCGTGCGTGCTTGTTTTCATTCTTCTCGGAGTCGCCGTCGTGCTTATAAATAAGTTCGCCTCGGGATTTCGAATCGGTATTTGATATTACGGTGCTTGATATTACGGAGTTTGATATTACGGAGTTTTATAATGAAGCTTCTTGTAAAAACTGTGTTTGACGGAAGTAATTTCTGCGGCTTTCAGGCTCAGCCCGGAAGGCGGAGCGTTCAGGGAGAGCTGACGGAGCGCTTCGGCGAGCTTTTCGGCTTCCCCGTAACTGTCACGGGGTGCAGCCGCACTGACAGCGGGGTACACGCTCTCGGGTACTGCCTTGCGATAGCTCCGACAGCGCCGTGCGACGGCTCATGGTGCGCCATACCGACGTCAAAGTTTTGCGCCGCGGCAAATACGGCGCTACCGAGCGACATCGCGGCAGTCGCCGCCGCCGAGATGCCCGACGAGTTCCATCCGAGGTATTCGGCGGTAAAAAAAGAGTATATATATAAAATATGCGACTCGCCCGTGCTCTCGCCGTTCGTCAGAGGACGCGCGATGCACTTTAAGCGAAGAATAAGCGACTCTGCTCTTTTGAATATGAAAAAAGCGGCGGCGCTGTTTGAGGGAACTCACGATTTCACGTCGTTTATGGCGAAGGGCTCGAAAATAACAGACCCCGTGCGCACGGTTTACAGTACGGACGTGAAAAGGGACTCTGACGGGCTTGTCTGCTTTACGGTGTCTGCCGACGGATTTTTGTACAACATGGTGAGAATAATGGCGGGGACGCTGCTTCGGGTCGCCTCGGGGAAGGTCGACTGCGGCGAGATTACCGAAATAATAAATTCAAGGCGACGCGAGTCGGCGGGTGAGACGGCGGCGCCGTACGGACTGTATCTGAATGAGGTCACGTACCCGTTTGACATTCGCTGGAACGTTGACGGTTAAAAATTAAAATACTTAAAATATTAAAATAAAAACGGAAAAAGCAAGCGATAAGAAAAGATAAGAAAAATAAGAAAAATAAGAAAAGGGAGCGCCGAAAGGCCGAACAGGGTTTTGAAAATGAACGAGCAGACAAAAAAGCCGAATAGTGTTTCAAAGCCGGAAAGGATACGGCTTGACGGCGATATACCGAGAGAATACAATAAGTATTACGGTAAAATCGCGACTGCTTATAAAGCCGCGAAATTCTCTCTTCTCGCCCTTCTCCTTTGCTATCTTGTCGTTATAATGGTCCGCTATCGCTCATATATAACATACGATAACCTTATGTATCTGATACGCGATTTCGACACGGACGTCGCGTTCTCGGGCTCCGATTTTTCCGATATCACATACGACGACGGCGGGGACAGCATGCGCTTCGGAATATATAAAGACAGGCTCTGCGTCGTCTCCTCCTCCGACGCGACGTTTTACAACACCGCGGGCTCAAGCGAGCTGAGATGCCCCGGAACAGGGAACGGCCCCGCTCTTTATACGGGTGACAAATACGCGATGGTGTGCGATATCGGGGGAACCTCGTACTATATTTACAACACAGTCGCGCGCGTGCTCTCAAAGAATGCCGACGGGCAGATACAAAGCGCCGCGATGAGCGACTCGGGCGTGTATTCGCTTGTCACAAGAGGGAAGGAGAACAGATACGTCGTCACAATTTACGACGACTCATTCAGGGAGACGACAAAAATATATAAGGATAAATACGTGGTCGCAGCGGCGCTCGACAGCGCGGGGGAGCGATACGTTGTAGTGTCGTGCGAAATAAACAGCGCGGACTTTGTGTGCGAGGTAATGAGCGGCGCGTGCAATTCGGACGTCTCAAAAAATCTCACCTTCAACGGATACCTTCCGCTATCGGTAAGCTGTTTTAAAAACGGCTCATTTGCGGTGGTGTGCGATACGGGAGCGCTATTCTTTTCGAAAGAGGGCGAGTTGATACGCGAATACAAGTATTCCGCCGACAGTCTCCTTCTTGCGGATAATTCCGACGGCGCGCTTCTTCTGACGCTCGGCGAGAACATAGTCGCAAGCCGTACAAGGCTCGTTTTGTTCGACACCGAGGGAAACGTCACGCGGGAGATAAGCGTCGACGGCAAAATAACCGCCGCGGCGCTCGGGGACGGAGGCATATTCTACGTCTGCCGAAGCGAGCTTTTCCGCGTTTTGCCGGACGGCGAGACGCTGAGCACTGAGTGCCCGTCCGATACAAGGGAGCTTGTCGCGTACATGGACAACGTCATCGTGTGCGGCGAAACGTCGGCGGCGACGGGCTTTAAAGACGGCGGCGCGGATAACTCAAATAAATCGGATAACGCGGCAAATACGGAAAATACGGAAAATACGGAAAATACGGAAACGTGAGGCGCGAGCGCGGAGCCTGCCGCGGGCAATTTTTAATTTAAGCTTAATATAAGCGCTTAATATAAGTAATATAAGTATAGAAGGCTGTAATCAAAAGGGAGAAACAAATGAATTTTCTGATAGATATCGTTCTTGCCGCCGTGGCGGTGCTCATTATAATCGCGGGATACAGAAACGGCTTTGTAAAAAGCGTTTTGTCCCTTGCGACGACAATAGTCGCGCTTGTCGTCGCCTGCGCTTTTACGCCTTATCTGTCCGACGCGATATGCGACGGCTTTCTTCTCGAAAAGGTTTCGGGGGGGATTGAGTCGACTGTCGCCTCAGTCGCGAAAAGCGGCGACGGATACGATTTTGACGCGCTCTTTACCGACACGCCCGAAATAATGACTCAGGTTCTCGAAAGATACGGGGTGAGCGAGGATTCTCTCGAAAAATTCGTGTCGGACATGACGGAGACGGGCAGCGAGGCGGTCTCAAGGGTATCGACCTTCATTGCGACCCCGGTCGTAAGGGAGATTTCGAGCGTCGCGTCCTTTATAGTTATCTTTCTCGTCTCTTATATAATTCTTAAAATAGTCTCAAGGCTTATCGAGCTGTTGTTCAAGGCGCCTGTGCTGAAGGGCGCGGACAGGTTGGCCGGGATAATATTCGGAGTTGTGAACGCCGCGATAGTGCTCTGGGCTCTGAGTCTTGTTATATCTCTCGGAGTCGTCGCGCTCGGCTCGGTCGCGCCGGGGTGGTTCGGCGAGGACGTGCTCGAAAATTCTTATATAATGAAAATATTTTCAAAATACAATCCGATAGGTATAATAAAAAACGTTGTCGCTTATAAAGAGTGACGCGAGGATTTTGTGTTATTTTATGTTGTTTGTATAATATCCGTAATATCGGAATGCCGACACAGGCGAGATTTTGAGCGCCCGACACAAGCGGTGTCAAAGGAGGTTTTGTAAATTATGACTATGTGTTCAAGATGCCATAAGAGAATGGCGGTCGTCTTTATGACTAAAATCGAAAACGGAGAAACGAAGCAGGAGGGTATATGCCTCAAATGCGCGAGAGAGCTCGGAATAAAGCCCGTCAACGATATGATAAACAAAATGGGCCTCAGCGACGAGGATATCGAGCGCATGAGCAGCGAGATAGAAGGCTTTATGGAGGACGGCGGTGAGGAAATGCTCGACGGACTGATGGGCGGAATTGTCCCCGGTCAGAAGCGCGACGACGACGAGGACCTCCCCGCCGACTCGAGAGCCCCCGCCGTTGACTTTTCAAAGCTCATGGGGGACGGCGCCGATAAAAGAGGCAGAAAAAAGAAAAAAGAGATAAAGTTTCTGAGTACCTATTGCACGAATATGACGGAGCGCGCGATGATGGGAAAGACCGACGCCGTCGTCGGGCGTGACAGAGAGCTCTCGAGAGTTATTCAGATACTCTGCCGCAGACAGAAAAACAACCCGTGCCTCATCGGTGAGCCCGGAGTCGGAAAGACCGCGATTGCCGAGGCGCTCGCGCAGAGAATAGTAAAGGGCGAGGTGCCCTACGCTCTCAAAAACAAAGAGGTATATCTTGTAGACCTCACGGCACTCGTCGCGGGGACACAGTTCAGAGGGCAGTTCGAGTCGAGAGTTCTCGGGCTCCTCGGAGAGGTCAGGGCGCTCGGGAATATTATACTCGTAATAGACGAGGTGCATAATATTGTCGGCGCGGGCGACGCCGAGGGCTCAATGAACGCCGCGAATATACTGAAGCCCGCGCTGTCGCGCGGCGAGATACAGGTAATAGGAGCGACGACTCTTACCGAATACAGAAAATATATAGAAAAGGATACCGCTCTCGAAAGACGCTTCCAGCCCGTCACCGTTGAGGAGCCGAGTATGGAGGATACGGAGAAAATTCTGCGCGGCATAAAGCACTACTACGAGGAGTACCACTCCATAGTTATCCCATCGTCGGTGCTCTCGTACGCTGTGAGCCTTTCCGAAAGGTATATAACGGACAGATACCTCCCCGACAAGGCGATAGATTTGATAGACGAGGCGGCGTCGCACATATCCCTTTCGTCCCCCGAAATAAACGAAAAGCGAGAGGCGCTCGATAAGCTGCGCGACCTTGAGAGCGAAAAGAACGTTCTTGAGGCGGAGGCGGAAAAGTCCGACAAGCCCGAGGATTTGTATAAGAGGCTTGCCGAAATAAAGAGCGAGACGATAGCGCTGAACTCGAGAGTCGAGGAGCTGACACCCCTTTGCGAAAAGGTGGAGATGAAGGTCTCGGATCTTGCCGACGTAATTGAAATATGGACGGGAATTCCCGCAAACTCAATAAACGAGGACGAGTTTGAAAGGCTCGACGGGCTCGCCGACAGAATAAGAGAGAGAATCGTCGGGCAGGATAAGGCGGTAGACGGCGTTGTAAGAGCCATAAGGCGCGGGCGCACGGGAGTGTCGCCGAAGAGAAAACCGGTGTCATTTATATTCGCCGGCCCCACCGGAGTCGGTAAAACGGAGCTTGTCAAGGTGCTTGCAAACGATTTGTTCTCGTCTCCCGAAACTCTGATAAGGCTCGATATGAGCGAGTTCATGGATAAGTTCTCGGTGTCGAGGATAATCGGAGCGCCCCCCGGATACGTCGGATACGACGACGCGGGTCAGCTCACCGAAAAAATCCGCAGGAGGCCATATTCCGTCGTGCTATTTGACGAGATAGAAAAGGCGCATCCCGACGTTATGAATATTCTTCTCCAAATACTTGACGACGGAAGAATAACCGACGCGCGCGGAAAGCAGGTGAGCTTTGAGAACACGGTGATTGTTATGACGACCAACGCGGGGTCCGTCGGCTCGTCGACTCTTCCCGGCTTTACGGACAGTCCCGACATTGTCGCCGAGGAAAAGACTCAGAAGGCGCTGTCGGAGTTCCTTCGTCCCGAATTTATCAACAGGGTCGATGAGATAATAACGTTCAGAAGTCTTGAGAAGAGCGATTTCAGAAGGATAGCGAAGATAATGATGTCCGACCTTGCCGCCAACATGGCGGAGAAGGAGATAGTCCTCACGTACACGGAAAACGTCACGGATTATATAGCGGAAAAGTCATTTTCCGTAAAGTACGGGGCAAGAAACATGAGGCGTTTTATAGAGACGGAGATAGAGGACAGGATAGCGAACGAGATAATAAGAATGCGCGGCGGTTTAAAGAAGCTTGCGCTTGACGCGACGCCCGACGGGGTCGCGGTCGTCTCGGAGTAAAGTAGATATAATAAGGTTCGCACAGACTCATCACAAGAGTTTTGGTCCACCTTTTTCAAAAGGTGGCAGGGTTCGGGGCGGCGCCCCGACGCTTGGCGTTTCTTTTGCAGCTTTTCTTTGCGCCGACGGCTTCAAAGAAAAGCGTCGGTGAAGTTAGTTTCCGAAGTGGTCAGTGGTCAGTGGTCAGTGGTCAGAGCCTCCCCTGAAAGGGGAGGTGGCGCGAAGCGCCGGTGGGGTTCTGCCAAGAGAATTTATGCAGCGCGAACCTCTCAACGCTTTTTCTTGACTCAAAAGCCGAGGAAAAAGCTTTGCAAAAAGAACGCGTATCGGAGCTTTCGCGCTCTGCGGAGCGCGACGAGGGCTCTGCCCCTCGACCCTGCCGCCTTTTGAAAAAGGCGGGCGAAAACTTCCCAGTGGGTGTGTGCGAACAACGCGCGAAAACTTCCCGATGGGTGAGTGCGAACTTAAAAAAGGTATTGTTTATGAGTATTAACACTAATTGGCATTCCTGGGACCCGCAAATGCTGTGTCAGACACTGAAAACAGATTCGGCAAAGGGACTCTCGGAAAAGACCGCGGCAAAAAGACTCTCAAAAAACGGCCCGAACAGAATATGGTACGTGAAAAAAGCGTCCGCGTCGGATTTTGCCGTTCAAACTCTCCTTGACCTCGCCACGGCCCTCCTCGTTATAGTCGCTGTTGTCGCTGGTATTTTTGAGCGAAGCGTCGAAGCGCCTATCATAATCGCTGTGCTGGCGGCAAGCGTCGCGCTCAGGATTTTTACCTATATAAAGGCTCAGCGCGTTTTCGAGGAAAAAGCGCGCGGAGTTATACCGCGTGTCAGGGTAATACGCGATTCGGAGGGTACGATACGCAGCGCGGAAAGACTCGTCGAGGGCGATATCGTCATTCTCGGCGCGGGGGACACAGTTCCCTCGGATATCCGCATTCTCTATTCGTCGGGCGCCTTTGTATACGAAAATAAAATGACGGCAAACAAGGGTCTTGTCCTGAAAACCGCCGACGTCATAAACGAGGAGCCGGGGAGCGAGGTCCCGATTGAAAACAGAGCCAACATGCTGTACGCGGGGAGTACCGTTGTGTCGGGGGAAATTCGCGGCGTCGTTGTGGCGACCGGGAAAAATACTCTCGCCGCGTCGACCTTCGGCAGGCTCCTTATCCCGTCGGGTGAGAAAATGACTCTTCTCGACAAGCTCTCAAGGTGGTGCCGCATTGAAAGCCTGTTTATGATTGCAGTCGTCGCCGCGCTGACAATCTGCGGCATTATAGTAAAGGATACGTCCGTAATAAAGGTAATGCTGTCGTCCCTTTCCCTCGCCGTCGCCGCAATGAGCGAATTTTTTACGGCGCTCGGCTGTATTGTCGTTGCGATATCGGTGAAAAAAGCCGACAGCGATTACGCGGGGCGCGCAAAAATCAAGGACGCCGCGACTGTCGAAGTGCTCAGCGATACGGATACGTTCGTTATCGAGGGCGCGGGAATGCTGAAATCGGGGGACATAACCCTGACGTCTTATTTCGTCGGGGACAGGCTTGTAAATTTGGACGAGCCCGTCGAGGGGATAGACCCGTCAAGGCTTTTAAGGCTCGCATACCTTACCACCGGTACTCTGCCGCAGGGCTCCCTTGCGGAATCGTTCATTGAGCCCGAGAGAGAGCGCGAGGGGATTGATTATTCGGGTATACACAAGGTTTACGATGAGTATTTTTCGACAGTTCAAAAGTCCCGCGCCATTGAAAACACCGTAATTGCGGGGCACGAGCCGCAGGGAAGCGCCGACAGCGGAGGGCTTGACACCGTACTCGTGTGCAGCGCGGGGAACTATGAGGCGTTTGTCAGCGGCGCGGTGGAAAACGTTCTTTCCTGCTGCAATCAGATAAGGAAAAACGGCGTTGTGCTTCCGATTACGAAGGAGGACGCCGCGCGGATAAGCGCCGAGGCGTCAAAGCTGCGCTCGAGAGGAGTCTTCACCTTGGGCGTCGCCTCGCGGAACTCGCCGTATATAAATCTCAACCGCGTATCCGCGCTTCAGATGTGCATGGTGTTCGAGGGATTTCTTTCCCTTGCGGACAGACCGCACGGAGACGCGCTTGACGTTATAAGAAAATGCCGCGACGGAGAGGCGCGAATGGTCTGCTTCACCGAGGGCTCGCGCGAGGATACGGCGTTTCTCGAATCGGTCGGATTTATAACCGAAAAGGACAGAATTATTACCCTTGAGGAGGCGTTGTCGCTCGAAAAAATAGAGCTTGAAAAAGGGCAGTTTGCGGCGGTGGTCACGGGGGTCAGGGACGCTGCGGAAAGGCGCCGCGAGATACTCTCAAAGCTTATTGCGGGAGGCGCCGCCGTCGCATATATCACAAACGACGCGCGGGATATGTGGGCAATGAAGGAGGTTCCCGTCTCCTTTGCCGTGCCGAAGCCCTCGGCAATAAGGAAAACGATTCCGCAGTCGATACGCGCGGCGTCGCATGTCGTTGTCACTCCCTCGGGGAACGGCGGCGGAGTTTTCGAGGCGTTCAGAGTTACCGAGCTTGCGAAAAGCGCGATGATGGCGCTGAGAAGGTGCGCGAATTATCTTATAGCCTCTCAGAGCGCGAGACTTCTGTACGTTATTGCTTCGGTGTTTATGCCGATTCCGGTCGCCGACCCGGTTCACCTTTTGCTTTGGGGACTTGTATTTGACTTCGCGGTGATTCTTATTACCGCGCTCAGGGACCCGCCGTATAACATGATAAGTCTGCCTGAGGAGAAAAGGCGGCTGCCCGGGACTCCGCGTGAGTTCGCGCGCTCAATTCTTATCGGCGCGCTTTGGGCTTTTCTGATTCTCGCCGTGCCGAGCGTGATTTTAATTTTTCCGTCCGTCGCGCCGGGGTGCAGGGCGGAGACTCTCGCAAACTTGATTTTTGTCTCGTCGGTACTGACCCTGCCGACTGTCGGCGCGGAGCTTATGACGAGCAAGAGCATTTTTATGAACTCGTCAAAGGTGAGAAGCAAGGCGATACCGCTGATGTTTCCCGTGTTTATTCTTATTTCGCTGTTTTTCGCTTTTTCAAAGGGAATGTCGTCGGCGCTCGGAATACCGACGCTCGACATAAAACTTTATCTTATGTCCTTCATTCCCGCGCTGTGCGCGCTCGCGGTATTTGAAATATACAAAATAGTGAAAAAGAAGAACAAAATAAATATGAGCTGAATAATTCAAATAATTTGATAAGTAAATCAATAAATTAAAAGAGCGGCGCGCCGAGGACATATATTTTTCGGCAAACGCAGATTTAAGCGGGATTTTTGACATTTGACTTTTTATGCCGCATTGTCGCTTTTAGTTTGTATAATTTAAGTTGTTTTGATTTCAGCCAAATTAAAATTCTAAAATTCTAAAATTCTAAAATTCTAAAATTTTGAAATTCCAAGATTCAAAGGAGAAAAGGTATGTCAGATTGCAGTCACGACTGTTCAAGCTGCGGGGAAAACTGCCCGTCAAGAGGCTCCGCCCCCGCATACGAAGCGCTTCGCAGTGACAGCGACGTAAAAAAAGTAATAGGAGTCGTCAGCGGAAAGGGCGGGGTAGGTAAATCCCTCGTCACCTCTCTTCTTGCGCTCGCCGCCTCGAGGCGCTCCCTTCGCACGGCAATTCTCGACGCCGATATAACGGGCCCGTCGATACCGAAGGCGTTCGGCATAAAGAGCGGCAGCGTGTCGGAGGAAAACGGGGCGATGGTGCCTCCGCTCAGCCGCGGCGGCGTCAAGATAATGTCGCTGAATCTGCTGCTCGAAAACGAAACCGATCCCGTCGTATGGCGCGGGCCGGTGATTGCGGGAGCGGTAAAGCAGTTCTGGACTGACGTCACGTGGGGAGACGTCGATTATATGTTCGTTGACATGCCTCCGGGAACGGGGGACGTGCCGCTGACCGTTTTCCAGTCGGTGCCGCTCGACGGGATAATCGTCGTCACAACGCCGCAGAAGCTTGTGTCGATGATAGTTGAAAAGGCGCTGAGAATGGCGTCGCTTATGAATATACCGGTTCTCGGGGTGGTGGAGAACATGTCCTATGCGATTTGCCCCGACTGCGGCAAAAAAATAGAGCTGTTCGGCGAAAGCCGCGCGGAGAGCATTTCAAGGGAGTACAATATACCGGTAATCGCAAAGCTTCCGCTCGATTCGTCGCTTACCGAGCTCGTCGATTCGGGAAGAATTGAGGCTTACGAGGGCGAGCTGCCGTTTGATAAATTATTCGAGTGAAAATTTTTGAGTGAAATTTTTCGAGTGAAATTTTTCGAGTGAAATTTCAGGCAGAATTTCAAACGGCAAAGAAATGTAAAATGCCTGCCGCGACGCAAAAACGCTCCTTACCGCAAAATCCGCGGTAAGGAGCGTGTCTTTTTTTGTTGTCGTTTTATTATTCTTTTTTGTGTTTTCTTCATTATATATTATAGAATATATTACAAAACCTTAATTCATTTTGCGAATAGTAAAAAAATCCGACTTTTGTTATTGCAAACGCGCGGATTTTATGGTATACTACTATTTGTAATATCGCAAAAAGAGAAGGAATACGTGCCGGTGTGTCGGAATTGGCAGACGAGACAGACTCAAAATCTACAACGCCGTTTCATGCCGCCGTGCTGGAAACCCTTGATTTACAAGGATTTTTGACAACTCAATATGTAACTTGCTTTTCATGTCCCTCCACGATGTCCCTCCGATTTCTCGGTCGGGACATCGGGAGCCGGACTTTGAAAATAGAAATGCCGGTGTGTTGGAATTGGCAGACGAGGTGGACTCAAAATCCATTGCCAGCGATGGCGTGCGGGTTCAAGTCCCGCCACCGGCACCAGACCCTAACAGGCTCGAAAATGCTTGATTTTCAGGCGTTTTCGGGCCTTTCTTTATTTCTGCCGCGGGCCTCGTAAATCGGAGGGACACGGCCATTTCCCTCGCTTTACCCTCCATTTTTGGAGGGACATTGGAGGGACATCGGGTGTGACGCGGTAGGATACACACCTATAATCGCATTGGCAGACGCAACCTTGGAGCTGAAATCCAGATGGGTATAGATGTTCGATGTCGTGGAAATATCGCTGTGTCCCAACCACTCCTGAATGTCTTTCAGGCTCACACCGTTTGCATGAAGCAAACTCGCGCAGCTATGCCGGAGATCGTGAAAACGGATTTTCCGCAGTCCGTTCTTCTCCAACACCAGCGGAAAATGCTGGGTGATGTATCCCGGCTTTACCAGCTCTCCGATTTCGTTGACGTAGATGTAACCGAGGTACTTCTTGTT
>CANRNZ010000014.1 GCA_947632135.1 uncultured Clostridia bacterium
CAAAAGACCTCTCGAAAGTCTGCAAACCCGCATAAATACTGGGTTTTTACGACTTCTCAACTTATTCCCACTCAACAGTCGCCGGGGGTTTGCCTGTGACGTCGTAGAAAATCATGCTGATTTTCTCGCCCACGGCGTTTTTGATTTCGGTCACGGTATTTGCAAGCGCTTCTGTCGGAAAATCCTTCCCGGGGACAGCGCTCCTTGCGGTCATAAAATCCGACGTGCAGACCGCGCGAATCGCGCACGAATACTTTTTGCCCCCGCCCGCGCTCATTGGGAAGAGGACGGCAAAGCACTGCGCTATTTTGGGATTCATTATATTGTGCGTTACGATATCGTCTATTTCGCGAAGCAAATCCGCGCTCTCGTGGCATATGTGCATTCCGTCGCAGCTTATAGCGGCGCTTTCGCGCTCCGTCGGGTATCCGTCAAGGCAATACGCCACTCTGTTGACAAAGTCGAATTTATTAGGTATATCGAGCGCCAGCCGCATCAGCTTTTCCCAGTCGACCTCGCGCGGGGATATTGGGGCTTTGCTTGCGGGATAAAGAGTCGAGAGCAGCTTGTAGCTGCGGCAATCTCCCTGCACTCCGACCGAGCGAATCGGTCCGACGTGAATAAAATAGTTGCCGTCGCTCTTGTCTCTTGTAAAGCATGCGATTTCGGCAAGCTTTTTCTCATCGGGCAAGGACTCGGGGCCCTCGCAGCAGATAAGACGAACGCCGAGTCCCGGTCCCGGGAAGGGCTGACGTGAGGCTATCTCCTCGTCGAGTCCGAGCATTCGCGCGACCTTTCTGACCTCGTCCTTGTGCCAGTCCCAGTTTGTCTCGATGACACGCCCCCTGTCGCGCAGTGTGCGTATCACGCCGACGTCGTTATGGTGAGTTTTGATTTTGTTTGCGTATCCCGAAACATCGGGGTTCCCGCTTTCGATAAGGTCGGGTCTCAAAGTACCCTGAGCGAGGTATGCGGTTTCAAAATCTATATTCAGCTTTCTTGCCGCGTCGTCTGTCACCTTAAAAAACATTGAGCCGATTATGGCTCTCTTTTTTTCGGGGTCGCAGACCTCGGAAAGGGGAGGGTATACCTTGCCGTCAATCGTTATGGATTTGTTGAAAAACTCGTCCTCGGCATTGATGCGCTGCATGTTTACAAGGCCGAGAGAGGAAAGATTTTCGCAAATAAGGTCTGACTCGTTCTTTCTCATCAGGCCGTGGTCTATATGTATGCCGTAGACCTGGTCGGGACGAAGCGCGCGGCAGAGAAGCGCTGCTGTGACAGCGGAATCAACCCCGCCCGATACGAGAACGACGACCTTCCCGTCGTCGCCGACCCTATCGCGTATCATGTTCACCGATGTTTCTATTCTGTCCTCAAGCGCGTATACGTCCTTGAGGCAGCATATTTTTCGCAGAAAGTTTTCAAGCATCAAAAGACCGTTTTCTGTCAGCTCCACCTCAGGGTGAAACTGAACGCCGACGATTTTGTGCTCGGCGCTCCATACCCCCGCCGTAACGTCGCCCGTGCTTGCGGCGACGCTGAAGCCGTCGGGGCATTTTTTCACAGCGTCCCCGTGGCTCATCAGAACCTTTTCCCTCGGCGAGAGCCCCGAAAAAAGAGGGCATTCGACGTCTATGTCTATTTCGGTTTGTCCGTATTCGGTCTTGTAGGCGGGTATGACCTCTCCGCCGAAATGGTTTGAGATAAGCTGCATACCGTAGCATATTCCGAGAACGGGCTTTCCGATTTCAAAGATTCGGTCGTCATATTTCGGAGCCTCGTTTGCCCATACGCTCGACGGGCCTCCGCTGAGTATCAGCGCGCTGAAATCGCTCAGCGACTCCGATGACACACCCATCGGAAAGATTTCCGTATATACTCCGAGCTCTCTCACCTTCCTGTCAATTACCTTGGTGTACTGTCCTCCGCAGTCCAAAATAGCAACTTTTTCTTTCGGTATACGACGGTCGCTCATAAGTACCTCTTTCGTTTGATTCGTTTGATTCGTTTGATTCGTTTGATTCTGTGGTTTATGCGGAATTTTACCGTGCAAATATTGTATCACAAAGAATGTCCGATATCAAGTACTTAAATAAGTATATGACGAAATAAATCGAAATATATAAAGCTCTGTACCGATAGGCAATACAGTCAGGGCAAGGCGCTCCGTTACACGGCGGGCATTTTTGATTTTCCGTTTTATTTGCGGTACGGCGAATATTCCTCCTCGCGCTTCTTTGGCGCCGCGGCGGTATTTTTCTTTTTTTGACCCTTTATCCATGTCTTCTCCGCCTTGGACGCGGGCTCCGACTTTATAACGCTGAGCAGCGCGAATACGACGACTGTAATGCAGGCGGATACAATCGGAAACACTTTCAGGCTTGTCCTTGAATTTCTCGAATCCTTTGTATTTTCGCGCTCGATTGCCCGCGACAGCTCCTCGCTGCTCAGGTATGCCGACACGGCGCTTACAGTCGAGACGTCGATTGTGACGTTCTCGGCGCATTTTGCCGAGACTGCGATGTACTCGGCGCTGAAATCCATCTCGTCGACTCCTGTCTGACACCTGAGAGTAACGGTTTCCCCCGCGGTGACAAGAGAGTCAAACTCGCATCTTGTAACCCCTTTTCCGAATGTTATTTTTATCGGTATATTTATCGGAACGCCGCCCGCTTGCATCGCCTCTTCGCCGATACGGAGAGTCAGGTCGACGTATGCGGCTTTTGACAGGTTTTTCGGTGTATCGAACTTGCAGAACATGACGGCGGTGTTTCCGAGGGACGTGTCTGTGCGGCACCTCAGAGCGCGGGCGTTTGGTGTGTCTGAGTACATGTCGGGGGAATTTTGGCTCGAGCCGAGGTTCTCCGTCGAAAGGCTCGACGCGCAGCCGCCGAAAATAAATCCCTGTGTGCTGTAGGACTTTCTGAAATCCCACAGCGGCACGTTTCCCGAGAGCGCCCGTCTGTCGGCATTTTGCGCATCAAAGGAGTGTATTACCCTCTCGCCGTCGCTCCCGCCGGCGCCCGCCAGCATATCGCACACGGCGTCAAAATCCCCGTCAAGCCTTAAAACCGAAAGGATTGCGGCTCCGGTGTTAAGAGCGCCGGACGCGCTCTCCGCCGCCTCGGCAAATGCCGCTACCTCCTCTTCGGAAACGCTCCCCTCGGGCTGCCAGAGGACAAAATCGGCGCGCGGGGAAGTGCCGCTGCCCTGAGTGAGCTGGCTGTACAGAGTCGCGGCATAGGCGAGCGCCGATGCGGGCTCGCTTTCGCACTCGTACATGAAATACCATTGGAACCCGCCGTTTTTCGCAATATACTGAGACACAAGAACGGCAAGAAGCGCGGCGTCGCATTCCGCGTCGCCGATTCCCGTAACGGCGTCGGGGATATTTCTTGAGCCGTCTTCCGACGCGCCGTCCCCGTATATATAGTTGTCTCCGATAGGCACGATGAGTGACGCGTCGGATATGTTCTGCTTTATGACCACCGCCGTGAGACGAAGAATGTTTGCGTAGTTTTCGGCGTATCTTATAAGCCCGCCGTTTATGCCCGAATCGTTGTATACAAGTGAATTTATCCGACATCCGACGATTATTCCCGACGACTCATGATACCTTGACGTCAGAAAGTCCACCGCCGCCATATATTTTTGGGACAGCTCTCTGTCACTGCTGTCAAACGAGTAAAAGACGCTGTCGTCTTTTTCCCCCGCGCTCTTCGGCGGTGAGGAAAAGAGAAGCCTCAGACAGACGTTTGCGCCGCAGCCGATGAGAAAATTGACCTTTGAGTCAAGTTCGTTTATATAGGCGTTGTTAAGGTAGAAAAAGCTTGAGCCGTATGAGTATATCCTGCTGCCGTTTTTGTTGTCGAGCAGTCTGTCAAGATACACGTCGACTACGGTGTGCGAGACGTTCGCTTCAAAAAACGAGGATGCGTCGTCGCTTTGCAGTCCCAGAACGCTCGTTCCCGACGCCGCATTGGATACGGCGACGGACGGATACACTGCAGAGGTAACGGGAGTTATCTCCCCGTCCTCGACTATCGCGATAAAGTATCTGTAAAGCGACGGGTTTCCGCTCAGGACGTCTGTTTTCGCGGTTATTGAAAACACTGTCGTCATATCCACCGACGACGGGATTTCAAATGTCTCGTCGCTCCACATGTCCGCTGCGAAAACGCCGAGGCGGGAATTTATATGGCTTACCACCGTGTCGGGATTTACCGTTCCGTTCAGCCTTATCTCACCCGAGCTCTGCGACAGACTGCACGAGGTTATGGCGCCCGGAAGGGAGTCGCTCTGTTCGTCCGGGAAAACAGCTTCGGGAAAATAGCTTATCCCTATACTGTGTACCGTGACCTTATCCTTGTTTTGCAAGGTGACGCCCGATAGAGTGACCTTGTAGCTGTCGCAGCCCCTTGCCGCGTCAAATATAAACGGATAAGAGTTTGTCCCGGGAGATATAGTCAGTGTCGCGGCGTTGTAGTATTCGCTGTCGATGTTTTTCTTCACCGAAAAGGTGACTGTTCCGTTTTCCGCTCCCGATAGAACGAGCTTTGCGATATAAGTGCCCGACGACGATATTTCACCGTTTTTGCTTTTTACGCAAGGTCTTGCGAATACCGCGCTCAGCGACGAGGACTGCTCGCTCAGTGTAAGCTCGATTTTATCCCTGTATATCTCGGTTTTCGGGTCGGGCGCGAATCTGTCGGCGGAAAAGCGGGAAATGTGGGAGTAGGAAAACAGGCTGTCGGCGAAAATCGCGGATATCGACGCCGATATGTTTTCGCTCGAGCTTATCTGTATTTCGACTCTGTATATGCCGTCCCTTGACAGAAACGCATCGAGCGGCAGATAAACGTCGTAGACCGCGCCGTCGGACGGGACGCTTGCCGAGGCGGTATAAGAGCCCGTCGGCGAATACAGCGTAAATGAGATGCTTAAAATATTTTTTTCTGCCGTATCGGCTGCATCGGAGCCGCCCGCCGCCTCACCGAACACTCTGAAAAACAGCTCGTTGTATCTTCCGAGGTCGAGCGCCTCGTCGTAATTTTTTGAGAGAACGACGGAAAAATCTCCCTCGCCGCCGCGTCGCCTTACGTTTATACCCGTCCTCCCGTTCATCGGGCGGTAGGCTGTCTCATAGTCCGCGTCGTCCGTCAAAAAATCCTCGTCGGCGTAATTTTCGACGGTGAAGCGCCCCTCGGGGAGAATATTAGTTCTGCTTTTTTCGACGTATGCCGCGGGCGCGCCGTCCGTGTCCTCTTCCGGCGCGGAATGAACAGTTATCTCGGGCAGAGGAAGAAGCGGCAGGAGAAACGAGGCGAAAAGAATAAGCGCGGCAATTTTTACGGATATACCGCTTTTGCCCGCTGCGCCTTTGAACTGCGCTTTTTTTTCTTTGCGTTTGATTTTCACTGCGTCGCCTCCCTTCGCCGAATTTTGGAATTTTAAAATTTTATAAAAATTTACCTATACTTCTCTCAGTATATCACAGTATACCACAGT
The DNA here is from genome assembly GCA_947632135.1 of uncultured Clostridia bacterium. Classification (GTDB taxonomy): domain Bacteria; phylum Bacillota; class Clostridia; order Oscillospirales; family CAG-272; genus RUG14199. The sequence goes on from CANRNZ010000014.1 coordinate 5,512, forward strand.
ATATCATATTTTGAGCTTATTGTATATAAAAATATAAAAAATAATATATAATGTCAGCATAAAGCCGAAAATTGCGAAATTACGGCTTGATTTTTTCGGGACAAGCAAATATAATTAGAATAATAAAAACGGATATAAAGCGTAAAATTCGGTATTTCGGAGGTCTGTTTTGAGCGCTGAGACAAATATAAATGCCGTAAATTCGGCAAATTCAAATAAAAACGAAACGGTAAGACTCTTTGACGTCGACAGCTACGTAAGCGAGTTTGAGGCAAAGGTCATTTCATGCGCTCCCGTCGAGAGCGGATATGAGACTGTCCTTGACAGAACGGCGTTTTTCCCGGAGGGCGGCGGTCAGGCGTCGGACGAGGGGAAGCTCGGTGCGTTTGACGTTCTGCATGTGCGCGAGGAAAACGGCGTTATTTATCACCTGACAAAGGAAAAATTTGAGCCCGGAGCGCGCGCTATGGGCAAAGTTGATTTCAAAGAGCGTTTTAGGCGAATGCAGAATCACACCGCGGAGCATATACTATCGGGCGTTATACACACCGAGTACGGCTTTCACAACGTTGGCTTTCACCTCTCGGAGAAATATATACGCGCCGATTATAACGGCGCGCTCGGCGGCGAAGATATAAAAAGAATTGAGACACTTGTAAATAATGCAATTGTCAAAAATCATCCGGTAACGGCGTGGTATCCCGAAAAAAACGAGCTTTTGTCAATCGAATACAGGAGCAAAAAGGAGATAGAGGGGAGAGTCCGACTTGTAAAAATCGAGGACGTTGACATTTGCGCCTGCTGCGCTCCGCATGTTTCAAGGACGGGCGAGATCGGAGCCTTCAAGGTGACAGACTATATGAAATATAAAGGCGGCACGAGAATATTTGCCGTCGCGGGGAGCGACGCCGTGAGCCTTTTCATATCGGAGCATGAAATATTGTCCGATATAGCCGAGTCTTTTTCCGTAAAGAGGGAGGAGGCAAGAGAGGCGGTGTCGCGCCTGAGCGAGAGGTTATCGAGGTTGAAAAGCGAGAATATTCAAATAAGACGGGAGCTTCTGAAATTAAAATCGTCAAATGTCGAATATACCGACGGCAATCTCTGCTTCTTCTTTGATTCAAGCTGCGACGTCGAATCGGTACGCGAATTTCTAAACTCCGTCCTGCAAAAGTGCGGTGGAGTCTGCGCGGGGTTTATCGGCGACGGCGACTCGGGGTACAGATATATTATCGTCTCCGAAAGGGTGAATCTGAAAGACAAATGCCGAAAAATAAACGACGCCCTTTGCGGCAAGGGAGGCGGCTCCGATAAAATGATATGCGGTTCCGCAAATGCCGAAAAGGGCAGTATTGAGTCGTTTTTTAAGGATTTCGAATTTTAAATTTATTTAATACTAAATTATTTTAACAGACGCATTGAATTGAGTATCGCGAGTACCGACACGCCGACGTCGGCAAACACAGCCTCCCACATCATGGCGACCCCGAGCGCGCCGAGGACGAGAACCGCCGCCTTAACGCCGAGCGCGAACGCGATATTCTGCGTTACTATCCTGTGTACTTTTTTTGAAATATCGACGGCGTCGGCAATCTTTTCGGGGTCGTCGTCCATGAGGACAATGTCGGCGCATTCTATCGCCATGTCGCTGCCGAGAGCGCCCATAGCTATTCCGACGTCCGCTCTTGACAGCGTCGGCGCGTCGTTTATCCCGTCGCCGACGAAAATGACGCTGCCTTTTTTCGCTTTGTCATTTTTCTCTGCCATAAGCTCTTCGAGAGCGCTGACTTTATCCTCGGGCATAAGCTCCGTGCGCACCGAGTCGATACCGAGAAGTTCCGCCGTCCTTTCGCCGGCGCTTTTTTTATCCCCCGTGAGCATATATGTCCTGATTTTGTTTTTTCTGAGGCGCAAAACGGCCTCTTTTGAATTCTTTTTCGGCACGTCCTCAAAGACGGCGTACCCGACGTATTCCCCGTCGAGCGCCGCGTGAACCGATGTCTCGGACGGCTCAAACGGAGGCGCGATGCCGTTTTCATTCATAAATTTAGAGTTCCCGACAAGAACCCTTTTGCCGCCCGCAATTCCGCTTGCGCCGAGCCCCGCCTTTTCCGTAAACTCCGCGCAGCAAAGGGGTCTTGCGCCTGTCTCACAAAGCTTTTCGGTGACGGCAGACGCCAGCGGGTGACTGCTGTTTTGCTCGATTGAGGCGGCGTACAGAAGAAACTCGTCACTCTCAAGTCTTGAGTTTATTTTTGTAAGAGTAAATTTTCCCTCTGTCAGCGTCCCCGTTTTGTCGAAAACCGCCGTATCCGTCTTTGAGAGAGCTTCAAGATAGTTTGAACCCTTGACGAGCACGCCGAGCTTTGCCGCCTTTCCCATTCCGCTGAAATATGCAAGCGGCACGGAAATCACAAGCGCGCACGGGCAGGATACGACGAGGAATATAAGCGCTCTGTGTACCCAGATTGAAACATTCCCCGTAATAACGGACGGTATTACCGCAAGGAGTACCGCCGACAGTACGACCGCCGGGGTATAGTATCTTGAAAAGACTGTTATAAAGTTTTCGGATTTAGATTTCGCGGCGGACGATTCGCTTATCAGATTTATGACCTTGGATATTGTCGACTCACCGAAAGCTGTCTCCGCTTTTATGTCAAGAGAGCCGCCTATCGCAATGCAGCCGCTTTGAACCCTATCGCCGACCTCGGCGCGGCGCGGCATTGCCTCTCCCGTCAGCGCCGAAGTGTCAACGGCGGACGAGCCGAAAATTACGGTGCCGTCAATCGGTATCCTGTCCCCGGGAAATACCGCGACGACGTCTCCGGGCATTATCTCCTCGACGGGGACCTCCGTTATTTCTCCGCTCAGAGAGCGTTTTTTTGCCTTTTCGGGCTTCATGCTTGACAGCGCGAGTATACTTTCCCTGTTTCTTCCGACGGCAATGCTCTCGAAAAGCGAGCCTGTTTTATAAAATATCATCACAAAGACCGCCTCGCGGAACTCTCCTATCGCCGCCGCGCCGACTGTCGCTACAGTCATAAGAAAATTTTCGCCGAATATTTCGCCGCGGGTAATGTCGTATACGCAGTCGGCGATGACGTCGTAGCCGCTGATGAAATAGGGAAGAGCGTAAATTAGAAGCGCCGCCCATTTGGGAAGTGAAAAAACCGAGCAGATAACAGATGCCGCAAGGAGAAGAAACGCGCCCGAGATAATTTCAAAAAGCTTTCTTTTTTGCTTTTTTGTAAGCTTTAGCTTACTTGCCCTTTCGCCCGTTTTTCTTGTTTCTCTCATGTCGGCGCTCACCCCAATGTCACCCTACAGTCCGGCTCTTTCTTTTTTATTATATCGAGAGCCTCGGTGAGAACCTCGTCAAAACAGCCGTCGTCGGCTTCGACAGTCAGCCTTTGGGCGATAAAGTTAAGGGATACGTTGTCCGCGTCCTTTATTTTTTTAAGCCGTCTTTCAAGCTTTGCGGCGCAGTTTGCGCAGTCTATCCCGGAAACAGAGTATACTTTTTTCATAACATCCTCCTTTAATCAGCGGTATTATATTAATATTAAAAATAAATTTTCGGCAAAATTTTTATTTTAAATAAAGCGAGTCGGGCGGTAAGGTATTTTTATAATATTTTTATGCGCGCTACTCGCTTATGTGCTCATAGCCCTGTTTCAGAATAAGGTTCACGTGGTCGTCCGTCAGGAAGTAAAACATGGTTTTCCCCTCGCGGCGGCAGCCGACGAGACGCGCCTGTCTCAGTATTCTGAGCTGGTGCGATATCGCGGAGACGTTCATTGAAAGCACTCTTGAAAGGTCGCATACGCACATTTCGGAAATCGAGAGGGTATAGAGAATGCGTATTCTTGTGGAGTCGCCGAAGATTTTAAAAAGCTCGGCGAGGTCAAAGAGGTCGTTTTCCCGCGGTATTTCGTTTTCCACACGTTTTACCACGTCCTCGTGTACGTGCATGAAGTCGCAGCCGGGCGCGCCCTCCTCGGCGAGCGTCTCGGAAAAATCAGTTTCGCTGTCGGATTCTCTTTTAAAATCTTCTTTTGTTTTTATTTTATTGTTTTCCGTACTTTTGGTTATGGAATCGTAGTCAAACATTTTATTACCTCATCATTTGAATAACTGTTCAAATGTTATTATACTCGTGTTTTCCTGTTTGTCAATGGATTTGATAAAATTTCTATAAAATTTTTGAGGGAGCGGCTTAAAAAGGCGGCGGGGTTCGGGGCGGCGTCCCGACTTCAAGAGCCTCCCCTGAAAGGGGAGGTGTCGGCTTCGCCGACGGAGGGGTTTATTCAGCGGTCAGTGATTAGTGGTCAGTGGTCGGTGGTCAGTGGTCAGCGGTCAGTGGTCAGTGGTCGGTGGTCAGCGGTCAGTGGTCAGTGGTCAGTGGTCGGTGGTCAGTGGTCAGAGCCTCCCCTGAAAGGGGAGGTGTCGCGAAGCGCCGGTGGGGTTCTATATAAAAAATTTCGGGGGCTTTTCAGCCCCCGATTTTTTGCAGAAACTAACTTGTATGACGCTTTTCTTTGACGCAATCGGCCGGGAGAAAAGCTGCAAAAGAAACGCCAATAATCGGGGCGCGCCCCGAACCCCGCAAGCTTTTGAGCCACTCCCCACAAAAGCAAAGCTTTCGTGAGAACCCCAAGGGCAAGCTTGACCAAAACTTTTGAGAGAAGTCTGTACGAACTTTGAAAAGGCGCGCGAAATCACTTTCTCCCGAGTCTGCATTTGAAATCCTCGTATGAAAAGCTTGCGAGAGTTTCAATGCTCCCGTCCTCGCGGTGAAAATATATCGCGGGCAGCGGCATTCCGTTGAATGTGTTGTTTTTGCACGTCGTGTATATCGCCATGTCGCCAAACAGTAATAAATCCCCTTCTCTGAGCTCCCTGTCAAAGCTGTAGTCTCCGACAATATCTCCCGCAAGGCAAGTCGGCCCCGCGACTCTGTACCTTATCCCGCCGCGCTCATTGCGCCTTTCTCCCCAAAGCGGTGGCGTGTACGGCATTTCAATGACGTCGGGCATATGGCACGCGGCTGACGCGTCCGCGACTGCGGTTTTTATTCCTCCGTTTTCCGTTATATCAAGTATCCGTGTTCCGAGAAATCCCGCGTTCAGCGCCCATGCCTCCCCGGGCTCAAGATAGATTTTGACGTTCCATTTTTCCTTTGCATATCTTATGCACCTTTCAAGAGTCTGCATATCGTATCCTCGGCGCGTTATATGGTGGCCGCCTCCCATATTCAGCCATTTTACGGACGCAAGGGACAGTATATCTCCGAATTTTTCCTCCACCGCGCGAAGGGTCGCCCAAAGGTCGCATGAGTCCTGCTCGCAGAGTGTGTGAAAGTGTATACCGTCAAGCTGCGATATATCCTCGTCGCTCATCTCTCTGTCCCATACGTCCCGCGCGGTGCCGAGCCTGCTTCCCGGAGCGCAAGGGTCGTATATCTCGTGCTCCTTCTGTGTCGAGAGCTCGGGGTTTATTCTGAGTCCGACGCTGCACCCCGCGTCTTTCGCGCGCTGCGCGAATTTTTTAAACTGTCTTGGCGAGTTGAAAACGATATGGTCGGCGTACTCTGCAATCGAGTCGAACTCGTCGTCCCTGTATGCGGCGGAGAACACGTGAACCTCGCCGCGCGGCATTTCCTCTCTTCCGAGGCGCGCCTCGAAAAGCCCGCTTGCCTCCGTTCCCGTAAGGTACTCGGATAGCGCGGGGTAGACTCCGAAATTCGAGAACGCCTTCTGCGCGAGCAGCACGGAGCATCCGGCGCGCCGCGACAGCTCATGGATAACACGCCCGTTTCTTCGTATCATTTTTTCGTCGATAAGGTAAAACGGCGTCGGAAGATTTCCGAAGAGCTCGCTCGGCGTCATACCGTCCAGCGCCTCAAAGGGCGCCGATTGAATTTCCTGTTTTGTTGTATTCATAATAACTCTTGGTAAGTCTCAAACACGTCATTCGACGGGCGTCGGGTTTTCGCGCTCGCGCCTCGGCAGACCGTAGACCTCAAGCGCTTCGAGAAAAGGGTCGGGGTCAAACTCTTCGACGGTGTGAACTCCGGGCATATTCCACCGCCCCGTGAGCAGCATGAGAGCGCCGCACATCGCGGGGACTCCGGTCGTATAGCTTATTGCCTGACTTCCGACCTCTCTGTAGCATTCCTGATGGTCGCAGACGTTGTATATGTAGTAACTCCTTTCCTTTCCGTCCTTTTTGCCGCTGAAAATGCAGCCTATGTTCGTTTTTCCGTGAGTTCTTTCGCCGAGGGTCGCGGGGTCGGGCAGGAGCGCTTTAAGAAACTGTATCGGTACAATCTCCTCACCGTTGAACATGACGGGGGACGTCGAGAGCATTCCGACGTTTTCAAGACATTTCATGTGCGTAAGGTAGCTCTCGCCGAAGGTCATGAAAAACCTTATGCGCCGCACTCCGGGTATGTTTTCCGCGAGGGACTCTATCTCCTCGTGGTGCAGAAGGTACATGTCCTTTTTCCCGACCTCGTCGAAGTCGTACTCTCTTTTTATACTCATCGCGGGAACCTCCACCCAGCGCCCGTTTTCAACGTAGCTTCCGGGGGCGGATACCTCGCGCAGATTTATCTCGGGATTGAAATTCGTCGCAAAAGGATAACCGTGGTCGCCGCCGTTGCAGTCGAGAATATCTATTGTATCTATTGTATCGAAGATATGCTTTGCCGCCATGGCGCAGTAGGCCTGAGTGACTCCGGGATCAAATCCGCAGCCGAGAAGCGCGGTCAGCCCCGCCTTTTCGAACCTTTCGCGGTACGCCCACTGCGGGCCGTATTCGAAATAGGCGGAAAAGCCCTTCTCCCTACAGCGCTTTTCGTATTCTCCTCTCCAAATCGGGTCGTCGGTGTTTTCGGGCTCGTAGTTTGCGGTGTCCATATAGTTTACCCCGCATTCGAGACAAGCGTCCATTATCGTAAGATCCTGATAGGGAAGAGCAATATTCATAACGAGCTCGGGCTTATACTCGCTGATAAGCCTTACAAGCTGTTCCTTGTCGTCGGCGTTCACCGCAGCGGTTGTGATTTTCGTCGCAGTTTTCCCCTCAAGGGATTTTGCGAGCGCGTCGCACTTTGATTTTGTACGGCTCGCGATACAAATTTCCGAGAATACGTCGCTTGCCGCGCAGCATTTTTTAATCGCGACGGAGGCGACCCCTCCGCAGCCTATCACCAAAACTCTGCTCATTTTTTCTCCTTTTCTCCTTCGTGTTTTACCGTTTAATATTTTAAAGATTCGTAATTTTATTTGTTTTTCAGTATCGCGATTAGAGTCTCACGCATTATCTTGCATGCGAGCGCGGTCGACGCTCCGCTTTGGTCGAGCATCGGAGAAAGCTCGTTTATATCCGCGCCGACTATGTTTGCACCGCAAACCTCGAGAATCGCCTCGAGCAGCTCGTTGAACGAGACTCCTCCCGCCTCGGGAGTCCCCGTCCCGGGAAAGGAGGACGGATCAAGACAGTCAAGGTCGACGGTGAGGTAAACGGGGGTATTTTTTTCCCTCAGCGCCGCGGCAGTCTCAAAGAGCTTGTCAAAGCCGAACGGGTGCATATCCGTGTGACGTTCTGCAAAGGCAAACTCGCTTTTATCCCCGCTTCGTATGCAGAACTGGTGTATCCTTGAGTCCCCCGTCAAATCGCAGCACCGCCGCATTACGCACGCGTGGCTCAGCCTTGCGCCGAGATAGTCGTCTCTGAGGTCGGCGTGCGCGTCGAACTGTATAATGTGAAGAGACGGGTATTTTTTAACCGCCGCCGCGACGGCGCCGAGTGTGACAAGATGTTCTCCGCCGACAAGAAACGGTATTTTCCCGTCGGAGAGTATTTCGGCAGTCCTCCCCTCGATATCGGAGAGCGCGGCGGAAGGCGCGCCGAACTGAAGCTCCATGTCGCCGCTGTCAAACACCGAAAACTCCGTTATGTCCCGCCTCTGATAGGGGCTGTACGTTTCAAGCCCGTAGCTCTCGTGCCGAATCGCGGCGGGGGCAAACCTTGCGCCCGGTCTGTAGCTTGTCGTGGAATCAAACGGAGCTCCGGATATGACAAGGCTCGCCGCGTCGTACTCCGCGCCGCACCCGATAAACGTTTCGATGTTCTTATTCAGCATTTTCCACCTCCATCAACATCTCCTCGAGAAATGCCGGCAGATAAAAAGAGCCGACGTGCAGGCGCGTTGTGTAGTATTTTGTTTTCAGCCCGAGCGAGAGCCATCTCTTTGCGTCAAGGTCGTCTATCGGATGGTATTTTTTGCTCGCAAACCCGAAAAGCCAGTATCCCGCGGCGTATGTCGGTATGTGAGCCTGATATATGCGGCTTATCGGGAATGTGCTGACTATCCGCTTGTGGCTGCGCTGCATTGCCTCGGCGTCGTGACTGTAAAACGGGCTGCCCTGCTGATTTACCATTATTCCGTCCTCGCGCAGCGCGTTGCAGCAGCTGGCGTAAAACTCTCTTGTGAAAAGCCCCTCGGACGGGCCGAACGGGTCTGTCGAATCCACTATAATAAGGTCGTACTCCTCGCTGCACCGCCTTATAAAGCGCAGCGCGTTGCCGTAGTGTATGTGTACTCTTTCGTCGTCAAGCTGAGACGCGTTTTCGGGAAGATAGGTGCGGCACACCTCAACGACCTGCGGGTCCATTTCGATAAGGTCGATTCGCCTGACGCTATGATATCTTGTAAGCTCCTTTACGACGCCTCCGTCGCCTGCGCCTATAACGAGGATATCGAGCACATTGGGGTGAACCGCCATCGGAACGTGCGTTATCATCTCGTCGTATATAAACTCGTCGCGCTCCGTCAGCATCACCTTGCCCTCAAGGGTCAGAACCTTTCCGAACTCGGGCGTGTCGAATATATCTATCTGCTGGTAGTCGCTGACTCCCGAATAAAGGTGCTTGTTCACTCTGAGGCTGTGTTTTACATTCGGTGCGTGAAATTCGCTGAACCAAAGCTCCATTTTCATATCCCCCTTGTCAGTACGTTTAAGTTAAGTATTTCGGGGTCCTCGGGACCGGTGAGGGAGCAGCCCTTGCTTTTCGCGTATTTTATATAGTCTAGTATCTGAGTCGTTATCCTCTCTCCCGGCGCGAGAATCGGTATTCCCGGCGGATAGCACATGACAAATTCGCTGCACACGTGCCCCGCGCTATTTTCTATAGGAACGCTTGTTTTCTCCGCGTAGAAGGCCTCCTGCGGGCTGCATACGACAGTCGGGTCTATGTATTCCTGACTGAGAAGCCCGCTGCTGTCCTTTCGGTAGCGGCGGCGTATATCCGCGAGCGCGCTGACGAGCCTTTCGAGCTCCTGCGGGCGATCTCCCATTGAGAGATACGCGAGTATGTTTCCGATGTCCCCGAACTCTATTTGAATATCGTATTCCTCTCTCAGAATATCGTACACCTCAATCCCCGCAAGTCCTATGTCTCTCGTGTGTACGCTGAGCTTTGTCGCGTCGAAATCGTATATCGAATCGCCGTTTATTATCTCTTTTCCGAATGCGTCGTACCCGCCGATGGCGTTTATTTCCTCTCTTGCGTACTCCGCCATCTCGACGACGCGGCTGAATACCGTTTTTCCTCTCAGCGCGAGATTTCGTCTGCTGATGTCAAGGCTCGACATGAGAAGATAGCTTCCCGAGGTAGTCTGGGTGAGATTTATAATCTGCCTTACGTGACCGGTCGACACGCCGGGGCCTGTGAGAAGAAGGCTCGACTGGGTAAGGCTCCCGCCGCTTTTGTGCATTGAGACTGCCGAAATGTCGGCTCCCGCCGCCATTGCGGAAATCGGCATGTTTTCGCCGAAATAGAGATGAGTCCCGTGCGCCTCGTCGACAAGGCAGAGCATTCCCGCGTCATGCGCGATTTTAACAATCGCTTTAAGGTCGCTGCATACCCCGTAATATGTGGGGTTGTTGACGAGAACCGCCACGGCGCGCGGGTGCTCCCTCACCGCCTTTTCCACCTGCGAGCGGCGCATTCCGAGGGATATACCGAGTCTTTGCTCGACCTCGGGGTTTACGTATACCGGCACCGCGCCGCAGAGCACGAGCGCGTTTATGACGCTTCGATGTACATTTCTCGGGAGAATTATCTCATCCCCTCTTTTGCATACGGAGAGTATCATGCTCTGCACAGAGGAGGTAGTCCCTCCGACCATAAGAAAAGCGTGCGACGCGCCGAAAGCGTCCGAGGCGAGTTCCTCGGCTTCTCTTATGACCGATATCGGGTGGCAGAGATTGTCAAGGGGCTTCATGCTGTTTACATCGACTCCGACGCATCTTTCGCCTAAAAAAGCAGTAAGCTCGGGGTTTCCGCGCCCGTGCTTGTGACCGGGTACGTCAAACGGTACGACTCTCATCTGCCTGAACCTTTCGAGCGCCTCGTATATCGGCGCGCGGCGCTGGTCGAGAACGGTTTTTTTCATTCTGTCTGTCACCTCTGCGTTATCTTTTTTATCTGTTTTATCTGTTCAAGAAATCGACTCACCTCGCCTTACCCCCGCATCTTTTTGTCTTATGCGGCGCGCAGCCCGAAAACAAAAAACAAGGGAAAGACGAAGTGAGGCTTACGCCGTCATCTTAACCCTTGTTTTATCCTTATTTTTTTCTTTATTCGGTCTGTATTTGGGGTACGCCCGCAAATAAGACGCGCTTTGTAAGGACAAAGGTACGCAGAGTCGATACAGCACAATAGTACAGCACACTAAATGATACTTTCAACTACTCTTATTGACCACTTTACAAGTCTGCGATGACAACGCATTTCGGTTATTAAGTAACCAACTTAAAAAGTTGAGCTTTTAACTCAATCAATAAGGCGGAAAACCGCCGATTTGCAGTGGGCGGCGCGCGCCGAAGGGCGCGCGGTACCCGTAACATTTTGAAAAGACTCTGAGCACTTTTCACATATCGGGCGCGGCGACCGAGAATAAGTCGAGAACAGCCGAACCCTATACGAAGTATAACATACGTCCCGTTTTATGTCAACCGACAAGATAAAATTTAAAAATTTTTTGTATTTTATTTCGCATTTTATTTCTATTTTTGCTTTCTCCCTCGAAATGCTAAGAACAAAATCAATATTTTCGAAATTTTTTATAAATTCAAGAACTTAAAAAATCAAAAAAATTTTCGATTTTATATTGACAACAGCGCTCTAATATGTTAGAGTATGCATGAACTCTATCGGATTAGAGTGAGGGAGGTTTTTATGGATACGCCGAAAGTATTTGAGAGCGAATATCGCTTTTGCCTGATTCTGTGGGAATTTGAGCCCGTGAAAAGCAGCAGACTTGTCGAATTATGCAAAGAACGGCTCGGGTGGAAGCCGACCACCACCTATACGGTAATAAAAAGACTGTCGGAGCGCGGCATTTTAAAAAACGAAAACACAGTCGTCACCTCTCTTGTCAGTAAGGAGCAGGTGCAGGCGGCGCAGCTTGACGAAATGGTGGAGAAGACCTTTGAGGGCTCGCTGCCCGCTTTTATCGCGGCGTTTACAAAGCATCAAAAGCGTCAAAAGCTTTCCGACGCCCAGCTTGACGAGATTCAGCAGATGATTGACCGCTTCAGAAAGGGGGAGTCAAAATGACGGAAATCTTCTTAAATACCGTGAATATGAGCATATCGGCAAGTTGGATCGTGCTTGCGGTAATGCTGCTTAGATTACTGCTCAAAAAAGCGCCGAAACGTATAACTGTTTTTCTTTGGTCAGTCGCGGCGGCGCGGCTTGTTTGCCCGTTCTTCTTCGAAAGCGCGCTCAGCCTTATACCGAGTCCTCAAACGATAAATCCAAAGGCCGCGCTGTACCCGCCCGCAATAAATTCGGGTGTGCCGATTATTGACAGCGTCGTCAACCCCATTATCGGTAAGCTGACGATAACGCTTCAACCGGAAAAAGAGCTTAATCTTTTCAAATTTATTATGCCTTATTTGGCAGGCGTTTGGCTCGTGGGCATCGCTCTGCTTTTAATCTATACCGCGGTCAGCTGCGCGCTGTTAAAAAGAAAGCTCAAAACGGCTGTTCTGCTTCGAGATAATATTTTCCAAAGCGAAAACGTTGTTTCTCCGTTTGTGCTCGGAATTATCAGGCCTAAGATTTATCTGCCGTTTAATATAAGCGAGCGGAATATAGAGTACGTTATCGCCCACGAAAACGCGCATATACGCCGTCGGGACCATTGGTGGAAACCGCTCGGCTTTCTTATTCTCACGTTTCATTGGCTCAACCCTCTGATGTGGCTCGGTTACGCGCTGTTTTGCCGTGATATTGAGCTTGCCTGCGACGAAAAGGTCGTCGGGAAATTGAGCAGGGAGCGGCGGGCGGATTATTCCGAGGCGCTGCTTGCCTTCAGCATAAAACGCCGCAGGCTTGCGGCCTGTCCGCTTGCCTTCGGGGAAGTGGGCGTAAAGAGCAGAGTAAAGTCCGTTTTGAATTATAAGAAGCCGACATTTTGGCTCGTTTCATGCGCAGTTCTCATTACCGCTTTGACGGCGCTTTGCTTTTTAACAAATCCGAAAAGCGGGCAGCCCGAAATAAGCGCGGACAGCGGTCAGTTGTCAGTAGACAGTGAACAGTGGTCGGTGGTCAGAGAACAATGGCCGGTGGACAGTGAACGGTGGGCAGTGGGCAGTGGTCAGTGGATAGTGGTCAGAGAACAGTGGCCGATGGATAGTGAACGGTGGGCAGTGGTCATTGGATAGCGGCAATAAAAAAGAAAAATCGGTAAAGCACTTTACATGCTTTACCGATTTTTGGTCTGAGTGACTGGACTTGAACCAGCGGCCTCTACCACCCCAAGGTAGCGCGCTCCCAACTGCGCCACACCCAGACGCCATGCTTTTTACAGCTTGATTAGTATATCACATTATAATTTTTTAGTCAAGTATATACGTCAAAGTTTTTTTGAAGATTTCCGAAGATTTCCGAAGATTTTCGAAGAATTGCGAAAAAATTAAAAAAATTTGAAAAAATCTCGGTGGTAATTTTGTATTTTAAAAAAATTTAAAATAGAAAATTCGGCAGTTTTTCTTTTCCCGCCTGTTTTTTCACCTGATTTTACCGCTTTTGCTTCGTTTTTTGCGGTTTTGTTTTTTCGAGCGGAGAATAATTTTTTGTGCGCGAGGGATAATAAAAACGGACTTTGAGCGAGTCTGTAAATTTTTTCGGGAGAGTAGTGTTAATTATGGAAAAGAAACATGCAAATCACAACATCGCCTGCACCGTAACTCAGTGCAAAAATCATTGCTGCGACGCCGATTACTGCGCGCTTGACAGGATTCAGGTCGGAACTCACGAGGCTGACCCCACTGTGTGCGAGTGTACCGATTGCAGGTCCTTTGAGAGAAAGGAAGGCGGCTGCGACTGCCGCGGCTGAGCCGAATTTGCCGTTAAACGCGCAGAGCAGTTTGTTAAGTCTGCGAGGAGAGCCGACGCGTCGGCTCTCCTCACTTTATATCATTTTATGTTATATTACGGCTTATATGGCGGCTTTTATGACATCTCAGTTTCCCTCGGACGGGGATGCGGTATCGGGCGGGGCTTGCGTGTCGCTCGGCGCTTCAGCGTCGGGAGATATCGGGACGGGCGAGGTATCGGCGCCTGACGTATCGGCAGGAGGGGTGATTGTATTTTCAGAGCTGTCTTTCGGGAAGGTGAGGTCTCTTATGAAGCCGTCGACGTCACATGAGCAGACGTCCCCGCCGATGACCCTGCTTTTGTAAATTATTATGTTCGCTATGACCTCTCCCGAATAGTCGGGATAGTTTGTAACCTTATATGTATACCTTGTTACCTCTTTGCCCGAATATTTTGAAAGGTCGAGCCCTTGATGAAGCTGGATATTGTTGTACGAGGAGAGCACCTTGTCAAAGGTTTTCGGTATTTTTACCGTAACCTCTTCTACGGGGTCGCTCTCGACTGTCCAACCGAATTGCTCGAGAAATTTTACTCTGTCGTCGTTTGTTTTTATTTTGCCGTAGTTTATTTTTTCCTCGCCGACCGCCGCCGCTGTCTCGGAGTCGTTCTTCGGAATGAATATAAGAAGTGAGAGGGTAAGAACGATTGCAAGGCAGATTATGCCGGCAAATTTCAGGGTGTTGCCCTTTACAGAATACACGAACATATATGTTGTCCTCCGTTTTTTCGGTTTTTACTTTTTACATAAACATATATATTCGGTAACGCAGATTTTATGCCGCCTTTGTGACGAACTCAGATATCGGAGCCTGTGAGCAGCTTTACGAGAAGGGTATATATTTTTTCGACCGATTTAACGGACAGGCTCTCGCTCGGAGTATGTATATTGAGAGCGTTCGGCCCCGTCGATATTATGTCAAGGTGCGGCGCGCCTTTTTTTAAGATGCCGCATTCGAGCCCCGCGTGGATTGCGTAAATTTTCGGCTCCGCGCCGAAGAGCTCTTTATATGTCTCTTTGTATGTTTTTTGCAGCTTTGAATCCTTTGTAAACTCCCAGCCGGGATATCTGTCTCTGTGAGTTATTTTTGAAGCCTTGACAAAAGACGCGAGAGAGCTCAGGGAGTCGGTCAGCGCGTCGAGACTGCTTTCAACAGACGAGCGGGAGGACACCGTAATCATCACTGACGAGCGCCCCGTCCTTATGACTCCGAGGTTCGAGGAGGTTTCAACGAGTCCCTCAAGGTCCGAGCTCATCTCAATGACTCCGCAGGGAAGAGAATTTACGAGAGTGATGACAGCTCTGCTGTATTTTTCGGCAAACGCATAAAATTCACCTCTGCGATAGGAGACGCGGCACTCAAAGCCCTTGTCGTCGTCGGTCAGCTCGGAGCGGAGGTTGTCCGCGGCGTCCTTTATTGTTTCACAAGCGGCGACAGGGTCGTCGCAGGTGAAAAGTATTCTGCACTCGCGCGGAATGGCGTTGTCCTTATTTCCTCCGTCGGCCGATATAAGTCGCACGTTTTCAATGCCGCCGAGAAGAGCGAACGCCGTTTTTACGGCGTTTGCGCGGCCGAGGTGGATATCGGCTCCCGAGTGACCGCCGCAGAGCCCCGTCACCTCAAGGGTGATTTCGTTTTTGCATCTTTCAAGCGGGATATCGTTAAATTCAAAATCGGACCTCACCCCCCCGGCGCAGGAGACTACAGCCGACGAGTCGTCCTCGGAGTCGAGATTTATACAGCAGCGCGCGCTTATAAGGCTCGTATCGAAAGCCTTCATACCGCAAAGCCCCGTTTCCTCGCCTGTCGTAAAGAGGCACTCGATAGGAGGGCACCTCAGCTCTTTGTCCTCAAGCAGTGCCAGCATCAGCGCGACGCCTATCCCGTCGTCGGCGCCGAGGGTCGTCGAGTCGGCTCTTATAATGCCTTTTTCCCTGTCGAGGATAAGCTCTATCGCGTCCTTTGTAAAATCGTGCTCCTTATTTGAGTCCTTTTCGCACACCATGTCGGTGTGCGCCTGAAGCAGTACGGCGGGGCGTCCCTCGAGACCGGGAGATGCCTCTTTTTTTACAAACACGTTGTTTTCACTGTCCCTGTATACAAAGAGGGAGAGGCTCTTTGCAAAATTCTCTATGTAGTCCGCAACGGCTTTTTCGTTGCCGCTCCCGCGCGGAATGCGGGATATATCTTCAAAACGGTAAAAAACATTTTTCGGTTCGATATTTTCAAGGATTCTCATAAGAACGTACCTCCGAGTTTTATTTGATTTTTTAATTATAAGACCTTTATAATTGTATCACAAATTTTAAAAAAATCAACGTGCGGCGCGCCGTAAAATTTCTCGGCATAAAAAGGCTTTACAATTTCGTCGAAAGGTGATAAAATTATAAAAAGAATATAGCGGTAAAGGGCCGATTTACAAAACGGCGCGACTCGCCCTTTTTGAAATAATGTCACCTTACCGTTTTGAAATTATTTAAAAAACCGTAAAGCAGGGTGGCAAAGTATGACGGAGATACAGACTCGGCGCCCTTTTACCTCGGCGGTGATTCTCGCCGCGGGGCAGGGCATGAGATTCGGGCGCGAGGACGGCACAAAACAGAATATCCCGATACTCGGCGTGCCGTGCGTAGCCCGCGCCGCGCTGGCTTTCGAGAGGTGTCCTCTTATTGACGAGATTGTTCTTGTGGGCAGACGTGACGAGCTCTCGATACTTGAAAAATACGCCGTCGACTACTCGCTGAAAAAGGTCTCGCGGGTCGTCGCGGGGGGAAATGCCCGTTATGAGTCCTCCGCCATCGGGGTAAAAAACGTCGACGGGAGGTGCCGATACGTCGCGATACACGACGGGGCAAGGTGCCTTGTGACGCCCGATATAATAGAGAATACCGTAAGGAGCGCCTATGAATACGGCGCCGCCGCCGCCGCCGAAAGGGTGGTCGACACGGTGAAATACGAGGACGGAAACGGATTTATCGAATCGACGGTGAACCGCGACAGAGTGTGGCTCGTTAAAACGCCGCAGGTCTTTTCCGTTGATATTTACCGCGAGTGCATTGAAAAGAGCCGGGACATGTCCCTTTGCGGCATAACGGACGACTGCATGGCGGCGGAGAGGCTCGGGTACAAAATAAAGCTCGTTGACTGCGGGAAGGACAACATCAAGCTGACGTCAAGAGACGACCTTGAGCTTTGCGAGTACATCGCGGGCCGCTATGATATGAATGATACGTATGATATGAATGATATGAATGATATTGATATGGGAGGGGATTTGTCAAAGTGAGGATAGGTCACGGATATGACGCGCACAGGTACGCCGCGGGACGCCCTTTCATACTCGGCGGCGTTCGGGTTGACTCCGACTTCGGAATGGAGGCGCACTCCGACGGGGACGTGCTCTGCCACGCTCTGATTGACGCGCTCCTCGGCGCCGCGGGAATGCGCGATATAGGAAAGATGTTTCCCGACACGGATATTAAATATAAGGACGCGTGCAGTCTCTCGCTCCTCTCGGAGGTTGCGGAGCAGATTCGCTCGGCGGGCTTTGACGTCGAATACGCCGACTGCACTGTAATCGCGCAGAAGCCCAAAATTTCCCCCTATATTGACAAAATAAGGGAGAGCCTCGGCGCGGCGCTCGGAGTCGGCGCGGACAGGGTGAACGTAAAGGCGACGACTGAGGAGAAAATGGGCTTTACGGGAAAGCTTGAGGGCATATGCGCGCACGCGGTATGTCTTTTGTCGGAATAATTACAATAACGTCGGTGGTAAAGACTATTCAAAAAAAGGTGCGCCGAGCGTGCGGCGCACCGAAATAAATCGGAACTCCGTCGGCTTTGTACCACGTCCTTGTTTTTCGACTTCCCGTCCGCTCGGCGTTCCTCCGAAACTGTTTCACGCGGGATTTTCTCCCGCTCAATACAGAATATGACGGCATGACCTGTCTTGTTCTGTCGAAATGCGAAATTTGTGACGGAATTTTCGTCGGGCTTACATCAGAACTTTTGACAGCTTTGTGATGAGCTTTGAAGAATATTTTATAAATAATATATAGTATAACGAATCCCGCGGAGGTTTTACCTGTATGAAGATATTTGCCGCGCCGTCTCTTTTGGCGTGTGATATTATGAATCTTGCGTCCGAAATAAGGCGCGCCGAGGCTGCCGGCGCGGATATTCTGCACCTTGACATAATGGACGGCGTGTATGTTCCTAATATGAGCTTCGGCTTCGGATTTGTAAAGGCCGTAAGCTCGTTTTCAAAGCTTCCCGCCGACGTTCACATGATGACTGTGTGTCCGGGAAAATATATTGACTCTCTGAAGGACGCGGGAGCGTGGGGCGTCACCGTGCATCATGACATCGCGCCGAGGGACGAGATAATCAAAATACTGAGCGATATAAGAAAAAACGGTATGAGAGCCTCCGTCGCGCTGAGGCCGGCATTTCCCGCGTCGGATATCGAGCCGTTTCTTCCGTATATCGACATGGCGCTCGTGATGACTGTGGAGCCGGGGTTCGGCGGTCAGCGCTTTATGCCCGATATGCTTGAAAAAATTTCAGAGATACGCCGCATGGCGCCGTCTCTTGACATTCAGGTCGACGGCGGGATAACATGCGAGACGGCGTCCCTTTGCGCCGCTGCGGGAGCGAATGTCTTTGTCGCGGGAACGTCTCTTTTTAAGTCCGACGACATGGCGCTTGAAACCGCAAAAATGAAAAAAGCCGCCGAGGACGCGCGGAAATATTAAAATTTCAAAAAATAATAATATAGAAACGAGGTAAAAAGATATGGAGGTCGTAAACTTATGCCGGAGGAATATTACGAGGACCTCTATGAGGAGATCGACGAACTGACAGAGGAAAAGAATTATTCGAAAATCAGAAGCATTTTGTCCGACATGGCGGCAACCGACGTCGCGCTTTTGTTTGAAAGGTTCTCCGCCGAAAAATACACTCTCCTTTTCAGGATACTCCCGAAGGAGTTTGCGGCGGAGTGCTTTGTCGAAATGGACACTGATATGCAGAGGGCTCTTGTCGAGGCGTTTTCGGACGCGGAGCTCGGATACGTTGTGGACAAGCTTTTCATCGACGATACGGTCGACATAATCGAGGAGATGCCGTCGGGAATAGTAAAGAGAATACTTGCCCAAGCGACTCCCGAAAAGCGCAGCATGATAAATCAGCTGCTGCACTACCCGAAGGACAGCGCGGGCTCCATTATGACGACGGAGTTCGTGGAGCTGAAGCCCGATATGCTCGTGTCGGAGGCGTTTTGCCGCATAAGAGAGACAGGACTTAAAAAAGAGACCGTTTACACTTGTTATGTGACGGACAGCGAGCGCCGACTTATCGGGGTCGTCACCGTAAAGGACATGATTCTCGGAGGGGACGCCGCCGCGGTGGGCGAGCTTATGGAGACGTCCATAATCTCCGTCAACACCCACGACGACAAGGAGGACGTCGCTCGTTCCATGGACAAGTACGACTTTCTCGCAATCCCTGTCGTTGACAACGAAAACAGACTTGTCGGTATCGTGACGTTTGACGACGCAATGGACGTCATCAGCGAGGAGGACACCGAGGATATCGAGCGCATGGCGGCAATTTTACCGTCCGACAAGCCGTATCTTAAAACGAGCATATTCGAGACGTGGAAAAAGAGGATACCGTGGCTGCTTCTTCTTATGATTTCGGCGACGTTTACGGGACAGATAATCTCAGGCTTTGAGGACAGGCTTGCCGCGGTGAGCGTTCTTATCGCGTATATTCCGATGCTAATGGACACCGGCGGGAACAGCGGTTCTCAGTCGTCCGTCACCGTGATACGCGGTCTGTCGCTCGGCGAAATAAGCTTTTCGGACTTTTTCAGGGTCCTGTGGCGCGAGCTCAGGGTGTCGGTTCTCTGCGGCGTGACTCTTGCCGCCGCAAATTTCGTAAAGCTGATTCTCATTGACCGCATCGCGTTCGGAAACACCGAGCTCTCATACGCCGCGATAACGACCGTGTGCCTTACTCTTGTCGCGACTGTTATTATTTCAAAGCTTGTCGGCGCGAGCCTTCCCATGCTGGCGGAAAAGATTGGATTTGACCCCGCAGTGATGGCAAGCCCGTTTATAACGACAGTCGTCGACGCGCTGTCGCTGCTGATTTATTTCCGCTTTGCGACGATGATACTGAATACCTGAGGCCCTGAGCCCCCGAGACTTATAAGGTATGAAGTCCTTCGCGTCGGGAGCTTTTGTACGTCATTATATTTTCAGAAACGGAGCGGCTTATGGAAGAAAAGACTAACGTCATGAGAATACTCGAGCAAAAAAAGCTCCCCTACAAGGCTCACATCTACAAGGACAGCGGCGCCGTCAGCGGGACGGAGGTTGCAGAAGCCCTCGGGGAGGATATGCGCCGCGTTTTCAAGACCCTTGTCGCCGTCGGCGCGTCGGGGGAGCACTACGTATTTATGATACCCGTCTACTGTAATCTCGACCTTAAAAAGGCGGCGCGTTGCGTCGGCGAGAAAAAGGTCGAGATGATAAAGCAAAAGGAGCTTTTGGGGCTCACGGGGTATGTTCACGGCGGCTGCTCTCCGATTGGAATGAAAAAGTTTTTCAAAACGACGGTGGACGCGTCGGCGTCGGAGTCTGACACGGTGTTTTTCAGCGCGGGAAAGATAGGATATCAGGTGGAGATGGCGCTGTCGGAGCTGTCAAAGGCGATAAAGCTTGACGTGGGCGACATTTGCTCCGACAGGAGAGATCAGAATTAAAAGATTAGAATTAAAAACGTAAAAAAAGGCAAAAAAAGAACCTCCCTCGGGAGGTCTTTTTTGCCGAATGTATTTCTCAGCCTTAATCAGCCCTGAAGCTCTTTGACCTTGGCGCTCTTACCCACTCTGTCTCTCAGGTAGTAGAGCTTCGCTCTTCTTACTCGTCCCTTTCTCACAACGTCG
>CANRNZ010000015.1 GCA_947632135.1 uncultured Clostridia bacterium
CCACTTCAGAAACTAACTTGTATGACGCTTTTCTTTGACGCAATCGGCGCAAAGAAAAGCTGCAAAAGAAACGCCAATCGTCGGGGCGCCGCCCCGAACCCCGCAAGCTTTTGAAAAAGGTGGACGAAAACTTTTGTGTTGGGTGAGTGCGAGCTTTGAAAAAAGCGCGAAACACCCGCAACGAAAACGACCCCGACGCCGATTTCTCGACGTCGGGGCTGCCGTTTATTCTATGCCGAAGCGTTTATGCTCTGTTTTTTCCCTTGCGCTCGGACTTCCTGTACAGGAGAATAAGTCCTGCGGCGGCAAGCGCCGTCGCGCTGAGCGCTATCAGAGCAAACCACAAGCCGGTATGCGAGGGCTCGCCTGTTTGCGGTGTTTCCTCCGCATTGTCGGAATCCTCGGTATCGGTCGTTGTGTCGGGTTTCTTATCGGGCTCGGTATCGGGCTTCTTGTCGGGCTCGGTATCGGGCTTCTTATCGGGATCCTTGCCGGGGTCTGTACCGGGGTCTGTACCCGGGTCTGTTCCGGGGTCGGTTTTCTCGGTCAGTCCGTTTGCAGCCGCGGTGAGTATTTCCGCTGCCGCCGTCACAGTATCCCGGTCGTCAACGCTGAGATTCTCGTCGGCAAGAACAGCCTCCGCCTTACTCAGAGCGTTGCGGAACGTCTCCGCGCTCTCATCGGTGTAATCGGAGAGGTCCTTGTCTCTGAGCTCGGCAACAAGCGCTTCAAGCTCCGACTTATCGGCCTTCAGCTTTTGAGAGTCTATTGCGTTATTCAAAGCTGTGGCTGCCGAGTCGACCGCAGCCTGCGTCGCGTTGTCGTCGCCCGCAATATATCTTGCGGCACTCAGCGCGTCCTCAAGCTGCTGCCAATTTTCGGGTACGTAGGAGTCCTTATTCTGCGCCATTTCCTCGGCGCGCTCGATGAGCCGCGCAAGCGTGCTCTTATCCGCTTTGCGTGTCAGCCCGCTTACAGCCCTTGTGAGTCTGTCAAGCGCGGAGTCCACCGTTTCCTGCTTGTCAACGCTGAGCGTTTCGTCGGCAAGAACGGTCTCGGCGTTTTTCAGAGCGCTTCTGAATTCCTCGGCGCTGTCGCTTGTATATGCCGTGAGGTCGGTGTCCTTCACCTCGCGGTAAAGGTTTTCAAGAGCCGTCTTGTCAGCCTTCGGCTTCTGAGCGCCGATTGCGTCGTTCAAAGTCGCGGCCGCCGCGTCAACTGCCTCCTGCGATGCGTTGTCGTCGCTCGAAATATCTCTTGCGGCGCTCAGCGCGTCCTCAAGCTGCTGCCAGTTTTCGGATACGTAGGAGTCCTTATTCTGTACCATTTCCTCGGCAAGAGCTATAAGTCTGTCAAGGTCTCTCTTGTCTGCTTTTTCGGCGGGCACGCGGGAGATAAGTATGTAGCTTACCAGCACGTCGTTGCTTGTCGATTCAAACATTTCGGGAGCGAGAGTTACCGTGAGCGAGCCGTCGGAGGCGACTGCCACGTTCTCCAGCGCGACATACGCGGGAGATGCGGAGCGAAGCTCCACGCCGCTCTGCGAGGTAAGAACCTTGTCGCCGAGACTTACCGATACGGTCGCGGGACGGGTCACGTTGTACTGAGTCCACGGGTCTCTGTAGCCGACATACACATTGTATGTGCCTGCCGTAATCCCGTCAAATCTGTAGTACATCGACTTGCCCGTAGCCTCGCCCGTTAAGTTGCGTATCGTCTCGTACGCGGAGCCTGTCGTACCGTTGTCGGCGCTTGTTTCCTCGGGATTGAGGTAGCCCCAGCCGCTCTCCTCGGAGTAGGGGATATCCGCAGCGGAGTTAAGGATTGTCTCCTTGTTTGCGTCCACGAGAATATGTCCGAATTCCGTGAAGTCGTCGGCGCCGGCGTCGGCGAAGTATACTACGTTGCTCGGAACGACTGCGATTGTGTGTTTAACTGTTCCGCCGTTTTCGAAGGAACCCGTGATTTCATAGCTGCCCACCGTATTCACGTCGAGCGCCGCAAGATCCCACGTGACGCTCATATCCTCCGGGTCGCCGCCGTTTACTGATACGGAGACCGTGTCGGGAAGGGCGGGCTGTTCTCCGACGAACGTGTAAGCGGGAAGCTCCTCTGCAAGCTCGACCTCAAGGAAGTTGTCGTACTCGACGTTTCCGAAGTCGTACCAGAGCTCGACGTCGCCGCGCGCGAGGTTGACGCTGTCGTCGGCAGTAAGAGCCTCGGCGTCAAGCGCGCTCGAGTAGAGTCTTACCGAGCTGAAGTCGCATACGGATGTGCGTCCTGTGTCGGGACACATACCGATTCCGAGATAGAACTGCGACGGCGCGACTCTTCCTACGTTGCTGCGTGTGCTGGAGACCTCTCCGTTAAGGTAAACGGTGATTGTTCCGCCGTCCTTCTCGCCGTCGTATACGGCGGCAACGCGCAGCCACTGCGTAACGAGATCGGCGTCAAGCTCGATGTCTGCCTTCGAGCCGTCGGGCGGGCAGGGCATCCACGATGAGCCGTTGTAGGTAAAGAAGTACAGATGGCCCTCCGAGATACGGAACGCGGCGCAGCTGTCGCCCTTACCCATTATCATGTTGTAGGAGTTTCCGGCTGTTGTGTAGAGATTGGGTCTTATAACCGCTTCCATTGTGAAGCTGTTTGTCTCGCCTATCACGGAGTTCACGGCGTCAAGAGCGCCCTCGTTGTCGACAAGGAAGTGACCGCTCATGTAGCTTTGGCGCTCGGGGTCGGCGGTGACGGATACTGTGTCGGACTTCACTGTGACGTCAACATCAAATCCGTTGTGGCTCTTATCCCTTACGACCGCGTGATATCCGGGATTCTTAAGCATTGTGTTCAGGATTTCCTGCTGCTCGTAGAGGTAATCGCGTACCTCCTCGCTGAGCAGTCCCTTGTATTCCTCGGGAAGTCCCTCGTAGGAGGCGACAAGACGCTCGACAGCTTCCTTCTGAGCGGGTGTCGTTACGATAAGACTTTCGATTTCGCGGCGTATCTCATCGACAGCGCCCTCGCTCGACAGAACCGTCGCGGTGCGGTAGGGGGCTGTAACCGCGTCAAGATTTGCGCCCTGTACGGTGTAGGGAACTATTGTGTAGCTGTAGTTGTATACCCTTGACGTCGGCAGAGTGTACTGACCGAGCACGTCGGGGCCGCAGCTTGCGTTGCCCGTACCCTGTGAGCGGTAGTTGACGGAGAGATATGTCTCGCTTTGAGGATGAAGCTGATACGGATGCTTTGCCTGCGTCAGGTCGTCTGCCGTGAAGTGCAGAGCCTGCGCCTCAACGGTGTCGCCCGCGGCAATCGCGATTGCAAAATTGCTCGAAGGATTTGTTACCGTGAACCACTTGACTCCGGTAAGAGTACCGGTGTCGCCGCCGTTCATGTAGGGATAGTACATCTCGTTTACGGTGGAGGTGTATTCCCCGACGCGAGCGAAGGACTCGCGATCCCACATCGCCTCAACAGGTCCGTTGCCGTACCATTGTATGTTCTCATATCCTGCGGGAAGTACCATTGTGGTACCGACGCGCAGATAGCGGCTTCTTCCGGTAGATGTTGCCGTGCCGTCAACCGTGATATCAAGTGTCACGGCGCCCGAGCCGTCGACGGTGTACTTCACGTTCTGAGTGAGCCCGCTCATGTTCGGGAAGGTCTGAGCGAAGGCAATCGTCGTCACGCCGTTTTCCTCGGCGACGGCGATTTCACCGTCTACGACCGCTTTCTTTCCGGCATTCTGCCATACCGCGTCGTAGTTGTTGTTGTCGTTGTTTACGGGAGCGCGCCAGAAGTTCGGCACGGGTCCCTGCGTCAGCAGAGTTTCACCGTTGTATACGTAATCGGAAATAGCGCCCGTCTCCTTGCTTATGTTGAAGGAGAAGCCGTTTCCGCTCACGGCGATGACGACGCTGTCGCTCTGGTCGACATTCACGCTCTCGGCAGAGGGAGTGTATGCCGCCTGATTTACGTTTGCGGGAATCATGAACTGCTCATATGCGACCTCGTGACCCGCCTTTGCCCATACGGTGTCCTTTTTAAGGCGTACCGAAAGGTTGAGGTAGTACTCAGCGCCGTCCTTCGGCGTCGGCATGTGCTGCATGTAAGGCACATGGATGAGCTGAGTTGTGCGGGGAGCCGCGGAGGCTGAGAGTTCATCCTCATAGACTACCTTGCCGTTTTCGAGTATCTGCCATACGAGCGAGTACTCGTTGAGGTCGGTAAAGCCGTATTCGTTCTTGACCTGAATCGTGCCGCTCAGCAGCTCCGCCGCGGAAGCGGTGAACCACAGGTTCTGATACTGGTACTTGACCTCGTACATTTCGGGCTGCACGTCGCGGTCGGGAGATACGAGACCGTTCTGGCAGAAGTTGCCGGACGTATATTTTTCTCCGTTGTCGCCGCCGAATGCGTAGAAGTGTCCCGCGTTGTCATGCAGACCGCTTTCATGCGCAAAGCTTTCCGCATAGTAATCGTAGTAGGACGAGGCGTCTCTTACGTCGTTGAAATCAGCCCAGAGAAGAACTGCGGGATCATCCGACGCGATAGCGGGCTCGGTACTGCGCTGGTTGTCAATTTCTTCTTTTGACAGAGCTCTCGTATACACGCGGGCCAGTGAAATTTCACCGTCAAAACGGTCGCCCTTGTCTGTCTGATAGCCGATTGCCATCTGCTGACCGTTCGCGCTTATCGTTGCGGAATGAGTGCCGGAGCCGACTACGTTTCCGTCAACATAAATTGTCATTTCGCCGCTGTCGTATACAGCCGCCACCTGATGCCAGTTGTTCAGCCAGTCCTCGGGAACGGGGCAGGACAGAGTCTGCCAAGCGGAGCTCTGATTTCTGTCGTACGTGAAGAACTGGAAGCGCTCGCCTTCGGTCTTGAGAGCCACCTGAGTGTCTCCCTTGGCAATCAGTATCTGAGCTCCGCTGAGGCTGACGGGCTTGCACACTACCTCGAGCGTGAAGCTCTTGTTGTCGCCTGAGAGCTCGTTTACGAATTTATCGTCATTGTCGAATACGGCGTAGCCGCTCCAGCTCTTGGAGCTGAGAGCCTTTTCGTCGTCGACGTCGTTTTGGTGCCCGGAAATCGTGGCGTTGACGCCGGTCTTATCCGACATCGCATAGAGCTTCGGAAGAGAATCGAGCGAGAGGCTGCGCCCCTGGTCGACCCAGTCCCAAATGAATCCGCCGAGGATATTTTCTCCGGAGCGTATAGCGTCCATGTATTCCTTGAGGCTTCCCGTCGCGTTGCCCATCGAGTGCGCGTATTCGCAAAGAACGTAGGGCATATTGCGGCTTGCCGCGGAGCGAACGGTGTCAACTGTGGGATACATGTTGCTTCCCATATCCACGCCGCCCTGGTCGTACATACTCTCGGAGTGTACCGGGCGTGTGGGATCGTTTTCTTTAAAGTATTTGATGGCGTCAAGATACATACTTGCCGCGTATGTGGGTCTGTTTGAACAGTATGCCACCTCGTTGCCGATTGACCAGGCTACAATCGCGCTGATGTTCTTCAGGCGGTTGAACGCGGTTACCTCGCGGTCCTGTACCATTTCGTAGAACTGAGCCTGTTCGTCTTCATAGTACATCAGATAGTGGCATTCGCAGTTGGTCTCAGCCATCATGTAAAGTCCGTACTTATTGCAAAGGTAGTACAGATAATCGTCGTCTGAATAGTGAGAGGTACGAATGGCGTTGATGTTGTACTGCTTCATCAGCTCAACATCCTTCTCCATGACCTCGTGAGATACGAATTTACCCGTCATCGGGTCCGAATCGTGACGGTTGACGCCGCGGAAAACAAGAGGCTTGCCGTTTATCGTTACCTGCTTGTATTCGCTGTCGGGCGTCGTGCGCGCGCCGCTTGAGCTGATTTTGGAGCTTGTGAACTCTATCTCGCGGAAGCCTATCTGCTGGGACATACTTCCCATGTAAACTCCGTCCTCGCTGTAGAGCGAGAGCACGAGAGTATACAGATTGGGTTTTTCCGCCGACCAGAGCTTCGGCGCGTATACTGTTCTCGACGCCTCGGCTGAGGCTGTCGCAAAGGCCGCGTCGCCCGCGCCTTCAACGTCTCCTACGTCAATCGTAAATCCGTTGAGGAACATATCGCGGTTCTCGTCGTAAAGACGGACGTCGACCTTGAGTCCCGAGACTTTGTCCGCGGAGCTGTTTCTGACACGAACCTTCAGGTTCATCTCGGCGTTTTCGTAGTTCTCGTCAAGGTCTGTCGTTACAAAGAAGTCGTCTATATGTACGAGAGGCGCCGTGTAGAGATAGACGTCGCGGAAGATACCGCCGTCAAAATACATATCCTGAAGCTCGAACCAGCTGCCGTCGCAGAACTTGTAGACCTCGACCGCAAGGGTGTTCTCGCCGCTTTGCAGATAGTCGGTTATATCAAAGCTGTGCGGTGAATAGCTGTCCTCGCTGTACCCTACGGGTTTTCCGTTGAGGTATACGTAGTACGCGGCCTCCACACCCTGGAAATTGATGTAGATTCTGCCGTTTGCGGAGCGAAGTCCCTCGTCGACCGTGAAGGTCCTGCGGTAAAGACCGACGGGAGTGCCGTCCTGCGAGATAAGAGGAGCGTCCGTAGCGTTCCTGTACTCGTTGGTCTGCCACTGAGGAAGTCCGTTTGTGTAGATTGAATAGTCAAACCCCTGTCTCGTCCAGCTGCAGGGAAGCTGAACTGTTTTCCATTTTTCGTCGGCAACGAACGAGGGGTCATAGAATTCGTCGTAGCCGTCGGAGGACTTCTGTTTTGCGTTGTCCACTACCGTAAGCTGCCAGTTCTGACCCTGCCCGGTGAGGAACTGTACATAGCCGGACTCCTCTTTTTTGAAGTCCGCCGCTCCGGTAAGAGCGTGGAATACGCTGTCGTAAACGACAGCGGACGACGCAAACGTGTTGTCAACCGGCTGTCGGTTGACGGCAAACACGTCCTCATTGCCGTTTTCGCCGGTCCATTCCTTGTATGTAAATTCCGGAGGATCGGTCGGTGACTGTTGAGTAAGCGATGGGATTTCAAAGGTATTCCAAGGATCCTTGTACCCGTCCCGGGTATTGCTCGGCTCCGCCGCCGCCGGATGTATAAACGGTACAATTCCGAGCAGCATGCACAGAGTCAGACCTACAGATGTAATACGCAATAATCGATTTCGCATGGTTTTAGACATTCCCTTAACTGCTTTTGTGTTCATAACAATGCTTTCCCTCCATTCCTGTACACAAAAAATTTTGAGCTAAAAGGTATTGAATCGCTGTTTTTCCACGCTTACTCGCTCGTGCGTTCGAGCTTAGCTAAATTTTACAACATTTAAAATCACATGTCAATACATTTTTTGCACAATTCATAAAGAAGTTTGCGCTAATCATAAATAAATTTACGCGTTTCTTGACGCGATGAAAATTTTTCTCGGCGGGGGCAAAACCGCTTTTTGAAAAGAAAAGGCGCGGCAAAAAAATTGCCGCGCAGGGTATTATAAAAAAATTAAAACAATATAAAAATTCCGAAAATTTTATAAATCCGAAAATCCGAAATTATTTTAAAAAGGAGCGGTACAAATGATAACGCCACATAGGGCTGTAATTTGAAAACATCATTCAAATACAACCGAACGGTCGCTCGCAAAGGCAAAAGGCAGCACAGAGAGCAGAAATGCTTTCTGTGCTGCCTTTCTTTATATTCAAATTCAAATTACACATTCGACAAGTGAGAATCTCTTTTGACAAGTGAGAATCTCTTTGCTACAATATAAGCAAGGGAAGTCAAGATGATATGCGGAAGACAAAATACCACATAGCGCCGAACAGGGACGAAAGGAGAGTAGTTATCGACAGTCTGAACAGGATGCGAAACAAGCTGATTGCCGCAGGCAGATACACCGACGCCGTGGATGATAGCCTCTTAAAAGTCGACAATGCACGAGTCAAAAAATTCAAAGTGAAGTACGAGAAGGTACAATGATGGAACAGAGTTTATTTGAAAAGATGGGCGGGAAATACGAACGGCGTGACAACTACCTGCTGCCATGTCTGTCTTTACCCGCCACAGAAAGACTGCGATATTAAAGTAGAGGAATTACCTCATTTAATAAGATTAGTTCTTTGTCTTAAAGCGCTTTTTATGTAAGTAAATTGAACGTATTTCTAAATATTATTCTGAAGTTCGAGTGCCAAATTTTTCTGTTCATCAAATTCATTGTAAATTGAAAGTACATATTTATCAAAAAGCAGCAAAATCTTAGTATTTTGAATATTCGCTTCTTTGGATATACCAATCCCCTTACACTTTCCATAGGCTTCTTTTGATGTCCAAAGTTCAAAAAAACGAGTTAGAATTTTGTGATTGGTGGTATATGTGAAATCTTGATCTGTGGGACTGCGACCGAACAGATATAACAATTCCTTATCTGTTAATATTCGTTTTGCAATTTTTAAATCAACAGGACGAATTAGTTCGATATCAATACCGATTGGTTTATTGTCAACTGCGCAGGCTACAATATTCCCCGAATGACTGATGTTGAATTCTACCGAGAAATCTTTTGCATAAGGTTTGCCATATTCTGTTATGCCAAATACAATATCTTCAGCCGATATATCAAAGCTATCAGCTATTGCATTGCGTATTAGCATTTCTCCGGAAACAGTACGTTTTCTATCAAGCAAAAAACGAAATCTATTAACTCGTTGTTGCTTTTCATGGCTCATTACCGAATACCAATATTGGTATTCCGATCTTCCCATTTTACGAATATCATATAGATACAATTTCATTTCTTTTCGATGAATTTTATCACATCTCCAACCGTTTTAAAAGTGTTAATTGCACGATTAGGAATTTCAATATCAAATTCTTCTTCTACTATACATGCCAATTCGGCAAGATCAAATGAAGACAGCCCCAAATCTGATTTCAGATTTAATGACTCATTGATTTCGTTAATTTGCAGGCCGGTATTTTTTGATAGTATTGCTTTTAATTTTTCTAACATGATGATTTTCCTATCTTGTTCTTTTGATTTTTTTTGTTGTTGTTTTTTCAAAGGGAGTTGATCGGATACAAAAATTGTTTATATTCTTATAGGCAGGCAATTTACTATTTATCTCATCAATATCTGCCTTCACTTGTTCAGCAGGAATTGTAAATTTAGTGCTGTCAATGTAGATTTCGGCAACAATTAAATTGTTTTTACCATAAACAACCGCTTCTGAAATATATGGAATTTGACAAATATAATCTTCAAGTTCTTCTGCGGAAACATTCTTACCGTTATCGAGGATAATCAGGTTCTTTTTTCTTCCTGTAAGGAAAACAAAACCATCCTTGTCTATGTAACCGAGATCGCCTGTTTTAAACCATCCGTTGCAAAATGCTTTCTCCGTTTCCGTGGAATCATTATAATATCCGACTGAAACAGAAATTCCTCTTGCCCATATTTCTCCGTCTACTGTTTTTAATTCACATTGGTCTACGATTTTACCAACCGAACCGATACGCTGATAACGGTCAAGATTAGCCGCAAGACAGGGAGAGCATTCTGTTAAACCGTATCCTTGGAACAGATTGATTCCCAACGCATTGTATTTTCGTATTATAGATGTTTTAAGCGGTGCCCCGCCACACATAAGTCGTTTTAGTCTTCCGCCAAATGCATTTGTTATCTCTTTAAAAAATAAATGACTGACGTCAATTCCATGCTGATAAAGGAAGTACGTTACTTTTGAAATGAGTTTGTACTGCTTTTCCTTGTTACTGTCTTTTATTGCGCTCTCCACTTTTTCATACAGTTTTTCTACTATCAACGGAACCACAAACATGAGTGTAGGCTGATACTCTTTTAACTCTCTTTGTAAATACTTTAGACCTGAACTGATGCAGATAGTAACGCCTTTATATATCATCCCAAGGATTGTACCGGTAAATTCATATGCATGGTTCAGCGGAAGTACTGACATAATAACATCTTTGTCATGCCGTGCATTTAATGCACTCATCCCCTGACGTACGTTGTTTGCAATATTGCGCTGCGTTAGTATTACTCCCCTTGCTTTTCCGGTTGTCCCCGATGTAAATAAAATTGCAGACATTTTATCAGACTCAATTTTCGGCAGAGCAACATCATCATTACAAGGCAATAACAGCCGAGACATATGATCGGCTTTAATCGACGTTTGCTTTTCTATGTTTTTTGCAACATCTAAATACTCGTCGTCGCAGAAT
Source organism: uncultured Clostridia bacterium (assembly GCA_947632135.1). Classification (GTDB taxonomy): domain Bacteria; phylum Bacillota; class Clostridia; order Oscillospirales; family CAG-272; genus RUG14199. The sequence continues at coordinate 10,237 of CANRNZ010000015.1, forward strand.
AAGCAATTGACATCTGCTTTGATTATTTGTTCAATCAATTCAGCTTCTGTAAGCTCCTTATCCAAGGGAACAATTACTCGTCCGGCAAACACCGTGCCAAGATATGTTACTATCCACTCATAACTTGAAGCTCCAAGAACGGCTATATGTTGTGAGCCCGAGTATTTTATGAGCAAATTCTTCGCACAAATACGGCAGTCGCGATGTAATTCTCTGTAATTTTTTTCATATTTTTGCTTTTTAACTTTATATTTAAAAGCGGTTGCATTTCCGTAAAGTCTGTCGGAACGTTCAATAATCTCAACAATGGATTCCACAGGCTCATTTTTGTAAAAAGAATAATTTCTTCTCATTTCAAATACCCAAGCTTTCTGAAATACTCAACATATCTGCTGATATAATCAAAATCCATTTCATTCCATTCAAAACCAACTTTTTTTAGAAAATCAATAGAAAAATCTTTAGCAATTCTAATGTTTGAATCATAAAGAAGATTACCATTTTCATCAGAATCGGTTTGAAATGTCTCATAAATATATCTTGTTTCATCTGATTTTGAAGAATCATTCAACACTTTGCCGAATTTATCTCCGCTTACAATATTTATTTTGATTCCAATCTCTTTAAAAATTTCAAATAACTTTTCAAATTCAATTTCTCTATTACTGCCAAGATGAAATATACATTGTTTGTCGGCATATTGCGCTACTTTCATAACAGCTTGGGCAGTTTTATCTATAGGTGAAAATTCAATCGCATACCGCATTAAATAATCAGGGAATACGCCGATATCAATAAAAGCCTTAAAACGTTTTAAAAACGCATTTTCAGTATAATTTGGTTGAAATTTTAAATCTGAAGCCCTATTGGTTAAATTGCCCACACGCAGTATTTTGCAATCAAGACCGCCGATTGCTGCATCAAGCACAGCTCGCTCAGCTTCAAATTTGCTTCTGACATATACATTATCCAGCGGTTGCCCGATATAGAAACAGGTTTCGTCAAAGAACAGTTCGTCTTCGGATTTATATACATTAAAATTATCTGCAAGACTGTTTCCGCTCACTCCTATTGTAGAAATATGTATCAGCTTTGCCTTGGATTTTTTTGCAAAAGCAATTACATTTTTAGTGCCGTTAACATTTATTTTTTCAAAATAACTATATGGGCCATAGTGCTTGACGGTAGCGGCAGCATGAATCACGGTATCAACTTTCGGGATATTATCAAGCCCCAAATATGATTTTGTTATGTCGCCGCACCGAATAATTATTCTTTTGCCTAATAAATCGGAATATTTATTTCCAAAATAGTATTCAAGATGCTTTTTAAATCTGTTCTCAGCGTCCTTGTAATCTTTACCTCTGACAAGGCAATAAGCAATACCTTTTTCCTGTTCGAGAAACTCAGCAAGAATATGAATTCCCAAAAATCCCGTTGAACCGGTTATCAACACATTGCCAAGAGTTTTTTTCTGAGGAACTGCGTCTGTCATGACATTGTTTTGCAATAAAGCATTATACTTTTTGAAATCAGCGAGATTATATTTTATTTTAATATTATCTTTGCCTTCAAGATAATCTGACAACTGCTTTACTGTCGGATAATCAAATATATTTTGCAGAGCAATTTCAATACCGGAATTATGTGCTGCTGAAATAAATTCAATTGCTTTTAGCGAATCTCCTCCCAAATCAAAGAAATCGTCTGTGATTCCGACAAGTGTTGTACCAAGTACCGATTTCATCAGTTCACATAATTCTTTTTGTTGTTTATTTTCAGGTGCTGCGTATTCTGTATCATTTGCGATGTTTTCAAGCTCTGCTTCCGGCAACGCTTTGCGGTTGACTTTGCCGCTGGAGGTCAGCGGCATTTGTGCAAGGTGCGTGAAAATATGCGGAAGCATATATTTCGGTAATTTCCTGCCGATGTGATTGCGGATTTCTTTAGCATCGGTTTCTGCACCGGTATAGAAAGCGCAGATCAGCTGCCGACCTTCGGCATTTTTGCGCACGACAACAACAGCCTGCGAAATCCCGTCCACAGACAGCATGGCGTTCTCGATTTCTCCGAGTTCGATTCGTAAGCCCCTGATTTTCACCAGAAAATCATTTCTGCCGATATAGACGATGTTACCGTCTTCCCGCCAGTAGGCAAGATCGCCGGTTTTGTAGAGCTTGCCTTCCCCAAACGGGTTATTTATGAATTTTTCCGCCGTCAACTCCGGTCGGTTCAGATACCCGGCGCCTACGCCGTCTCCGGCAATGCAAAGCTCACCGGTTACACCGATCGGGGTCGGCTGCATGTATTTGTCTACGATATAGATTTGCGTGTTGGCAATAGGCTTTCCGATGGTGATAGTATCGGCATCGGATATTTGCGCATTTGTGGACCAAACGGTGGTTTCAGTAGGTCCATAGATATTAAAAATCTTAGCGTTGGTAATATCGTTCAGCCGTTTAATCAAATTATCCTCTAATGCTTCTCCTCCTAAGATAATTGTCTTTAGTTTTTTAAGATAGTCGATCTGCTGATTATCTGAAATCAACGATTTCATTTTTGTAGGCGTTGTCTGCAAAACTTCAACGGGATGTTTTGCAATCAGGTCATTTAACTGCTGAGGGAATTTTGCCTGTTCTTCATTTGCTAAAACAATCTCCATTCCGTTAGAAAGTGGTAATAGACTTTCTGTAACAAAGATATCAAATCCTACCGTTGTCACAGAAACAATACTTTTGTAACTGCTCCTGATAATTTTATGTACTACGTTATTATTATTATTATTTACATAGTTTACTACGCACTTATGAGTCAGCAGTGTGCCTTTAGGTTTCCCAGTTGATCCAGAGGTATAGATGCAGTAGCAAATGCTCTCGTTAGACATTGCAACATTGGGATTCTGCGTGTTGCTACTATTCAACGATTCTCTTAAATTGCTTTCATCGATATAAGTTTTTGCCATGCTATCTTTTAGCATATATTCAATTCGTTCCTGAGGATAATCAGGATCAATCGGCAGATAGGCTGCACCCGTTTTCAGAATACCAAGCATCGTGGAAATCAGATAACTTTTTCTCGGCAGAGCAAAAGCTACAATATCCCCAACGCCGACACCTTGCCGTATCAAGCTGTGAGCAATGCGATTGGCCTGCTCGTTCAGTTCAGCATAGGTCAGCGTTTTATCACAGGCAATGACTGCCGTTTTATCGGGCGCCTTTTTTACCTGTTCCTCAAACAGCTGATGAACGCATTTGTCTTTTGGGTATTCCGCAGCGGTATTGTTGAAGTCAACTACAATTCTATTGAGTTCACTATCGGATATAGCCGATATATCCTTTATTTGTTTTATCATATATACACCTACTAAATATTATTCCATTGGAAAAGCATACAGCCTACATAGAAGCGATAGTATAAACCTTACACTTATAACATTTCAAGCTTACCTGTCAGTGGGTCAATATAATGCTCTTTTATGCCGTGACGAATAAACATTTGCGAAAATTCGGATTCTATGAGCGTTTTATAACTATTTATAGCTGTTTCTCTGAACAGTTTTTCAAAGCTTTTTTCATCTAACGGGTCACCCTTTTCAACTAATTTTCGTCCATAAGTTGCGATTGTGAGATACGCTCTTACAAACACTGTCTCAGGATTATCGTTTTTCAGTTCGATGATTGTGCCGATTGCAGAGCCAATTCTTTTATATTCGTTATCCTTGCTTGTCCAAATATAGTGGTTTTCTTTTTCCAACTGTTTTTTATCATTACAGAATACATATCCTTGTCCTGCAAGATGGGCATAAAATGAATTTGAATTATTTAGATACATATGTAAATTAACTTTGGAAGATGTGTGGTCTCCGCTGGTAATGATTTTCCATACCTCCGGATTAGGACAACTATCTTTAGTTGTCCACGCGACATTATTGTCCTTGCAGCTGTGAAGTGTTGAGAAATTGAATCCCTTTTTGCACGCGCTTTTATGAGAAGTTATTTTTTTGAATTTATCGTCTGACGGATACATATATGCAAGGTCAACGGTAATCATATCGTCATTAAACTCGTCGGGAGCCAAATCAACAATCAATTCTTTTAAATTTATGCAGATATTTCTAAGGTGTTGATGGACATCATACATTAAAACATTTTTGTAATAATTGGTCGGGTGCCAGTTGGGAACTGTGCCATAGGTGGATTGAAGTATACCGCATGTTTTTGAAAAATTCGTTCGTTTAATCGCTGCTAATAAGGCTGTCGATACCTTTTTAGATTCGCAGTAATAATTATAATCGTCTTCAAAATTTTTCGCATTACAGTAATTTTTAAAAAGCAGATATATTCCCCAAATACTTAGAAAAATTGGTGGTACATAGAAAATCAAAAACCGAAGCCATAGACATATACACATTTTATCGATCGGAATAGCGTCTTTAATGGATATCCCTGAGAACCATAAAGCAGCAATAGCGCTGGCTATAGCAGCAATTTTCGCCCTTTTAGAAATATCATATTTCATTTCTTTGTATACTTTCTCTTTGGATAAAGCTTTATCTTTCCGTTTCATTTCAGCTCTCCTTTTGTTTTACAATAATTTCGTCAAAATTTGCCTGTAACCGTCAATAAACCGCCTAATCGTCTGTTCTTTGTAAAGGTCGGTGCAATACTCCACCATCAGCACAACATCGTTTTCTCTCGGCATGACGTTAAAGGTAAAATCATATTTTGATGTTGTAATCGGAACAGGCAACAACTCCGCCTTTTCGTCGCCGAAAACCACATCGGTCATTTCCTCGCTCTGGTAGGCAAACATTACGTCAAACAGCGGATTGCGCTCAGAGGTATTGAGCCCCAGTTTTTTCACCAAATCACCGAAAGGATAGTCCTGATGCTCAATAGCCGCGATACTGTTTTCTTTCACTTCCTGTAAAAAGTCAGTGATAGACTTGGTTCCTGTCGGCTTGCTGCGCAGGGCTATCGTATTGACGAACATACCGATTGTATCAAGGAATTTGCCGTCCCTGCCGCTGATTGGCATACCGACCACGATATCCTCACAGCCGGAGAATTTTGAAAGCAGAATATTGAATGCCGCCATATAAAAAACGTATGGCGTGATATTCTGTTTCTTACAGTACTCTTGGATTTTGTTATGCAGTTCAATGTCAACGGTGTCGTATACCGCACTGCCGCTAAAGCTCTGTTTCTTCCCGCGCTTGAAATCTGTATTGATTGTCAGTTCCGGCACTTCGTCCTTGTAAACGTCAAGCCAATATTTTTCGCTGTCGGTATGATTTTGCGGTGTGACGGCAAAAAGCTTGTAAGGTACAGGAGTAGTTTCAAGGGCTCTGCCCATATACAGTTCGTTCAGTTCCCGCAGAAATACCGGCATAGAGCCGCCGTCGGTGATAATATGGTGCATATCGAGCATGACCGTGTTTTCGTATATACCTACCCGCAGCAAGGGCGCTCTGCCAAGATCAAACGGGCGGACAAAGTTAAGAATATCGTCGCTCGCCAGTTGTTCCACAAGACAATCTGCTTTTTCATCCACTCGTTGAATAATCACACCGTCTTTGTTTTCAAAGCAGGTACGCAGTATTTCATGACGCTCAAGTAAAGCATGGATTGCTTGTTGTAATTTCTCTGCATCGACCTTTTTTGCGCTGAACACATACGGCACGTTGTAAGTCGTGCTGTCTGCATTGAGGCTTTGGGCTGTATATACCCGCATTTGGGCAGGAGTAGCCGGAATTTCTGAGGGATATTCAAAATCACACTCTGTATTTTCCTCCAATTTTTGTAGCTGCTGCGCCAGTTCTTTTACAGTATTGCAATCAAAAATCGTTTTAGTGTCAGTGCGATATCCCTGCTTTTCTAGCTCCGAAATCAGTTCAATGGCTTTAAGAGAATCCCCGCCAAGTTCGAAAAAGTTGTCCGCAAGCCCGACCCTTTCGATTTTAAGAACAGACCCAATCGCCGCGCACAATACTTTTTCCCGTTCTGTCGCAGGTTCAACATATTCTGCTGTGGTATCCGCGGCATACAGATTCACATCCGGCAATGCTTTTCGGTTGACTTTTCCGCTTGAAGTCAACGGCATTTCATCAAGGTGCGTGAAGATGTGCGGCAGCATATATTTGGGCAGTTTCATGCCGATTTGTGCACGGATTTCTTTTGCATCGGTTTTTTCGCCTGTGTAAAAAGCGCAAATCAACTGTCTGCCTTCGACATTTTTACGCACGACAACGGCAGCCTGAGAAATCCCGTCCACGGACAGCATGGCGTTCTCGATTTCTCCAAGTTCGATTCGCAACCCTCTAATTTTCACTTGAAAATCATTTCTGCCGACATATACAATATCGCCGTCTTCACGCCAATAAGCGAGGTCGCCGGTTTTGTAGAGCTTGTCTTTTCCAAACGGGTTATCTATGAATTTCTCTGCCGTCAACTCCGGTCGATTCAAATACCCGGCTCCCACGCCATCCCCTGCAATACAGAGCTCACCGGTCACGCCGATAGGCGTCAGCTGCATATATTTGTCTACGATATAGATTTGTGTGTTAGCAATAGGCTTTCCGATGGTGATTTCTTTGCCTTTCTTCAACTCATCGACAACCGTACAGATCGTTGTTTCAGTCGGTCCGTAACAATTAAACACTTTGCTACGGGATGCATATTTCTCAATCTTGTTGAGTAAAGCCTGACTGAATACTTCACCGCCAATAACAAAAGATTTTATCCTTTTTAAATATTTTTTATCCGAACTACCGTCAATGTAGTACTCAATTTTGGTCGGTGTGGAGAAGAACATATTATCATCAAAGAGAGAAAACAATCTTTCAAACTTTGCTTGATTGTATATTTCATCTTCGCTGGCAAGGATAAGTCGACGCCCTTGAGAAATAGACAATACCGAATCCATTTGAAAGGCATCAAATGTTACGACAGTAGCAGATACGACAGTGCTGACCCCGGTCCAAAATCTCTTGTTCGCAGCAATAAAACTCATTATACTGCCATGCTTCAACAAAGATATTTTTGGGCTTCCGGTCGAACCGGACGTGTGCAATGCACAAAAAAGGTCACTTTCACTGACAACAATGTTTGGATTTGTTGTAAACTCGTTTGAAAGCAATTGTTCAATATTATCTATATTAATGAAACACCTTGCCTTACTCTCAGTAAGCATATAATCAATCCGTTCCTGCGGATAATCCGGGTCAATTGGCAGATATGCAGCGCCGGATTTTAGGATACCAAACATAGCAGCAATCAGAAAGCTTTTTCGCGGCAGAGCAAAGGCGACAATATCTCCCACACCCACTCCTTTTTCAATAAGCGAATGAGCAATGCGATTGGCTTCTTCATTAAGCTCTTTATATGTAAGCGTTTTATCACAGGCAATGACTGCCGTTTTATCGGGCGTCTTTTTTGCCTGCTCCTCAAACAGCTGATGAACGCATTTGTCTTTTGGGTAGTCTCTGGTAGTGTCATTGAAATCATAAAGGAGCTTTTGTCTTTCTTCGTCGGTAAAAATATTCAGTTCGAAAAGCTTCTTAGAATCTTCCCCGATAGCGTCAAAAAGCAGATTGAATATATGATGATGAAGTTTTTCAATCTCGTGCTCGTCAAATTTTTCCGTTTGAAAATCATAATGGATACGAAATATTCCCTCATCATCTCTGTCGTCAATATGTATTTGCAAGCTCTCGCTTTGCATGCCGCAGGGATACCAAGTAGTGAAAATGTCTTTTCCGACAATTTTCGCGTTCTGATAGCTAATCATCACATCATACAGTTTTTCGGTAAAGCCGTATTCTTTGCGAATAGTGGAAAGAACATCGCCATAATTATATTTTTGATGACGAAATACCGAAAACGCTGCATCTTCAATGTTTAAAATATTATCTGCAAAAGACTTGTTGTTATCAAGTTCAATCAATATCGGCACAGTATTTACAAACATGCCCGCGGTGCAGTTTTCTCTAATCCCGCTGCGATTGATTACTGCCGTACCGATATAAAATCTTTCGGCATTCATTTTAATTCGATTAACATATGCAGACAGTGCAGCGATAAACAACATAAATGCCGAAGTGTTTTTGTCTTGGGCGTAAGAGTTTATGATTCCTGCCTGTTCTTTTTCGATTATAAAAGTCTTACGTAAAGCAGTGAATGAATCACTTTGCTTTTCGTTAAGATAAGTAGCCTCATCACATTTTGAAAACTGCTCCAAAAAGAAAGCTTTGTCTTTCTCATAGCGTTTGCTTTGAAGATAGATATTTTCGCTTTCTACATAATCGGCATAGGAATATGATTCCGCTTTTTCTCCGCTCATCAGTTTATTAAATTGATTTCCAAGAAGCGATAATGTCCACGCATCGCCGATAATATGATGCAGTTTAATAAGCAGACCATATTGCTCGGGCAGAATAACAATATGAATTTCGCAAAGATTTCCGTAAAAATCAAAAGGCTTTTTTGCGTAAATTTCTCCATAGGTGTCAAGCTCTGTTTTGTTTTCAAAATGGAGTACGTTTATTTCCCGTTCTTCGTATTTTTTTATATCTTGTGATGTTTTACCGTGTTCCTCTTTTATACGAATACGCAAAGCGTCATTTATTCGATATATTTCATTTACGGCTTGTTTTATTTCAGACAAATCCTTTTTGCCGCGGATTAACATACTGCCGCAAATAACAGCAATCGCCCCTCCGGCGAACTTTTCCATATCATATACTAACTTTTGTGGCTTAGTTAAGTTCATATACACTCCTACCTTATGATACATAAACGGCATTATGTTGCAATTCGTCTTTGGAATTCGAATAATTTCGAAAATATTCAAGACTGAAAAAAGAAAAAAGGCGCAAAAACAAAACCCGCAATCTACTATTTGAAAAAATTGGTAAGTACGGGTCGAATTTTTGCGCCTTTTTTAATAATATTCGACTTATTTTTCTTTATTTTGTCAAAACCTATTGACCGTGCGTCAATAAAATAATATAATTTATTATGTAAATTGATATAAAAATGAAACTTATATTTCGTTTTTTGCAACATAATGCCGTTTATGTTGCAGCCGCCGATTTCGGCGGTTTTTTTTGTTACAGGATCAAGCGCATGGATTCCATTCTGCGGCGGTGTTCCGTGCCGGTGGAGATTATGTAGATGCGGGTGGTGTCGATACTGCTGTGACCGAGAATATCGGCAAGTTTGGCGATGTCCTTTTCAATGCCGTAGAACACCCGTGCGAACAGGTGGCGCAAGTTGTGCGGAAAGACCTTCTGTGGATTGACGCCGGCTTCCTCACATAAGCCTTTCATTTCCCGCCAGATGTTGGTGCGACTCATAGGCTTGCCTGTGCGGGTGACGAAAACTGCGCCGCTTATAATTTTCTGCTCTGCGATATAGCGGAGCAGCTTCTTTTGCAGGGGCTTGACGAGAAAAACGGTTCTTGTTTTTCCCTTGAGCGATACAACTGCTTCGCCGTTTTTTACCGCTTCCACCGTAATAAATGGCAGCTCGCTCACTCGAATACCCGTCCCGCAAATCGTTTGCAAAATCAGGTTCAATCGTTCGTTTCGCTTGCTCTGCGCCGCACGGCAAAGGCGTTCGTATTCGGCTTTGGTCAGTTCCTTTTCCTCCGGGCAAAAGACCTGCCGCTGCACTTTTAAGGCTTTCGCTCGGCAATCGTGCCAGCCGAGGAACGAAAATAAGCTGTTCAGGCTCGCCAACACCGAGTTGACACTGCGGATGGCGTAGCCCCCGTCGAGCAGATTCTGCTTGTAGTCGATTACAGCTTCTTTCGTTACCGGCTCACCATTCAGCGCAGCAACGAACATCCGCACGTCCCGCAGATATTTTTCCACGGTGTTTCGGCTCTTTTCTTCGCTTATAAGGCGCGCCATGAAATCTTTAATAGTATTTTCTGTAATAGTCCTTTCCATTGTATAACCCTCCGGATAAATGTTATTTGTATTTTACCCGAAAAGTATGATTGCGAATCGCTGTTTTCATTTTAGGCATATACACGTCGCGCATAGAATGCGTTGATTTTCCGGTACGGAAAATACCCGTCCGAAATGCAGATTTTCTGTGTTTTGGGCGGGTATTTTTGATTTTTTACTTTTGATAAATTTCCTGTTTCTTCAAATTCTCCTTTATTTTCACAAAGGCACGGCGGGAAGTTTTGTCAGTGAAATCAAAAAAGAAAAACGTTCATCACATCATTTATCCGTTCAAGAAATAAAAATTTTTTATTAAATTACAAAAAAAATTGGCTCAAACACACATTTTCCGTGCCATTAAAGAAGTAGAGAGGTACTATCTTTTCTCGGCGGGGCGAAAAGAATGTGCGGCAGCAAGAATGTGAGAACGGTATAAAAATCAGCTTTGTGCAGAGCGTTCGAGTAATATATGACGGTCTATTCTTGCCCAAATGCGGAAAAATCTGCCGACAGACTTAAAAAGTGTTGTCCTTTTGTTGTCCTTTGTCCGAACATAAAATTAGAGGACTTTTCTCCCGTGACCCTTGAAAACCGAATAGTCGTCCAATTGGGCAACGCCGCCGAGCGTCGCCGGTGGCGGATGCTGCGAGGCGGGGTTGGCGCAGCGGTCGAAAAAAGGCAAGGGTCAGCGCCGGCAGGCGCCCGAAGTCTTTTTCGGGCACCGCAAGAGGGGACGTGCGATAACCTTAACGACAGTCGGGTGAAACGGCAAGAACAAGATATACACATGAGAACGCCGTGTCCCCATGTGTAGCGAGCATCGGATTGTGACCCCACAATCCAAATCCGCAGCCTGACGGCGTGCGGACTTACTCAGGGGATTTCCCCTGAATACCCCATAATTAAGAATGGAGATGACAAAATGAAAGAAGAAAAAGTGCGTATCAAAGTACGCCTGTCCGAAGAAGAAAACGAAAAGCTGCGACGCTGTGCAGCGGCGTGCGGATTGACACAGAGCGAATTTCTCCGCCAGCTTTGCAAAGGCAGAACACCGCAGCCAAAACCGTCCGAAGCATTCTGGAACACGCTGAACACTCTGTATGAAGTCCATAACAGCTTTCAGAAATGTGTAAAATACGAGCCGTCCGCCGCTGAAATCTGCAAGGAAATCGAATGTCTAATCCTCGATTTGCAGGAGGCGCAAATGGGGCCCCCACAAAGCCTGCTTTGCGGGGAAAAGGAGCATCCACGAAATGGTGAGCTTCCACCGCAAGCGGTGGAAGCGATAAATGGAGTGTGATGCGACGTGGCTGTAACAAGCCTATGGCATATTAAGGGACGGCTCAAAGACCTTATCGACTATGTGGTAAACCCGGAGAAAACCGCAGCCAAAACGCAGGATTTGAAGGATTTCTACAATGTCTTTTCGTATGTGCAGCGTCCCGAAGCGACTGAAAACGGCGAGTATGTCACGGCAATCAACTGTCTGAAAGAAATCGCTTTGCAGCAGATGATCCTAACCAAAAAGCAGTACGGCAAGGATGACGGATATATCGCTTGGCACGGGTATCAGAGCTTCAAGCCGGGCGAAGTTTCTCCCGAAGAATGTCACCAAATCGGTATACAGACCGCAAAAGAAATGTGGGGGTGCGGGTCGCCGGTGGCGACCTCTGATTGCGACAGCAATCAGAAGCACCGACCGAGTCGGCAGGCGAGACCTCGGTTCCAAATCATCGTCACCACCCACCTCGACAAAGACCATATCCATAACCACTTTTGCTTTAACTCCGTTTCGTTTCTTGACGGCAGAAAATACAATTACTCCAAAGAGGAACGGCGGCGGCTCATGGAAGTATCTGATCGTATCTGCCGGGAACACGATCTATCGATTATCGAACACCCCCATAAAGCGCCCTCCCGCCCCGTATGGCTGGACGAGAAAAGCGGCAAGTCGACTCGCTACAATGTCTACCGGGAAGATGTGCGGGAAGCAATCAATTTCAGCCGTACTCCGTACTATATGGAGGACTATCTGAAACGCAAGGGATATATCACCGACTTTACGGGATTGCATTGGAAGATACGCCTGCCGCAGTATGAGCATTTTACCCGGTTGGATACGCTTGACGAACGTTGGATGCCGGAGCAGATTCGCCAGTTTATGGGGCGGTACGCTTCTTTCGGAAACAAGCGGGCATATATTTCCTACCCGCCGAAAATGCCGCAGGAATACCGGGACTGGTTCAAACCGTTTCACCGGACAAGCCAAATCTATCGGCTGTATCTGTACTACTGTTATCAGCTCGGCGTCCTGCCGAAAGGCACTGAATACCGCCCCACCAGTCCCTACCTAAAAGAGGATTTGCGGAAGCTGGACGAAATGTCCGAGCAGGTATGGTATATGGCGAAATGGGAGATCCGAACGCTCAGTGACCTCTATGCCGACCGGGAAAAGCTGCAAGGCGAAATGGAGCGACTGACACGGCAGCGCACCAAGTTGAAAAACAAAATCCGCAGGGCGTCGCCCGCCGAACAAGAAAATCTCCGGCAGGAAAAGGCGGGCGTCACGGCGCAAATCACCGAGTTTCGCCGACGATTGAAGCTGAACGAGGGCATAGAACGGCGTTCCGTCAAGATACAGGACACGATGGATCGAATCTATGCGGGTGAAGATAGGGCGAAGGAAGAACAAGAGCAGAAAAAATTACAAAGAAAAGGAGATCGAACACGATGAACAATACACTTATCATAAACCCGCCGAAGAAAAAGGCGGCGAGTATTCCCGTAAACAACCTCCATCCTTTTGAGGGTCATCCTTTTCGGGTGACGGACAACGAAGAAATGAAAAGCCTTACGGAGAGCATCCGAACGCAGGGCATTCTCTCTCCGTTGATCGTCCGACCGATAGAGGGAAAGATTGAGGAATATGAAATCATATCGGGACACCGCAGGCTGTATGCGGCGAAGAAGGCAGGGCTGGAAACGGTTCCTGCCTTGATTTATGCCATCGACCGGGATGCCGCCGCTATTTTGCTTGTGGACAGCAATCTCCACCGGGAGCATATCCTGCCAAGCGAAAAAGCGTTTGCGTACAAAATGAAGGCAGAGGCTATGGCACATCAGGGCAGGCGGTCAGATTTAACTTCGGGACAAGTTGTCCCGAAGTCCGATGCAAACCGCACAACGGCAAAAATCGGTGAGGATACAGGTGAGAGTTACAAGACCGTTCAGCGTTATATACGCTTGACCTACCTGATCCCCGAATTTCTCGACAAGATGGACGAAGGCAATATGGCGCTTTCCGTGGGCGTGGAGCTTTCCTATCTGGAACCGTGGGCACAGAATGCGATTTTAGAGCAATGCGAGATCAACGACTGCACCCCGTCCTACTCGCAGGCGTTCCGATTTCATAAGGCGGATCGAGACGGACTGCTTACCGATGCGGTCATCGAGGACGTCATGCGGGAGGAAAAAGCAAACCAGCGAGAGATGTTCAAACTGCCGATGGAGCAAATTCGCAAATATCTTCCAAACGCCAACCCGAAACAGGCAGAGGATTTCGTCCTCAAAGCCTGCGAGCATTACCGTAAATTCCTCATCCGGCAGAAAAGCCGGGACGAAAGGTGAGGTGAACGAACATGAAAGCAAATGACGGTTTCACACTCAGCCCCAACGTTATCTGGATGCTTCCGCCGAAGCCAGTTGAGGAAGATGTCTCCGAATCGCTCCCGTGCGAAAATTCCGACGCTTGTATTGAAAGCGGCGAATTGGTCTGTTTTCGGGGAGAGGACGAATTTTCTCTGAAAATCGGCGGAACAACCTACGACATCAGAACCCATTTCAGCACAAAGGGTAAAGAAAGCGTACTTGAGCAATTCAAGAGGCTGATCCTCTCGGAAAAGCTGATTTAATTTCACACATTGGAAAAAGACGTCCGGGCGTTGTAGACTATGATAGCCTTTGCAGCGCCCGGTTGTCGGAAAGGAGAATTTTCAAAATGACAACAGTAAACAAATCAATTGGGCAAACAGAAGAAAAAATCACGGCGCTTTACTGCCGCCTGTCCGTAGACGATGTAAAAGCCGACGCCGATGAATCAAACTCCATCACCAACCATGATGTAATTTATAAAGGAGGGTTTCTCCCTCGAAAATTACATCATGACTGCGGCTCATTTGTGACGATTTGAAAAAGCAGTTATGAGGAAAGGAGCATACAGGCGCAGACCTCAAACTGCAAGCAAAATCAACACACGAAAAGGAGCCGTCAATGAAATCACTATTTGAACAAATGGGCGGTACATACCGGGTCGAAGGAGATTATCTTCTCCCAAAGCTCATACTGCCGGACACAGACAGTCGTCCCATCGGAAAGTATGGACGTATGCACCTAAATTATCTGAAAGAACATCA
>CANRNZ010000016.1 GCA_947632135.1 uncultured Clostridia bacterium
ATTGACGGTATAGATTATCAAATCCTTATAGAAGCGGATTATATCGTCAACGCTTCAGAAAACGGATATGACAGGAATGCCGTAGAAAATTTTCTGAATCAATTCGTCAAAACAAATACGGGGAAGCAGCTAATCAAAAGCATATTTTGCCTGTGACAATCGCCGCTTGTTTGCTGATAATATTAAGCGCCGATTCTGAAATGACTTTTTTCGCTCATAAAACAGCGGATAACCGACAAAAAACCACCCAAAATTCGGCTGAATCGGTTCTATTTTGCTTTTGTGGGTAGGTCGGAGGCTAAGCGAAAATAAAAACAATCCTGCGAAAATTCGTATAATTCAGTATAAATCAAGCTAATTAAAACGAAAAAACTTGATAAATCAAAAGATTTTATTCTGTTGCTGTTCCCCATGATGAAGCCGCTTTCGGACTGAACCTTATGAAATTCGGGGCTTGATAGGATATTCGAGGTTTTTTAATCCGGAGGCCTACCCAAAAGCAGGGGCTACGACAAATTTACGACAAATTTACGACGAACGGACGAGCGAGTTTTACAGCAAATTTACGGCAAAACGCTGTCGTAAACCCCGAAAATTAAAAACGTTAATCGGTTGACTTCATAGTTAGTAGATGATAGTACCCGAAAGCGTCGGCTTCGTTGCTGGAAGGCGTTGGAAGGCGTTGGAAGGCGTCGTAGAGCCGCATAAACGTTACTTTTTTTGAAACTTACGACAGAGTTTTAGAAGCGCATTATTGAGTGTAAGCAAAAACACGAAAGCAAAAGGAGCAAGGAAAAATGAAAAAGCTCAGAATTATCGCGCTGCTGCTGGCAACCCTCACAGTGACCGCCGCCTTAAACGGCTGCGGTAAGACTGCAGAGGTGAGTGTGTCTTTCACTGAAGAACAGGACGATACCGCCAAGGAATCTTCCCCTGCCGAAGGATTAAGCGGTATGAGCCCCGATGAGTCTTCTTCCGTAAAACCCTCAGAGAGCTCTGAGCCTGATGAAAGCGCCAAGCCGACCGAAACCGGAAAACAGACAGAGAGCGATAAACCCGAAGAAAGCGCCAAACCGACCGAAACCGAAAAACAGACAGAGAGCGCTAAGCCCGAGGAAAGCGCCAAACCGACCGAAACCGAAAAACAGACAGAGAGCGCTAAGCCCGAGGAAAGCGCCAAGCCGACCGGGACAAGCAAACCGACACAGAGCGCTAAAGCCGAACATACCCACAACTGGCAGCCGGTATACAGAACCATTCACCACGATGCGGAGTATCAGAAGATCATGGTTCCCTCCGACTATATTTATCATGAGATTGCCTGCGGATGCGGATACAATTGCGGCGCAGTGCAGTACAAATATGAAATAGTCACGATCCCGCGTGACGACTTCATCGAGACACAAGTGGTGAGACATCTCGTGTCGGACAAAAGTATGTACGCGTTTGACGAATTGAACGCGCACCGCGCGGAGGAGTTCAGCAAAGCGCACGCCGGCGTAACTTACACAAAAACGTTGTTTACCAGCGCTGAAGGAACTGAAATCTGGATTTATAAATGTCCTGTTTGCGATCTTATGCTCATGAAAGAATACAAGGCGACCGGCGACACGATCTACGGTGACGACCCGGAGGAAGAATGGCGCAAACACACCGCCGTGAATGATGCCAACGTGAGCGCTTTCGTCTGCACCGCTGCCGGCTTTGCGCACAATTCCTATCAAAATCCGGGACATATCGTCGAGATCGGTGAAGAAAGAATTGAGACGGTTCTGTTCCGCAATGCCTACGCTCAGCAGGTAATCGACCACTATGTTTGCAACTGCGGACAGACATGGAAGCCCTCTATGCACGAGGGCTGGATTCCTTGACCACGCAATACTTATCGGGACTTGAGGTGGAATAATGGCGTCGAGTAAAGAATATTTGGAATTTATTTTAGAGCAGCTGTCGGAACCGGGCGGCGTTTCTGCCCGCGCGATGATGGGTGAATATATTTTGTATTACAACGGCAAGATCGTCGGCGGGATCTATGATGACAGGCTGCTTGTAAAACCTGTAAAAACAGCAATCAGCTATATGCCGACAGCGACCTATGAATTACCCTATGAGGGAGCAAAAGAGATGTTGTTGGTTGACGAAGTTGAAAGCAGAGAGTTTTTGACAGGTTTATTTAACGCCATGTATGAGGAACTGCCGACGCCAAAACCGAAAAAGAAGAAATAAGCAGTTTCCCGTATGTCGGATAGATTTATCGGATAGATTTGCCGGATAGATTTGTCGGATAGATAATGAAGGTGGCAAATCGACTTTTGCAGAGCCGATAAAATTTAAGGAGTGATTCTTATGAAAAAGAATAAAGAATCCGACCCTATGTTTACTAAAAAGAGAGCGTGGCTTTGGCTGTTATGCGCTCCTGCCGCGCTTCTCATTTCCTCGCACTACGATGCAAAGAAAAGAAAGAAGAAGCGTGATGAGAAAAAGGCAAGAAAAGAAGCGGAGTTTCGAAAAAAATGGGGAATTTACGACGAATTTGATTGGTGGCAGGATAATCAGGGCTTATAAGTATCTAATTATCTAATCCCATGTCCTCTTATCGAATACCCCCGAGAAAATGCAGTCTCGGGGGATTTTTTGTCATGGCAAAAAAAAGCTTTGCTGAAACATCTTTTCCTTATAATAGCGAAAAAAATAAAAAGCCTATTGGCAAAATCACGATACCATGATATTATAAAAGAAAAGGAAATGAAATCATAAAGAAAGCATTTGCGACAATGAAAAATAAAGCATTTCATAATTTAAAAAATACAATAAATGCTACCAAATATATGCTGAAATATATTTGGAGTGTTAAAGATGGGAAAAAATATATATTCTTAAAGTCTTTTATATCAATCGTGAATGCGGTGCTGCCGATTGCGCTGGTATCAATGCCCGGTTTAATTATCAATGAGTTAATGGGGGAAAGAAGGGTCGGCATCATTCTTATACTCATAGGAATAACGGCAAGTATTCCGTGTATACAAAGTATAGTTGTTTCTTCTTTGGATGTTTACTTAAACGCCTTACGATATCGTTTTATGATTAAAGTAAAAAGCGATTTTATCAGTCACTGCGCGGATATGGATTATGAATCCATGGAAAATCCGGACATACAAACGATAAAGGAGCGCGCGGAGGGAACGACGTCGGATACCCTTGACACCTTTGAATATTTAAGCGGCCTTATATCGGCAATCATAAGTGTGATTATGTGCGCGTCCGTAATATCCGTTTTGAACCCGTTGATTTTAATTTTTGTAATTCTGATTGTCCTGTCAAACTATGTTAACGGTAAATGGCTGAATCAAAAAACTTATTCGGTGGACAAGGAAATCAGTAAATATAATCGTTACGGCTGGCCTATCGTAAGTTATTTTTATGATTCTAAATACGCCAAAGAAATACGTTTGTATAATCTGAAAGATTATTTTATTAAATTGTATAACGATAAACGAAATGAAGCAAACAGATTCGGGATAAAAAGCTCAATCTATTCGAGAAACAGCAGTATTGTCGCGGCAATAATTTCATTTGCTCAAACCGCCGCTCTTTATATTTACTTTGTGTTTAAGGTTATTAAAAATGAACTTGCGGTTGGAAATATGACAATATATATGGGTATCGTATTGCAGTTTGTAAATTCTTTAGGTAATCTTACAAACGGGTATCTCAAGCTTTCCATGTTAAGCTTAAACGTACGGGAACTGATAGAATTTATGCAAATACCGTTAAAGAACATTCACATGGGAAGCAAAGCGCCGGTTTGGGATTCAAATTCTTATATTGAGTTCAAAAATGTATCTTTCAAATATCCCGGAAGTGAAAAATATGCTTTAAAGAACATGAGCATTACGATTCGCGGTAATGAAAAGCTGTGCATTGTCGGCGAAAACGGCTCGGGAAAGTCAACCTTTATTAAATTGCTGACAAGACTGTATATGCCTTCCGAGGGTGAAATATTGCTAAACGGTATCAATATCAATGAGTACGATTATTTTCAATACATAAATCTTTTTGCGCCGGTTTTCCAAGACTACGCGCTGTATAATATTTCACTTGGCGAGAATATTGTCATGGCGAGCAAGTATGACCGTGAAAGATTGAAGTCGGCGATTAAAAAAAGCGGACTTTCCTCAACCGTAAACAGCAACAAGAACGGTTATGACACGATTATCTATAAATGGTATGACGAAGAAGGCATAGAGCCATCCGGCGGTGAAGGGCAAAAGATTGCAATGGCAAGGGCGCTGTATCACAATCGTCCCATATATATTCTTGACGAGCCGACCGCGGCGCTCGATCCGATGGCGGAATATGAAATTTATACCCAATTTCACAATATGATTCACGATAAATGCGCAATTCTGATTACGCACCGTCTCTCTGCCGTTCAGCTTGCCGATACGGTCGCTGTATTCGACAATGGGAAAGTCGCCGAATACGGCACGCATAAAGAGTTGTATGCGAACGGCGGGATATATACCGAAATGTTCGACAAGCAGGCCAAATTTTATCGGGAAGAGAACCGTACGGAAAATACTTAAACCTTTGCTGAATTTACTAATACAAATTAAAGTGAGGAGAGCCGAACCGCACCGCCTCACGCAGGCTCTTTTCGGTGATTTCACGATTTAAGGCGAGAAGTCAAGGGGAATAGCGCGTTGACTTTTTTAAAAGAACCGCCTCGCTCTTTTCTTGTCCGTCTCGCCATGCAATGCAAGGAGCGCCGTTTCTCCCTTTGGTTCGGGCGAAACGGCGCTTTTTTGATTTTCCGGTTTTTCGGATTTTTCGGATTTTTTAAAATTTTTTAAATTTATTGTAAGGTTTTGCTCTCTTAGAAGTCTTATAGATGAAAGGAGGTGGCAGAGTGACGGAGTTTGAGGAATTATACCGAGACTATTTCGACGATGTTTTCCGCTATATTCGCAGACTGTCCGGCAGCGAGCGCATAGCCGACGAAATTACAAGCGAGACGTTTTTCAAGGCGATGCGCTCCGTCAGCGGCTTTCGCGGTAACTGCGATATCAGAGTTTGGCTTTGTCAAATCGCAAAGAACTGCTATTATACCTACCTCAGGAAATCTGTCAGAACGGACAGTATCGACGACGCAGAGCTTTCAAAGCTGCCTGACGAGGAAGTGAGCGCAGAAGAACAGCTTATCAGGCGGGAGGAAGCCGAAAGGATAAGAGCGGTACTGCATACTCTGCCCGAGACATACAAAGAAGTCTTTATGTGGCGTGTGTTTGCGGAGCTGAGCTTCTCTCAAATCGCTCGTTTGTTCGGGAAATCCGATAATTGGGCTTGCGTGACCTACCACCGGGCAAAAAGAATGATACAGGAAAGGACAAGGGACAAAACCGATGAAAAATGAATGCAGTATTGTGAGAGACCTTTTGCCTCTCTATGCGGAGAATTTGGTCAGCGACGACACGGCGGCTTTTGTTTGCGAACATTTAAAAAGCTGCGACGACTGCGGAAAAGAATACGAGCAAATCAAAGAGCCGAAGCCGATACAAAACGGCAATGAAGCAGCGCCTTTGCAAAGTCTCAGCCGAAAACTGAAAATGAAACGCATACAGACGATTGCGCTGACCGCCGTATTTCTTATCGCGCTGTTCGTTTCGGCTTTCGCAGTGCTCGGCGCTCCTATCTATCAACCGTATTCCGAGGGAATTGTGACCTTTGATAAATGCGGAGATAAGGGACTCACTCTGACCTTTGATAAAAACGTAACCGACTGCCGTTACGATATACACGATGACCCAGACGACAGCAGCGTTATCATTTGCGATATTGAAGCGTGGACAACACTTTGGGACAAATGGTTTTCAAAATCAAACGGAAAAGAAACCGTTTCGACTACTGTCGCGAACGAAAGCAAGCCGATGTCCCTTTTCTATGTCCCAAACGACGCCGGTGAAAACGTCTGCATTGCAAAATATGACCCTTATGCCGAAAATCAAATCGAAATTGACGGAGAAACAAAAGGCGTAACTACCCTGCCGAGACTGGCGCTCGGATACTATCTTATCCTCGCGTCCGCGGTACTCGGAATTACGGCAATCATATGGTTCTTTACAAGGAAGAGGCGAAATGTGCGTCTGTGGGTAGAGCGTATCGGCTTGTATCCTGTCGCTTATATTATAAGCCACCTTATCATATCGGGTATTAACTGGGAGACATATTCCATAAGCCGTGATTTTTCTCTTATTATCTTTCTGTCAATCATACTGTACAGCGGATTGCTGTTGGCGCATAATATCCGGTATCTGAAAAAAGAAATCAAAGCTGTCAATAGGTAATATGAATCCCATATAAACGACAATACGTTTGGCCTCCGAGCGGAGGACCTGAAGATAACGAATCATTTATCGCGGGGCTGAAACGTGAAATATTCGAGGAAACAGGAATTGAATGTACGCTCGCTGTGCCTGTTGAAACATTGCAATGTATTATTCAAACGGTAAATTATTATAAAAAATCCATGCAATGCAAAAGCGCCGTTTCTCCCTTTGGTTTGGGCGAAACGGCGCATTTTTTGGTTTTCGGATTTTCGATTTTCGATTTTAAAAAATTTTTGATTTTTAGAAGCTTTCAAAAATATCGGTTTTATAATTTTTCGCTTTCGCGGATGGGAATTACAGCTTGATGCGCTTCTCTTCCCACTTCATTCCCGCGCGGAAATTCGGCACTTCCATAATGCGCCCGTTATTTGTGACGGAAAGCTGGGAGAGCAGCGCGACGGAGGTCCACTCGGCTGCCTTGTAGACGTTCAGCTCGGGCTGTTTTCCCGTTTTGATTGCCTCGATAAAGTCGGCGACTATATAATAGTCCCCGCCGCCGTGACCGGCGTTGTCTCCCGCGCCCGACTTGAATCTCTCGGGGAGCAAATCGTTGAAGTCGGAGAGCGGACGCCATGTGCTGTATCCGTCGGGATTCTCTTCGGTTGCCACCGCGACCTTTGCGACGTCGCCGAGACCGCGCGGCGCCTCGTAGCAGCCCTTTGTCCCCTGAATCTGATAGTATGTCATGTTGTGAGGACGGGGGGATATCGTGTCCACGCGAATTTTGACGAGCTTGCCGCTTTCAAGCTGACAGAGAGTCTGGGTGAGGTCGTCGTTGCGGAGCCCGTAGGGGTTGTGGTTTCCCGGGCTGAAGCTGGCGACGGAGACTATGCGGTCGTCGTCGAAGCACTGCATGACGGGGCCGAGGCTGTGCGTCGGATAGAAGGAGCCGCGAGTTCCCATCTGCCAGTACGAGCGCCAACCGGGCTTGTTGTTCCAGTTGCGAATGCAGGTGCAGTCGTGCGTATACTCGCCCTCTCCGTAGTATATCTCGCCGAAATAGCCCTTTTTCACCATCTGTCGCACAAGCTGAACCTCGGGCATGTAGCAGTAGTTTTCGGCGTACATATAGATTTTACCCGATTTTTCGACGTTTTCGATAAGCCACCAGAGCTCGTCCATCGTGACGGCAGCAGTCACCTCGCACATTACGTGCTTTCCCGCCTGGAGCGCGAGGATTGCCTGCGGCACGTGGCACTGCATCGGAGTGGATATCACGACGGCGTCAATATCCGCCTCCTCGAGCATATCTTCATAGACGCGATAGCATTTCAGCTCCTCGTCGCCTATCTGTTTTTTCATATTTTCAAGCGCATCCGAGCTCAAATCGCATATCGCGTTGATTTTGACATCGTTTGGCATTGCCTTCATGGCGGTGACAACGGACATTCCGCGCACGCCGACGATTCCGACCTTTATCATGGCGTTTCTCCCTTTTAATTTTGAAAAATTTTAATTCGAATTTGACATATTTTACAGTCACGATACAGATATCACAAAAGAAAACCGGTGTCAATTGATTTTTAAAACTGTTTACAGTTTTTTAACATTTCCGGCGTTTATAATATTTTAAGACTCATTTGAACACGCGCCGCGGCGCCGAGGTTCACGCCATAACGGCAAGGATGGCACGGCGCCTTATAAAATTGACATACTCTATTTTTTGTGCTATAATCAAGTTCGAAAAAGGGGAGGCGGCTCCTCGGCTTTTTTGCGTGTCTTTTCACGCTGCACGTTTCACGGAGTGACGAGGCTAATGGAAAACATCATCTTTGACTTACCCGATTCGCAAGGTTTAAATTCAAATAATTTAAATTCAAACGAAGCATACGAAATACTGAACCGCGACGTGCCGGGTTATCACCGGCACATTTTGACATGCCCTGCCGTACTGTGCTTTGCAAGCGAGAATCTGTGCGAAATGACGGGGTATTCTGCCGATGAGCTCCTTTGCGAAAATGAGGACGGATATCTCTCCGTTGTACACCCCGACGACGCCGAAATTTATCTCGCTTTTCTCGATAGGCTGCGCCAATGTGAGTGCGAGGACTTTGAAATATACCGCATTGTAAAAAAGGACGGCGGCATAATCCGCGTAAGGGACGCCTCACGCTCACAAAAAAACGAGGAGGGGCTCCTTGTTTCCTCGTCTGTTCTTAAAGATATAACGGAGGAGACAAAGATAAAGGACGAAAACGCCGCGCTGCGGCGGCTCGGGGAGACTCTTTCATGCGGTATTGCGAGATTCACGTGCGAGAACAGACCGAGAATCACTTACATGAACGAGCAGATGCTGAAAATACTGCGCTTTCCCGAGTCCGCGGACGCCGAGCCCTTTCCCGACGACGGCAGAGAGAACATATACCTTCTGATACCGATTGAGGACAGGCGCAAATTTGCGCTGTACATGAACAGAATATACACAAGCGGGACGCCTGTCGCGGGAGAGATGAGCGTACTGCGCTGTGACGGAACGAGAGCTCATCTTTTCGGCTGGGTCACAAAAAGCGTCGGCGAGGACGGAAAAGAGGAATTTCAGAGCGTGTGCCTTGACATTACAGAGCAGCACCGCACGAAAAAAGAAGAAGAGACAAAACGCTATCTCAAGGCGATGAGCGGTCTTTACGACAAGATATTCGAATTTGACCTTTCCGTCGGCACCGTAACATGTCTTTACAGCTCAAATTCCCCTCTTTTCCGTCGGCTCGAAAACATACCGATGCAAATGAAGGACGCCACCGAAAAGTGGATTGACGGAATGGTGACCGCGGAGGACAGGGAAAGAGTCAGAGAGTTTTTCAGCTCGTTTTATTCGCTCAATTCTGTCAACTCATCCGACTCGCTTAGCGAAAGAAAATCGGAAAGGCGGGACTACGGCCCGCCGCGCATAAAATTCAAGGCGACCTCATCCGACGGCAGCGTAAAGACTTATACGGGGTTAATACTGAGTATCGACTCCTCAATATGCCTGTTCTGCTGCAAGACGGTACTGAAGGGCGAGGACGCGGACTATCTGAGGTACGAGAACCGCTCGCTGAAGGAGAACATGCAGAACATAGTGAGCCGCTTTACAGACGGGATTGCCGCGTTCGAGGTGAATATGGGGCGTGTGAAGCCGCTTTACGCCAGCGAAAACGTGTGCGCGTTTTTCGGCTTTACAAAGGACGAATGGCTCTCTTTGATGGAAAAGCCCGCGCCGATAAAGGAGTTTGTCTCCCGCAGCAGCGTCGACTACGCGGATTTTGAAAAGCTGCTTTCAAACGGCGAGGAGACCTTTTCCTACTACGATATCGACAGCAGGACAAAGAAGTATATAAAGGCAGTCTGCTCCGCGCCATCAAGCGGCGACGGGGACGCTCTGCCGCGCTACGTAATGCTCTACAACACCGCTGTCGCAGGCGACGGGGCGGAAACCGACAAAGGCGGCGGGGAAAGGGCCGTTACTGTTCGCACGTTCGGATATTTCGACGTCTTTGTCGGCGCAACGCCAATCGCTTTCAGGAACAAAAAATCAAAGGAGCTGTTCGCGCTGCTTGTCGACAGGCGCGGCGGCTACGTTTCCTCGGACGAGGCGATAAGCTTTCTGTGGGAAAACGAAAGCGTGAACCCCGTGACCCTCGCGAGATACCGCAAGGTCGCGCTGCGGCTTAAAAACATTTTGGAGGAATACGGGATTTCCGACGTCATAGAGTCTGTGGACGGAAAACGGAGAATCGTGCCCGACAAGGTAAGGTGCGATTTGTTTGACTATCTGTCGGGAAAAGAGGAGTATTCAAAGCTCTTTAAGGGGAGCTATCTCACAAACTACAGCTGGGGGGAAAACACCCTCGCCGAGCTTATGGGAAACATTACAAAATAAATAAGTAAGTAAATAAGTAAATAAATAAGCAAGTCGGGCGGGCGCGCGGCAAAGGACAAAGTAAAGCAAGGTAAAAATAAGAAAATCAAACAAAAAAGGCGGGAGAACTAAGCTCCCGCCCTTGTTATTCGTTTTTGTTTTTTCGGCCCTTTGGCTTTTACTGCCGCAGAGACTCAGTGACGAAAGCCCTCCGCCTTGACAGTTTCCTTATTGTAATAATAGAGGAGCGCCACGGCCTTTTCGGTTGCCTCGAAGAGGACGACGGTCTTCTTTTCGTTCTTATCCTTAAAGAGAACGAAATACGCGTCGGGGGTTTTGACAGTCCCTCTGAAATCATAGAGTGCGGAGACGTCGGACGCCTTTGTCGGCGCGTTGTACTCGTCGGTATAGGGAGCTATGACGTCTATATCCTTTATCTTCTTTTCCGTCACGAGCTTGAACTTTTTGCCGTAGCTCGTGTAGAACTTGATGTCCCCGACCTCTATCACGTACTTATAATCGGGCTTCGTGAAGCGCCATGTGAAAAATACGAGGGCTATTTCAAGAACGAGGAAGATAAAGCCGAAAAGAAACGCCGTGCCGCCTTGGAAAACAAGGGACGCGAGTGTTATCATTCCGACAAGTACAACGACGTAACCTATGATAAAAAGTATACGTCTCGTACTGTACTTGCCCTCGGGCTTTTGAGTTGTCGCGTATTCCGCGTAATGTGTTCCGGAATCCATAATTCAAATCACAAAAAATGTGTCCTCCATAATTATTAGCATATACAGTATATCACAAATATAATTCCATTTCAAGCTTTTTTGGCATTTTATACATAAAGCAAGTCTTAAATCGAAATTATTGTGTTTCAGACTTACAAATTTTACGGACGTACATAAAAGGTCCCCACGGCGCTTTTTTGGCCTCTTATTTCCCGTTTTGGGAAATGAGCTATTGAAGAAGGGGGCGTTTCGTGGTATACTTAATTATATATATATAAAAAATATATACAAAAAATTTACAGGCGGTGTCAATACAGCCGCGCGGCGGAGGTGGTATTTTGAAGCTCTGCGAGCTTTTGGAAAACGAGGGGGTCTTTTCGTTTTCAAGAATTCCGATGTCAAAATGCCGCGTGACAAAGGAAAGACTGCTTGGCGGCGCGCCGAGCATCTCCATGCTTAACGCCGTCATACTCTGCGTTATATATCCGACGCCGCGGGAGCTCGGCGGGAGAACTCACGACGGGGATATCGCTGCTTTTTCAAAAATACGGGACTACCACGCGTATTTCGCCTCTCTCGAAAAGAAGATAAAGCGAGAGCTTGAGGCGCGCCGACCCGGGCGCTACGTTCGGGTGTTTTCCGACCACTCTCCGATAGACGAGAGGCGCGCCGCCGTCGAGGCGGGGCTCGGGGTCATCGGCGAAAACGGACTTTTTATTTCGGAGTCGGGCGGCTCGTATGTTTTCCTCGGAGAAATTGTCACCTCCCTTTCTGACTCGGAGCTTTCCGACGAGGGGATCCCTCGCTTGGAAAAGAAGCCCCGCGGCTGCGTCAAATGCGGGAGGTGCAGGGCCGCCTGTCCCGCGGGGTGTATCGGAGAGGACGGGGAGTCCAAGAAAACGACGTGCGTTTCCGCGCTGACTCAAAAAAAGGGCGAGCTTTCAAAAGAGGAGCGGGAGCGCATTATAAAAAGCGGCTTTGCCTGGGGGTGCGACATTTGCGCCGAGGTGTGCCCGATGAACGGCGCAGGGCAAAAAAAGCGCGTGTACCCCGCGTATTTTGACAAAGGGCGCATCCTTGGGCGCTCGGCTGCCGAAATCATGTCCGAAATTTCAAAAATGGACGAGAGTACGTACGCGACGTATCCGTTTTCGTGGCGAAAAAGAGAGGTTCTCGAGCGAAATTTCATGCTCTTTGCTGACCTCGCCGTTTATGATATTCAAGGCTCCGAGACAAAAAACGATGATAAAGATGATAAAGACGATGAAGATAATAAAAACGGATAAAAAACGGGACGCCGGCATTAAAAATCTATAGCGGGGGTGATGACATGACGGAACTTATTTCGGGAAGCGCGGGAAGCGGCAAAGGCGCTTACATAGTTAAAAAAATAAGAGAATCCCTTAAAACTCGAAAGAAGCTGTATCTTATCGTGCCCGAGCAGCAGGCGGTGCTTTGGGAGGAGAGGATATGCCGCGAGCTTGAGCCGTCCTCGGCGCTCTACCTTGAAATCGTGAGCTTCAGGAGGCTTGCGAACACGGTGGCGCGCCGAGAGGGAGGGCTTATATACAATATCGCGGGAGAGGGCAAAAAAATCCTTCTAATGTGGACGGCGCTCTCGCTTGTAAACGACAAGCTGAAAGTGTACCGGTGCGACGACGGCAGGGGGGACAAGTACATTCACCTTATGCTCGACGCCGTGGGGGAGCTTCGAATGAACAGGATAACCCCGTCGGACATCGAGACGGCGTCAAGGGTGATTTCCCCCGACGGCACCTCCCTTCCCGACCGCCTGCACGACCTTTCTCTCATCTACGGCGCGTACTCCTCGCTGCTTGACGAGAACGGCTCAAGCGACCGTTTCTCCGTTTTGGAGACCCTTGAGGAAACACTCAGGACGAGCGACTTTTTCTGCGGGAGCGAGGTGTTTATTGACTCGTTTTTCTCCCTCACTCCGACAGAGACCGCGATACTCTATCACATTATCCGCCGCGCCGACGACGTGCACATGACCTTTGATTTTGACATGTCGCGCGGGGAGATGCACTTCGAGCACATAAAAAAGTTTTATAAGAAGGTTTGCCTTATCGCCGAGCGCGCGGGGAGCGAGATTAAAAAAACGACTCTCGACACGAACCTCAGAACCTCAAAGGAGTCCCTTTTGTATCTTGAAAGGAACCTTTGGAACTTCACCGCCGAGGAGGGCGAGAAAAAAAACGACGGGTGCGTCGAGATAATTTCCTGCGGCGACAGGTATGAGGAGGCCCGCGCCGTCGGCGCGGTAATCGAAAGGCTGACGGAGCGCGGCGCGGCGTACTCCGATATTGCAATAGTAGCGCGGGATATCGAGAAGTACCGCGGAATACTTGACGTGCGCCTTGACAAGCTCGATATACCGTATCACATCTCATCGAGAAGCGAAATATCCGCCTCCCCCGCCGTAAAGCTTGTGACTGGACTGCTTGACGTTATAAGCTCATCCTTTGCAAGGGACAGGCTGATTCTCTGCATAAAGACGGGGCTTTGTCCCGTAAATCCGACGGAGGCGGCAAACTTTGAGGAATACGTAGAGACATGGAACCTTCGCGGCAAGAGCGCATACCTTGACGGCGCGCTCTGGAGCATGAACCCTGCGGGGTACGAAAGTGAGCTCTCGCCGTGGGGAAAGACCGTTTTAAAGAACGCAAACAGAGTAAAGCTGATTCTTGCCGAGCCTCTCGCGCGCCTGCAGGGGCTGTTTGACTCGGGCGCGCGCGTGAGGGAGGTTTGCGGCGCGCTTTACGACATACTTTTGTCGTTCGGGGTCTATGAGAAGCTTTGCGCCGCCGCAGACGAGGCGCGCCTTCAGGGCAGAGCGCAGGACGCCGACATGCTCTCTCATCTCTTTTCGTTTATTCTTGACGCGCTTGACACCATTGTCGACACGTTAGGCGACGTCCCCGTCGGCGCGGGGCAGCTGTCGCGGCTTTTTGCCGAGGTGGCGGGTACCCTTGACGTCGGCTCGATACCTGCGGGGGTGGATGCCGTGACGCTCGGCAGCTCCGTCGGCATAAGGTGCCGCGACATAAAGCACGTAATCTGCATCGGCTGCGCCGAGGGGGAGTTCCCCGCCGCGGTGGGCGAAAAAGGATTTTTCTCCGACGCGGACAAGCTGTGCCTTGAGAGCGCCGATATATTTCTTTCGGAAAGGAGTACCGAGCTGCTCGGGGAGGAGCTGTTCGGCTTTTGGAGAGCGCTGACTATGGCGTCGGACAGTGTGACAATTACCTATCCGACGAATTTAAAGGACTCGCAGTCCCCGTCTATCGGCGTGCGGGAGGTTGAAAGGCTTATCGGAGTCACGCCCGCGCCGTTTTCCGATTTTGCAAAACGCGAGCTTGTAAGAAGCCGCCGCAGCGCGGAGAGCGAGGCTCCGTTTCTTTGGAGCATTCCCGAGGAGCGCGAGGCGCTGAGTCGCTTGTTTGAAAAATATCCCGAGATAAAAAGGCACGGCGTCTCCCGCGCCGCGCTTGACGCCGACAGCGAGCGCGTATCAAGGGAAACGAGCGAGAAGGTATTTCCAAAAAATCTCGCGCTCACTCAGTCGAGAATCGACAAATTCGTAAAATGCCGTTTTTCGTACTACATGAGATACGTTCTGAGTCTCAGAGAGAGTCATGTCGCCGCGGTGGGCGCTCTTGACGTCGGAAACCTCATACACAGGATACTTGAGCTTTTCTTCACCGAGGTGAGAGGAAGAAGGCTGCCTCTTGAAAAAGAGGAGGCTGAAAAAATTACGGACAGGATAATTTCCGAGTACATAGAGCAGATAATGGGAAAGAGGGAGACGTCATCCCGTCAGGAGTATCTTTTTTCAAGGCTCAAGCGGAACGTGTCCGTGCTCCTTTCGGCGCTGATGGAGGAGTTTGCGGGAAGCAGGTATACTCCGTACAAGTTCGAGCTGTCGGTCGGCATGGGGGAGCAGGGCACCCCGCTGCCGCTGACGTTTTCCGCGCCCGACGGCACCACCGCCACCTTATACGGAAAAATAGACAGAGTCGACACGTTCACGGAGAACGGCAAGGTATACGTCAGGGTGGTCGACTACAAGACCGGAAACACAAAATTCAGCGAGAGCGACATAAAGCGGGGGCTTAATTTACAGCTCCTTATTTACCTGTTTACTCTCTGGCGCGGCGCAGACTGCGATTTCAGACGAAAGCTTGCACCGGGCGGCGAGGAAATAGTCCCCTCGGAGATGCTCTATCTCAAGGCTCTGCCCGACGAGACAGACTCCGACGTTTACATATCCGATTTGTCACAGGGCGCCGAAATCGCAAAGCGAAAAATCAGCCGCTCGGGAATTTATCTTGACGACGAAACAGTAAAGGCCGAGAGGCGCGAGCGCCTTGTCGGGACGCTGTGTCTTGACGAAAAGGACTTAAAGGACGGGCTTAAAATGAAAACTCTCGAGCAGCTCGGAAAAATGTACCGCGAAACCGAGGAGACCGTTATGAGGATAAGCGAGGAAATGAGAAGCGGCATGTGCGAGAGCGCGCCGAAAAAGGGCAGCAGGGTTTGCGAGTACTGCAAGTTCAAACCGCTTTGCCGCCATACCGACAAGGCAGACACAAAAGAGGGAGGAGAGGCTGAAAATGAGTAATCATACCGTTTTGAAAAGCGGCGAAAAGCGCTGGACAAAGGCTCAGCGCGCCGCGATGGATTTTGACGGCAAGGGGCTTCTTCTCAGCGCCGGCGCGGGAAGCGGGAAAACCGCCACTCTGACCGAGAAGGTCGCGCGGCTCGTGTGCGACGCGGACGGTGGGGTCCCTGTGCGGGAGATAATTATAGTTACCTTTACAAAAGCCGCCGCGGGAGAGCTTCGCGACAGAATCGGGCGGCGGATAAGGGAAAAGCTGAGGGAGAGCCCGTCGTCGGACTACCTGACGCGTCAGCTTGTCGACCTTGAGTGCACCGAGATATCGACCATATCGAGCTTTTTCAGCCGCGCGATAAGACCGTTTTTTAAAGAGCTCGGGCTTTCCCCGTCCTTCAGAGTTGAGGAAGAGTCGGCGATGAACGTGCTGAAAAAGGCCGTAATGGGGGACGTTATCGACTCGTTTTTCGACACCGACGACAGGGATTTTTCGACACTCGCGGACTGCTTTTCCTCGTCGCGGGACGAGGAGAAAATAAACGACGTCCTGCTTGAAATCGCGGAGCTGATGACAAGAAAGGGGATTGATGCCGAAAAGATGGCGCTCTGGGCGTCGGACTACGAGGCGATGGCGGAAAAGGACTTTTTCCTCTCCCCTCACGGCAGGACTCTGTGGGAGCTTACGAAAGAATTCTCGGAGCATTATCTGAGAACCTACACATATTACGCCAAAGAACTGTCAAAAGATGAAAAGGTGATGCGCGCGTACGGCGAGAATATATCCGAAAGCATACGCTTTCTTTCGGCTCTTGCGGAGCGCGTGAAAAGCGCGCCGTACACCGAAATCAGAGAGAGCGTGCTCTCGTTTACTCTGCCGAGTCTCGGGAAAAACACCTCAAAGAGTCCCGCAAGCGAGAGCTTTAAGTTAATGAAAGATAAATTCAAGGCGGACCTCGGCGCGCTGAAGCATAAATACGCCGCAGACGGCAAGGCTGTCCGCGCGGCGGGTCATCGCGCAGCGTCAGTCTGCCGCGCAACTGCGAAGGTAATCGCGGAGTATCTTTCGGCATATGAGGCGGAGAAAAAGGAGCGCGGGGTCGTCGACCTTTCCGACCTTGAAATTTACGCTCACCGCGTGTTCTGCAATGCCGACGGCTCCCCGACCGAGGCGGCATACGAATTTTCAAAAAGGTTCAAATACATATTTATAGACGAATATCAGGACACAAACAAGATTCAGGACGATATATTCGCCGCGCTCGGCGTCGGAATGAAGCGCTTTATGGTCGGAGACGTAAAGCAGAGCATATACTCATTCCGAGGAGCCGAGCCCGCCGTTTTTACTTCATACAGAAAAAAGTGGAAGACCCTCGGGGAGGACGCCGAGTGTGAGCCGAGCGGCGAGAGGTGCGCCTCGGTATTCATGAGCGACAATTTCCGCTCGGACTCGAACGTTATCGACTTTGTAAACCTTGTGTCCGAATACATGTTCGACGGCGGCGACACTCCGTTCGAGGAAGGCGACAAGCTTGTGTTTTCAAAGGAAAACCCGGACGGCGCGGGAATGGTCGAGGTCTGCGTTATCGAAAAGTCGAAAAAGAAGAACGAAAAGGGCAAAAAGGACGAGAAAGACGAGAAAGAAGAGAAAGAAGAAACAGACGAAAAGAACGAGAGCGGCGCGGCGCCCGCGCAAAACGCGGAGTTTGAATATATCGCATCAAGAATTTCTCAAATGCTCAATGCGGACGGCGGCGCGGAAAAAAGATTCTCTCCGTCCGACATTGCGGTTCTGTCGCGGAGCACCGCCGACGCGCAGAATATCACCCGCGTTTTAAGAAGGCGCGGCATTCCCGTTTCCGTTATGACCGACGACGAATTTTTCGAGCAGAGCGAGGTGCTTCTCGTGCTCTGCATACTGAACGTTATAGACAACCCGTTTCGCGACGTCTATCTCGCGGGAGCGATGAAAAGCCCCGTATTTGACTTCACGATGGACGACATGATAGGAATCCTCGACGTGAGACAAAAAAACGAAAAAGCGCCGCTGTGGTTCTGCGTTAGCGAATACGCCGAGAGCGGAAAAAACGCGCTTCTCAAAGAAAAGTGCGCCGACTTCGTACGGTTTGTCAGCGAGTTTCGAAAGAGGGCGCCCGGAATGAGCGCGGCAAAAATCCTCTCGTCGCTCTACGACTCGCTATCTCTCTATTCTCTTGCCGAAAGCGGCGAGGCGGGCGAGTGCGACAGGATAAAGAAAAATCTCACGCGCCTGTACGAGTACGCAAGAGGCTACCATGACAGTATATCCTTCGGGCTCTACGGGTTTATAAAGTACATAGAGGAGCTGACGGAGGGAAAAATCGACTCGGCGGAAAAAGCCGCGGCGAGCGACGCCGTCTCTGTTATGACGATACACAAGTCAAAGGGGCTTGAATTCCCCGTATGCTTTCTTTGCAGCTGCCAAAAGGGATTTAACTTCAAGGACGCCGCGAAGGACTTTCTCTTCGACCCCGCAATCGGCCCCGCGATGAAGCTGAGAGATGCGAGCGGGCTTATAATGTGTGAAACCCCGCACCGCGCCTCCCTCTCGGAAAACGTAAAGCGAGCTGCGGTGAGCGAGGAGGCTCGCACGCTGTACGTCGCAATGACGAGAGCGGTGTCGCGCCTGATTGTTACAATGAGCGTTTCCGACGCCGCAAAAGCGATAGCCGAAGCGGAGGAAAGATTCAGATTTCCGACCCCTTACTCAAAGCGCTCCGCGAAAAGCTTTTCAAACTTCATCCTGCCCGCCGCGCTCGGCGCGGGGCGAGAGGCGCAGGGTTGTTTTGAAATAAAGACTATTCGCGCCGAGGACGTATCGGCAGGGAAAACCGTCTCGACAGAGGACGCCGCGGATAACGAGGGTGCTCTTGCCGAGGAAAAAACAGAGCGGCTTGCCGAGGAGCTTTTCGAGCTGTACTCAGAGCGCCTGTCCTTTGAGTACCCGTCGCGATGCCTCAGAAACATACCCGCAAAGGTCACGGTGTCAAAGCTCAGCCCCTCTCTTCTCGATACTGACGACGCCTCGCGCGATATCGGGCTTGACCTTGTCGAACAAATACAGGACGCCATCGAGTCAAGGGCGGCAGATGGAGAGCTCGATTCCGAGCGGCATGACGTCCCGCTCCCGCGATTTCTTTCGGAAAAAGCGGATATGGCAGACGACGTCAAGGGAAAGGCAAGCGCCGCCGACGTCGGAACGGCGACCCATATATTTTTGCAGTTCTGCGACTTCGAGAGACTCCGCTCGCTCGGAGTCGAAAAGGAGCTTTCGCGCCTTGTCGAAAAGAAGTTTATGAGCGAAAGGGACGCATCTCTCGTAAGAAAGGACGAAATCGAAAAGTTTTCCGACACCTCCCTTTTTCGGGACGTCCTTGCCTCGCGCGAGGTTTACCGTGAGATGAGGTTCAACGCCGCGCTTCCCGCCTCGGACTTCACAAGAGACCCTCTTCTCCGTGAGGAGCTCGAAAAAACGGGCAGGGATATAACGGTGCAGGGAGTGGTCGACCTCGTGTACAGGGACAGCGAGAACAGGATAATACTTGTGGACTACAAAACGGACAGAATGAGCGTGAGCGAAAGGCGGGACAGGAGACTTGCCGAGGCAAAGCTTCAGGAGCGCCACGGAGTGCAGCTCTTTTACTACAGGGAGGCGCTTGAAAGAATGTTTAACGAAAGGGTGTACAGAACGCTTGTCTACTCTCTTGCGCTCGGGGACACGGTGGAGATAAACCGAAAATGAAAAACGGACAGCCGTTTCGGCAAAAGAAACCCACGCAGCGTGAGACAAATCCGTTTGAATATTCCGATTCAAACAAGAGATATCACACCTTCGACTATTACCTGCGGAGCCTTTTCGGCGAAAAGGTCGGAAAGGTGTCGCTCGACGCGGGCTTTACATGCCCGAATATCGACGGGAGATGCGGCCGCGGCGGCTGCATATACTGCCTTAACGGCTCGAGCGGCGCCGCGGCGGCAGAAACTCTCGCGGAGCAGTACGAAAAGGGGCGCGAGGTGATGCGCCGAAAATGGGGATGCAGGCTTTTTATCCCCTATCTTCAGGCGCACACAAACACCTACGCGCCGCCCGACGTTCTGCGGCGCATTTATAAGCAGTGCGCGTCTCTTGACGGGGCGGTTATGCTCTCCGTCGCGACTCGCGCCGACTGCATTGACAGCAAGGTGACAGACGTCCTGTCCGAGGTCTCCGAAATAATACCGATAACAGTAGAGCTCGGGCTTCAGACAGTTCACGACGCGACAGCCGAGAAAATAAACAGGTGTTACCCATTCGAGGTCTTCTGTGACTCGTTTTCCATGCTGAAAGGCGCCGGCGGGAACATTAAAATCGCAGTGCATCTTATAAACGGACTGCCGGGTGAGGACGCCTCCGATATGATAGAAAGCGCCGAGACTGTCGGCAAAATGCGCCCCGACGTCATAAAGCTCCATTTGCTTCACGTACTGCGCGGCACAAAGCTTTTCGAAATGTACAAAAGGGGGGAGTATGTCCCGCTCGGCATGAAAGATTACGTCGACGTTGTATGCCGACAGCTTGAGAGAATACCGGGAGATATCGCAATCGGGCGCGTGACGGGCGACGGGAAAGCGTCCGAGCTTGAAGCGCCTCTTTGGAGCCTCAGAAAAACCGCCGTCGCAAACGAAATCGACAAGGAGCTCTACAGGCGGGAGACCTTTCAGGGAGCGCTTTGCCGAAAGGACTGACTTTGCCTGTGTCATTTTTCCACTTTCCCGAATATACTGAGTCGAGGTCTGATTTCCGTATTATATTTTTAAGTAAGAGCGCAGGTTAAAAAATTCTCCGTATTTATAAAAAAGAATGATTAAAAACATACGCTTCAAGGTAATACTAAAGGAAAATGAGACCTTAAAGGAAGTATATTATAACGGAGAGTGATAGCGTGAGCATAAAACGCGGAGATATATATTACGCGGACCTGAGCCCCGTGGTCGGAAGCGAGCAGGGCGGAATGCGTCCGGTACTTATAGTTCAGAACGATATGGGTAATAAGTACAGCCCTACGGTGATAGCCGCGGCGATAACGAGCAGAGTGGGCAAGACAAAGCTGCCGACCCATATTGATGTTTACGCAAATAAGGTCGGACTTCAAAAGGATTCCGTAATACTCCTCGAACAGATTCGCACGATAGATAAAAAGAGGCTCGGCGAAAAAATGGGACATCTTGACGATAAGATGATGAATGCGGTAAACGAGGCGATAACGATAAGCTTCGGCCTCGGCGGATAATATTTCACGGTAAATTGCTCCGAAATTTACTATGCAATTTGCCGATTTGCCGCCCGCAAGGCGAGCGCCTATTTTAAATAATATCGAAAAAATACCGAAAAGATATCGGGAGCGCCGAAAACGGCGCTCCCGATATTGCTATTTAATATTAAAACGCCCGCGAACCCGAAAAGGTCAGGCAAGATTTATAGTAATACGCGACATTTTTTCGGCGTACCTCATCGTGGCGGCGCTCCCGCCGCTTGCCCTTTTTACGTATCCGACGCAAACGGCGCTCGAGTCGACCATAAGACGGTTTCTCTCCATCATGCAGCCCTCGTCGTAAAAATCGCGCACGTAGACGATAAAGTCCGCGTTGTCCTTTATTATTCTGTACTCCTTTAAGCTTTTGAGGCTCGTCCAGTTTACTGTCTGATTGCGGCACGGCAGAGCGAGGTACAGCTTTATCTCGGGGTGCCTTTCCTTTGCGGCGAGAACGCGGAACGCCGCCACGGTGTCAAACCCCAGAGCGCCGCCTGTTATAAACGCGTTGTATCCGTTTAAAATACATTTTTCAATAACGCCGTCAAGCTTCGGGACAACGCGCTCGATATCCGCCTCGGAAATGTTCCGATGCCCCGTAAAGCACACTGTTTTCTCCGGGTTGCCGGGAATTGCGGCATGCCCTCGGACACCGTCTCCCACTTGTCCTTCCTCCTTTTTTCGGCTTTTCTCGGCTTTTCTCGGTTTTTCTCGGTTTTTCTGAGCTTTTCCGATTTTTTCTATACAAGCTCAAAGGACGCGGCGTTCTCGGTCGTGGAATCGGCGCCGATAAAGAGCATAAACTCTCCGGGCTCTACCGTATATTCGAGCTTTTCGTTTAAAAACGCGAAGTCTGACATTTCAAAGGTAAAGGATACATTCTTTTCCTCCCCCGGCTCGATTTCGATTTTCTCAAAGCCGCAAAGCAGCTTTTCGGGGGTCGCGACGGAGCTGACGACGTCTCTGAAATACGCCTGAACGACCTCGCTGACCTTAACGTCCGACGTGTTCTTTACGCTCACACTCGCGGTAACGGTTTCGCCGCGGGTGACTCTCTCCTTGTCAAGTGTGACCTTTGAGTACTCGACGCTGCCGTATGTAAGACCGTAGCCGAACGGATAGAGCGGGGACGAGTCGCAGTCGCGGTATCTGCGGGGATATTTCCAACGCGGACGCCCGCCCGAGAGGTTCGCATAGTATAGCGGGATTTGACCCGTGCTGCGCGGGAAGGTGACGGGAAGTCTGCCGCTCGGCGACTTGTCGCCCATAAGAAGGGAGGCGACCGCGTTTCCGAGCTCTACTCCGCCCTGCCAGCCGAGAAGAACCGCGCGGGAGGAGGAGTGTACGTTTTCGATTGCGAGAGGACGCGCGGTGAGAACCACCGTGACAAGAGGCTTTCTGAGGGACGAGAGGAGC
Source organism: uncultured Clostridia bacterium (assembly GCA_947632135.1). Taxonomy (GTDB): domain Bacteria; phylum Bacillota; class Clostridia; order Oscillospirales; family CAG-272; genus RUG14199. The sequence continues at coordinate 22,332 of CANRNZ010000016.1, forward strand.
TTTAGGTACTCGCTTTGCAGAGCGCCGAGGGACAAATCGGTGCGTCCTCCGCCCTCGCCCGCCCACTGGCAAGGCTCGCCGCACACATATATTATTCCGTCGCACCCCGCGGCAAGGCGCGCCGCGTTCTTCATTCCCGAGCGGTCGTTACCCTCGACCTCGCAGCCCTTTAAATATTCGAGCGAGATGCCGCTCTCCTTTTCGAGGGCGTCCTTTATCGTAACTATGGTTTCGGGATTTCCGCGTCCGCCCCAAATGCCCATGTTTTCAAATCTTGCGTCGGCAAGGGGGCCTGTGAGAAGCCATTTTTTCCCGTCTCTCTTTATCGGAAGAGTTCCGTCCTCGTTTTTCAGAAGAACCATGCAGCTCTCGGCAAGAGAACGAGACGCCTCGCGATGCTCCTTTGTCAAAAAATACTTTTCGTTGTCCTCGTCGCGGTACGGGTCCTCGAAGAGCCCCATCGCGATTTTCACGCACAGAACTCTGAGCACAGCCCTGTCGACAGCCGCCATCAGCTCCGTGTCTTCTTTTGCGAGAGCCTCGAGGTGTTCGGAGTAAACTCCCGAGTGCATGTCAATGTCGCACCCCGCGCTGAGCGCAAGCTTTGCGGACTCGGCGTCGCTTGACGTTACTCTGTGGTATATAAGCTCCATTACCGACTCCCAGTCGGACACGACGAGCCCCTCAAATCCCCAGTTGTCGCGAAGGAGCTCCGTCAGATACTTTTTGCTGCCTGTTACGGGAATGCCGTTCAGTGTGTTAAAGGAGCTCATGCAGCTCATCGAGCCCGCGTCGAGAGCCGCCTTGTAGACGGGAAGATACTCTCCGTAGAGGGTTCTCTCGCCGATGTCGCACGCCTCGTAATCGCGCCCCGCCTCGCTGAGGCCGTATCCGCAATAGTGCTTGAAGCACGCGCAGGCGTAGGGTTTTCCCGTGTCGGGATTTATCGTCTGGAATCCGCGCACGCGAGCCGAGGCGACCTTTGAGCCGTAGAACTTATCCTCGCCCGCGCCCTCGGCAATTCTGCCCCAGCGCGGGTCGCGCGCGATATCGATCATTGGGGAATAAATCCAGTTTATACCCTCGTGGTACGCCTCTTTTGCCGCGACGGCCTCGGCGCGTTCTATCTTTTCGAGGTCGAAGGACGCGCTGCCCGCAAGGGGGACGGGAAACAGTGTACGGTCGCCGTGAACGACGTCGTGTCCTATAAGGAGCGGGATTCCGAGTCTTGTCTCCTCGACGGCTATTTTCTGCATGGCGTTTGCCGTTTTCACGTCGGGCACGTTCAGAAGGGAGCCTATTTTGCCCTGTCTCATATCGTCCATATTAAGCTGACTCATTGAGCCGAAGAGGACGAGCTGACCGACCTTTTCGGAAAGGGTCATTTTTGAGAGGATATCGTTTGCTCTTTCCATATACGGAGCGGCTTTAAATTTGTTCGTCATACGAATTTATTTCCTTTCGCTTTTTTTCAGGATTGGTTAGGGGATTTAGCGCGCATTGTTCGCACAGACTCACTTCAAAAGTTTTGGTCCACCTTTTTCAAAGTTCGCACGAACCCATTACAAAAGTTTTCGTCCACCTTGCCCTTGGGGTC
>CANRNZ010000017.1 GCA_947632135.1 uncultured Clostridia bacterium
GTCGAGGGGCAGAGCCCCCGTTTATGGCGTTTCTTTTGCAGCTTTTCTTTGCGCCGATTGCGTCAAAGAAAAGCGTCAGTGAAGTTAGTTTCTGAAGTGGTCAGTGGCCAGAGCCTCCCCTGAAAGGGGAGGTGGCGCAAAGCGCCGATGGGGTTCTGCCACGAGAGTTTATACAGCGCTGACCGCCGGACGCTTTTTCTTGACTCAAAAGCGCAAGAAAAAGCTTTGCAAAAAGAACGCGTATCGGAGCTTTCGCGCTCTGCGGAGCGCGACGAGGGCTCTGCCCCTCGACCCTGCCGCCTTTTTGAGCCACTCCCCACAAAAGCAAGGCTTTTGTGGGGACCCCAAGGGCAAGGCGGGCGAAAACTTTCCGAACAAGTTCGTGCGAACTTTGAAAAAGCGCGCGAAAACTTTTTGTGCTTGGTCAGTGCGAACAACGTGCTCGATAATATTTTATGCCGCGCCGTGCGCCTTATTCCGCAAATTCAAATTTTTTTAAAATTTTAAACTCCGAGCGAACCTTATTCCGCGCCGTCGTAGTCTACGTCGTTGAAGCTGTCGTCAAATATATCGGCTATGCGGTCAAATTCTTCGTCGTCATCTATCGTGACGAGATATACGTCCCCGTTTTCGTCGACCTCGCGGCGAAGTATGATATATTCGCCGTTCTGCTTTGACTCGTCGGCGGGAATGAGCGCGTTATATGTGACGTCGCCCTCCATGTACTTCCCGATGAGCTCGTAATCCTCCTCCGCTCCGTCCTCGTCGGTCAGCGTATATATCTCGGTGTCGAAGTACTCCTCGTCGCCGTCGTTTTCTTCGAAATCCTTATTTTCATTCTTATTTTCCAAATCTTTATTTATATCTTTTTCGTCTTCGGTTCTCATCTTTTTATCATTTCATCTCCATTTTTTTGTACCTACATTCTATACTATAAGGGCACGTTTTGTCAAGAGGTATTTTTTATGTGCAATTCGTCTGTTTTCCGCCTCGTTTTCGTATTATTTTTTCTCTTGTTTTTATTTTATTTTTTCGAATTACCCTTGACAACATTATCTTTTAGATGTATAATAATTCGGTAATTTTCACTAAATTGAATATTTATTCAAAAATGCGCTGTTATAGGTTATAAAAAGGGCAATGCGAGTCGTTTCGGTGTATGTTTACTGTATACCTGCTGCATACCCGCCGCATATTTGACGCATATTTCAATTTATATTTAACTCATATTCAGCGCATAAAGAGGACTGGAACATGTATAATTTTACCGGCAAAAGCTTTTTAAAGCTGCTTGACTTCACTCCCGAGGAAATAAATCTGCTTCTCGATTTGTCGGAGGATTTGAAGGAGAAAAAAAAGAAGGGGATACCCCACCGTCTGTGCGAGGGGAAAAATATCGCCCTTATATTTGAAAAGGCGAGCACACGCACGCGCTGCGCCTTTGAGGTCGCGGCGTGGGATCTCGGAATGCACCCCGTTTATATCGAGCCCTCGACCTCTCAGATGGGAAAAAAGGAGAGCATCGCGGACACCGCAAGGGTTCTCGGAAGAATGTTTGACGGTATAGAATACAGAGGATTTTCTCAGTCTGTCGTTGAGGAGATTGCAAGGTACGCAAAGGTCCCCGTGTGGAACGGCCTTACCGACGAGTTCCACCCGACTCAGGTGCTCGCGGATCTTCTGACCGTAAAAGAGCATTTCGGGACTCTTTCGGGAAAAAAGCTTGTCTATATGGGCGACGCGAGGTTCAATATGGGAAATTCGCTCATGGTAGGCTGCGCGAAAACGGGAATGAAATTCACGGCGGCAGCCCCTAAAAAGTATTTTCCGAATAAAGCTCTTGTCGCGGAGTGCGAAAAGTGCGCCGCCGAAACGGGAGGCGAAATAAGCTTCACGGAGGACCCCCTCGAGGCTGTAAAGGGAGCCGACGTTATATGCACCGACGTGTGGGTCTCAATGGGAGAGCCCAACAGCGTGTGGGAGGAGAGAATCCGCGAGCTCGCGCCGTACAGGGTGACCTCGGAGCTTATGAGCGCCGCGGGTGACGACTGTCATTTCATGCACTGCCTGCCCGCTTTTCACGATTTAAATACGGAAATCGGAAAGAAAATCGGCGAGCGCTTCGGCATCGACTGCATGGAGGTGACAGACGAGGTGTTTGAAAGCGAGCGCTCGATGGTCTTTGACGAGGCGGAAAACCGCATGCACACGATAAAGGCTGTGATGGCGGCGACTCTTTCCGAAAAAAATCTTTGAAAAATTTTTATATAAATCTCCATAAATATCTAATAATATCCGAAAACAAGGGGAAGCGTCGCAAGCGCTTCCCCGAAATTTTTTAGTATTCTATTTTTTATTGTTTTCTTTGTTTTCTTTAATACCCGACGTACTTATTCGCTTTACAAGCTTTGCGGCGAGAGGACTTGCCTCCCGCGGCGTCAGCGGGCGGCGCTCGTAGTACAGGCTGTATGCCGACTCGGTAAGCCCGAGCGCTATCGCAAACGAATACATGAGCTTTACGGTGAGCAGGGGCAAATCGGTTATTCCCGTCACGACAAAGGCGATAATAAAGCACTCGATTGAGAGCCCGAGCTTCGGCGCGCATGTGCGGCGAATAATATTAAAGCCCCTTTTGAAAACGGATATCATAAGCCAGAAATAAACCCCGAGAAGAAGTATTCCGCCCTCCATAAGTGTCTGAAGAATAAAATTGTGCGTGTGGTATATAAGTATGCCGCGGCTCATTATCACCTCGCGCACGTTGACATATCCCGCGCCGTAACCGAAAATCGGTCTTTCGATTATAAGCTTCAGAGCGGAGAGCCACGTGTCAAAGCGAAGCAGGGACGAGTTTTCGACTCCTCCGTTCGTTACCGCCGCCTCAATAAAGTTCATCAGAGAGTCAAGAAGCGAGCCCTCGTAGTTTGTTCCCTTTTGCGAAAAATCGGTTATTATCCCGCTGAGAAATTCTTTAACGCCGTCTATCGTCAAAAACCTTGTGTAAACGGAGGACGGAATCAGAAGAATCAGAACGACGAGAGCGATAAGAATGTATTTCAGCTTTTTTATGTGGAAAAGCGCGTACATCAGGACCATTATAATCAGCGCGAGATATACCCCTCTCGAAAAGGAGAATAAAGTCCCGTAAAATGCCAGCGGCACGAGGACGCGGGCGATATTGTGCCTTTTGTCCTTCCTGTGACTGCACGCGAAATACAGCGCGAATGGGAGCAGCATTGCCATCGACTCCGAAAAAACGTTCGGATTGCAGAATGTGGACGCCGTCCTGTTCTCGCCGTAGTATGTGAGAAGCGGCAGCCTCAGATTGGCAAGGAGCCACGAGTCAAAGCCCTTCCAGAGCGACATGTCTATTTCGACGCCGAGGACGGAATTTATAAAAAACTGCCCCGCGGCGATGATTCCGTTTATCGAGACTGCCACGGTTATAGCAAAAATTGCCATTTCGAGCCGACGGCGGGTCGTCAGCACGGTTGTAAACGCAATATATATAAAGCACGCCGAGAGCCACAAAAGGACAGTATACAGCGTTGAAAATTTGTTGCGTGAGATAAATAGCCCGGCTGTCATCAGAACGAAAATTATAAACAAAGGGTTCTGCATCGAGCCCGTGCGGATACCGTTTTTTGAGAGCGCGCCTTCGCGGAGCGCCGAGATGAGCGCCAAAAGAGAAAAGACCGGCGCCGCGTACTCGGGGACGAGAAGGGTTAGGGAAATATATATAACGGTGCGTATCCACGGCTTCTTTATACGCAGATACTGTTTTCTTACATAGCCTTTCAGCTTTGAGCCCTTCGGCTCCGAGCTTTTCGGCCTTGACGGCGTCTCCGTTGCCTTTGCGCCTCCTTTCCCGACTGCGCGGTTTATACTTTTAAAATATTAGAAATATTTAAAATGCTTAGAACTGTTCGCCCACGGCTAAAAAGCGGCGGGGCGGTTTTACGGCGTATTTATTTTGTCTTATGCTTTTATTATTTTGCATCGCCGAGTCACATCGACGTGTTTTTTCTCTTGTCAAGATAATCCTGAAGTATAAGAGTCGCCGAGAGCTCGTCGACGGAGTTCTTTCTTTTTTTGCCGCGGACGTTTGCGTCGGACAAAAAGCGGTGCGCCGAAACGGTGGTGAGCCTCTCGTCGTAAAGCTCGACGGGCAGCCCCGACAGCTGCGCGAGATATTCCGCAAAGCGTCTGCACTTTTCGCTGCGCGCCCCCTCGGTGCCGTTCATGTTAATGGGATTTCCGACGACTATCCTTGACGCCGAGCGTTTCTCCGCCTCCGCGGCGACAGCCTCGGCCGTCTTTTTAAAGTTTTCGCATTTTATGCACCCCGCGCCTGTCGCGAGCATACCCATTCTGTCGCATACGCTGAGACCGGTGCGCACGTCGCCGTAGTCCACTCCAAGTATAATTTCCATGCTTTGATTCTTTATTTTGATTTCTTTATTTATTATATTTTTATAATTTTTATATTTTGATTTTGCAAACCGGACGCCTTTTACTTGTACGGAGAATACGCCTTGTCAGTCGATATCGTCGACGACTCTCTCGGGCGGCACATCGAGCACCCACGGATTGTCTATTATGCCCTTGAAATATTTAAACGCCTTGGCATAGTAGAAGCCGTCGCATATGCGCTCGTCAAGGGTAAATTTAATGTCCATATACTGACGCTTGTATACGTTTCCCTCGGAGTCGACCTCGTAGCGCCTTTTCTTCGCGCCGAACGCCACAAAGACGGGGCAAGTGCCGAAGTCGTAAAGGTGGTGGTATATTGCGGATATGCCGAGGGAGCCCATGGAGGTTATGAACATCGAGCAGTGAAAGGGGCTTACCTTTTCGATAAATTTCGGCATTAGACCGAAATAGTCGAGAGAGCGAAGAAAGCCGACGACGCTGCGCAGTATAAGGGTCGGAATATGACTGAGGAACTTTGCGGTGTCGTCAAAATCACCGCCGGGGTTCTCCCTGTATTCGGTAATCACGGTGTTGAACGACTCGTATACTTCCTTAATTGTCGCCGAGGGGTCAAGGGTGATTTTGATAACCGTGTCGGGCGAGTCAATAGTCATTGACTTTTTTATTGTCAGGGCGATTTCTATAGAGCGCCTTGTGTATACCCTCTGACCGCGGATAAAGCGGTTTATCGCGGGCTTTTGCGAAACGAGGCGGCAGTACGCGGCGATTATCAGATGCATCATTGTGAGGTTTTTCATTCCCTCGGCGCGTTTTTCGCTTATGTATTTTTCAGGCTTTACAATGTCTATTTTGTCGCTCATAAGATTGCAGCTGCCGTTCCGATTTTTCATTATAAACGGAATGATGACGGACATCGGCGGCATGGTCTTAACTTTTCTTTTGTCCTTTTTTACTCTGTTGCTCATGAAAGTCAGCTCCCGAAAAAGTTTTATATGCAGTACCGTGTATTATATTATATATATTTTTTAAGGTAATGGGAGCCGCGCCGCGGCTCTCAAGTCCACTATTATGTATAGTATACCACAATTTGAAGCCGCTGTAAAGTTTTTTATTTTGATGGTTAAGGTGAGCGAAAAGAGCCCGCGTGAGGCGGCGTGGTTCGGATCTCCTCGCCTCAAACTCAGAGCGTCGAGCTTTGCACGGAAAAAGGTTTTCTGAGCTCGTTTACAAACACGCCCTCGAGACGTTTCATTCCGAAGCGCCTGACGAACCACTCGCACTTGCAGAGAAACGCGTAGTAAATATTCCTGCCGCAGCCGAACATCGTCTCGAAATTGCCCTGCCCTTTCGCAAGGAGCAAATCGGACGAGTCGATAAGGGCGAGTGCCTCCTTTGATATGTCGGGAAGATAATTCCCCGCGACGGCGCTCCCGTTCGATACGACCTCGGCGTACCTGTCGATGCCGACGTACACGGCGTCGCTGTACGTCGCGTCGTTGAGCACGGGAAAGCCCCGCACGATTACCTTTATATCGAGCGACGGGTACTCCTCCCTCAGCACCTTTACAAATATTTTGTCGAATACGATTTCCCCGCAGTTATCGGTGAGAATGCACATTCTCTTTGCATTCTGCACGTCACGCTTAAAATTTTCGTACTCCGTCATATTGAAATCGTCGTCCGGTGCGCTGTCGATAAGGGACGAGAGCGTGCTGTCCTCGACGCTTTGGAGCGCGCCGAAATCTATATAGTTGCCTATTCGCGAAAATTTCAGCGCGGCAAGGAGCCTGTCGCCTTGAGAAGAATTATGAGAAGAATTGTGAGAAGAATTGCGAAAAGAATTGATTCTTTCGAGTATTTCGTCCTCTCTTTGCAGTATGAGGTCGTTATATTTCCTTTTTTCTTCCTCGAAGCTGAATTTTTCGTTGAAATATTCGAAGAAAAGTCCGTCGAGGCGTTTTACCGCGACGGGTGCGCTCTCGCCGTTTTTCATATTGGCTATAATTGAGAGCGCCTCTTTCATATAGAGGGCTTTTTTCTCCTCGTCGTCATAATTATCGAGCATTTTGAGCTGTCTTTTCACGAGGCAGCACATACAGTTTGCGCTAAGCACGGTAATGTCTCCTGTTTGGATTGTTGTAATTATTTTGAGTTCGCACAGACCATTTACAAAAGTTTTCGCGCGCCTCATCGCGAGGCACAGACCATTTACGAAAGTTTTCGCCCGCCTTGCCCTTGGGGTCCCCGCAAAAGCTTTGCTTTTGTGGGGAGTGGCTCAAAAAGGTGGCGAGGTCGAGGGGCAGAGCCCCCGTTTGTGGCGTTTCTTTTGAAGCTTTTCTCCCGGCCGATTGCGTCAAAGAAAAGCGTCGATGAAGTTAGTTTCTGAAGTGGCCGGTGGCCAGTGGTCAGAGCCTCCCCTGAAAGGGGAGGTGGCGCGAAGCGTCGGTGGGGTTCTGCCCCGAGATTTTATACAACGCAAACCGACAGACGCTTTTTCTTGACTCAGTAGCCGAGGAAAAAGCTTTGCAAAAAGAACGCGTAAAGTCGGGGCGCCGCCCCGAACCCTGCCGCCTTTTGAAAAAGGCGGGCGAAAACTTTTGTGGTGGGTCTGTGCGAACATAGTGCGAAAACTTCCCGTTGGGTGAGTGCAAATTTTTAAAAGTTCCCGTTAAAACGCCCAGTTGCCGTCTCTGAATATCTCGACTCGCGAGCCGTCCTTCTTTACCCCGACTATCTCAAGGTCGTCCGCCCCTATCATGAAATCTACGTGTATCATCGAGTCGTTTATTCCCATGTCTCGGCACTCCTCAAGCGTGCGGTTCTCATAGTCCTTTATGCAGTTCGAAAAGCCCATTCCGAGCGCAAGGTGGCATGACGCGTTTTCGTCAAACAGCGTATTGTAGAAAAGCAGACCGGACTCGGCAATCGGCGATTTCTGCGGGACAAGCGCGCACTCCCCGAGCATTGCGGCTCCGTCGTCCATTGAAATCATCTCGCGAAGCAGCCCCTCGCCCTTTTCCGCCGACACCTCGACGGCGCGCCCGTTTTCAAATCTTATGCGGAAATTCTCTATAAGTTCCCCCTGATACGAAAGAGGCTTTGTGGAGCATACTACCCCCTCTGCCGCCCCCGCTTTCGGAGACACGAACACCTCCTCGGAGGGGATATTGGGATTGAACACCTCGCCGAGGAGCGTTTTCTCCGACCCGCCGAGGAAATTCGCATTTTCTATAAGTCCGACCGTGAGATTCGTTCCGTTTTCGGACTTGTATTCAAGGCTTACCAGCCCGAGGGAATTGAGGTATTCGCATCTGCCCTTCAGCTCCGCGTTATGTCTGTCCCATGCCGCCTCGGGGTCCTCGTCGACTCTCGACGTAAAAAGAATTTCCTCCCAAAGTCTTTCTACGGCGGCTCCCTTCGACAGCTCGGGAAACATCTTTTTCGCCCATTTCGCCCCGGGGACTGCGGCAATGCACCATTTGTATTTATCCTCCATCTTGTCCCTTATCGGCTTTATGATTTTGGACCTTGCCATCATCGCCTTTGCGTTTTTGGCCTGGTCCATTCCCTTTTGACCGTCGGGGTCCTCGCTTATAAGGTAAATCATTGCGGGAAGCGTTTCAAGGCGGTGCTTCAGCTTTTCGACCTCCCAGCCCTCCACCGCGGACAAGACTTCTATGCTGCGGTTTTTCACATGCACCCCCGTAAGCGGCGAGTAAGTCCACTCGACCTCGACCTTTGAGGCTCCCGAGCGGTAACATTCCTCAACGACCGTTTTTACAAATTCGGGTTGGTCGAGCTCCGCGTTCACGACTACCCTATCTCCTTTTTTAATGCTGACGCCTTTGTTTACGATAAGTTTTGCGTACTTTCTCAATACGGTTTTTTTCATTTTATGCAGATTCTCCTTTTTATTTTAGAATTATTTTAGAATTGTTTTAGAATTATTTTAAATTAAAACAAGATATATTACAGCCGCGTGCAGTAATATTATGCACGGAAGACCGAGCATAAATTTAACGTGACGGGTTTTATGACGTATTGCGAGCATTGTTAAAAACATAAAAAGCGCGCCGCCGAGAGACGCCGTGAGAAGAAGTCCCGATTCGGACACCCGTTTTCCGCGCTTCTTCGCGCTTATTTTGTCCTTTATGCAGACTATCGAGGACAAAACGGATACCGCGCAGACGTAAATTAAGAGAAAATATTTAAGAATCAAGCCGAGAGATGCGCCGAATACTGTGATATCGTTCAACTTAAAGCTCCTTTCGGATTTTTCGGATTTTTCGATTTTTTCGAATTATTTCGAATCATTTCGAATTATTTCGAATCATTTCGAATCATTTCGAATTATTGGGATTATTCCGATTATTCGGATTGTTTTTTCGGTTTTTTGCTTTTTTACAGCTTTTCATAGCTTTTTGCCATATCCTGAGCCATGGCGTCGCACCTTTCGTTATAGGGATGACCGGCGTGACCCTTTACCCAAACGTAATCTATAGTATGGACGTCTGAAAGCTCCAGCAGCTTTTCCCATAAATCGGCGTTCAGCGCGGGGGACTTATCCGATTTTTTCCATCCGTTCCTTTTCCAGCTCTTTGCCCACCCTTTTGACAGCCCGTCGATAAGGTACTTTGAGTCGGAGCAGAGCGTGACGCGGCAAGGCTCCTTCAGCGCCGACAGCGCCTCTATCGCCGCCGTCAGTTCCATTCTGTTGTTTGTGGTCTCGGCCTCCCCGCCGCACATTTCCTTTTCTTTTTTCTTATATACGAGCACCGCGCCCCAGCCGCCGGGACCGGGATTGTATTTGCACGAGCCGTCGGTATATATTTCTACCTGTTTGGAATTTTGGGGATTTTGGGTATTTTTGGGATTTTTGGGCTCCGCGTTATTTTTTTCGTTTGACAAAATTTCCAACTCCGGGCCTCCGTTTCTTTTGTTTTTCGTATTCACACTCTATTATTTTCTGCCGTTTTTTTCGGTTTTTTATGTTTTCCCGTTTGTGAGTATAGCACAACGGGGGAGTTTTTACAATAGATACTTTGTCTTTTTTACCGTTGACAGCAAAACGATATTGATGTATAATTAGTACGCATTTTGTATATCTGATACGAAAAGAGGTCGTGAAATGAATTTTTTTGAAGAACTTGGAAAATACGACGCCGAAGTGAACGCCGCCTGTCTGGACGAGCTTTCCCGTCAGAGGGAAAACATCGAGCTTATCGCCTCGGAAAACATAGTCTCGAAGGCCGTTCTTCTCGCCGCCGGCGGTATACTTACAAACAAGTACGCCGAGGGCGTCCCCGCAAAGAGATACTACGGCGGGTGCCAATATGTTGACGTCGTTGAAAACATCGCAAGGGAAAGGGCAAAGAAGCTGTTCGGCGCCGAGCACGCCAACGTCCAGCCCCACAGCGGAGCAAACGCCAATCTCGCGGCCTTTTTCGCATTTTTAAATCCCGGCGACACCGTGATGGGAATGAATCTGTCCGAGGGCGGTCATCTGTCGCACGGCTCACCCGTCAATATTTCGGGAAAATATTTCAACATCGTTCCCTACGGGGTCGACCCCGTGAGCGAAAGAATAGACTACGACAAGATGGAAGAGACGGCTCTCAGAGTAAAGCCGCGCCTTATTGTCGTCGGCGCGAGCGCCTATTCGAGAGTTATCGACTTTGCAAGGTGCCGCGAAATAGCAGACGCTGCGGGCGCGTATCTCATGGTCGACATGGCTCACATCGCGGGTCTTGTCGCGGCGGGCGTTCACCCGAGCCCCGTGCCTTATGCGGACGTCGTAACGACGACGACTCACAAGACTCTCAGAGGCCCGCGCGGAGGACTTATCCTTTGCAGGGAGGAGTACGCAAAGCAGATAGACAAGGCCGTATTCCCCGGAACTCAGGGCGGTCCTCTTATGCACATCATAGCCGCAAAGGCGGTCGCTCTCGGCGAGGCTCTCACCGACGAGTTCAGGGAGTATCAGAAAAAAGTCGTCGAAAACGCCGCTTTTCTCGCCGAGTGCCTCGGCGGGCGCGGATTCAGAATAGTCTCGGGCGGAACGGACAACCACCTCATGCTTGTCGACCTCAGAGGATTCGGCGTAACCGGAAAAGAGCTTGAGCACAGGCTTGACGAGTTACACATCACCGCAAACAAGAACACGATTCCCGGCGACCCCGAGAGTCCTTTCGTGACAAGCGGTATAAGGCTCGGCACCCCCGCTGTCACAACGAGAGGCTTCGGAAAGGACGAGATGAAGCTTATCGCGGAGCTCATTCTGAAGGTCACGACTGACTTTGAAAACACGAAGGACTATGTTACAAAAGAGGTCGTGTCTCTGTGTGAAAAGTTCCCGATATACAAGGATTAAAGAAAAAAGTTTTTTGTGAGACTTTTTGCGTGATTTTCGCGATACTTTTTTGAGATTTTTTCGAGACCTTCCCGATTTTTTTCGAAATTATTTCAAAAAATCTCAAAAAATTTCAAAAATTTTCAAAAAGCTTTGAAAAGGCAAAAATTTTCCCGTCTCTATTGACAAATCGGGGAAATGAGTGTAAAATAAAACAAATTTGTGAAAGGAGTACAGGCTCGTGTCCATGTCATATTTTTTCCGCTTTTACTTTAACAAGATAGGACTGCCTGTATTTTTGAAGCATTAAATTCAGGATACATACAGCCCGCTTTTCGTGTTGCACAACGCTGAAAGCGGGTTTTTTATATGTGCGGTGTGTCGTTTTGATTTGACGTACTTTACAGCAAAAACAGCAAAACAAAAATTTTTATAGTTTTACAAATATTTACAAATCGTTTTATAAATAATTTTATAAATAATTTCATAAAAAAATTTATAAATAATTTTACGGATAATATTAAATCACAAAAATCACGAAAAATAAATTGCGGAGCGCAAAAAGGGGGAAACGACTGTGAGTGAAATGACTGAGCTTGACGAGGCAAGGCGCACTGTGACAAACGTCGATGAGCAAATGGCGGAGCTTTTCGAGAAGAGGATGCGCGCCGTAAAGAGGATTGCGGAGTACAAGAAAAACCACGGTCTGCAAATCTTTGACGCCGCGCGCGAGCAGGAGGTCATCGATATCGGCGCAAAAAAAATCGAGGACGCCGAGCTGAAGCCGTACTACGTAAGCTATCTTCAGAGCGTTATCGATATCTCAAAATCCTATCAGCACAGGCTGCTTGAGGGAATGAGGGTCGCCTACAGCGGGGTTAAGGGAGCCTTTGCGGAAATCGCGGCGAAGAAAATATTCCCCGACAGTGTGACGGTGGCATATCCCGACTTTGCCTCGGCTTACGCCGCGGCCTCGGACGGCGAGTGCGACTGCGCGGTTTTACCGGTCGAAAACAGCTACAACGGGGACGTCGGGCAGGTGATGGACCTCGCGTTCTTCGGCTCGCTCTATATAAACGGGATCTATGACGCCGACGTCGTGCAGAATCTCCTCGCTCTGCCCGGGGTGACGGTCGACGAGATAAAAGAGGTGATATCCCACCCTCAGGCGCTGGGGCAGTGCGCGGGCTTTATACGTCGGCACAACTGGAAGCAGACAAAAGAGGTGAACACCGCGATTGCCGCGATGACGGTCGCCGCCGGCGGTCGGCGCGACCTTGCCGCAATAGCGAGCGGTGAGGCGGCGCAGGAATACGGGCTTGTAAATCTCGTCTCTCATATCGAGGACGACAGGGGAAACACAACGCGCTTTGCGGTGTTCTCCCGTTCGCCAAAGGCCCCCTCCCCCGCCGACAACCGCTTTGTAATGACGTTTACCGTAAACAACGAGGCGGGCTCTCTCGGGCGCGCGGTGTCCGTTATAGGATACAACGGCTTCAATCTCAGAGCGCTGAAGAGCCGCCCGACAAAGGAGCTCAGCTGGGACTACTATTTCTATGCGGAGGGCGAGGGCAACATAAACAGCAAGGACGGACAGCAGATGCTTCGGGAGCTTGCGCTGTGCTGCAACAACGTAAACGTTATAGGCTGCTTTGAAAAGGAGAATACGATATGACAAGGCTGAGCGTGAAAACGGCAGGCGGCGTATACGACGTTATATCCGAAAGAGGCGGGCTGCAAAATATTTCAAAAATATGGGAGCTTGACAGAAAGGTAATGATTGTGACGGACGACGGCGTTCCGAGTCAATATGCCGAAATGGCCGCGTCAAGGTGCAAAAGCTCCTTTACTCTCACTCTCCCTCAGGGGGAGGCGACAAAGTCTGTAAAATCTCTTCTTCTTTTGTGGGAGAGAATGGCTGAGGAAAAAATGACGCGAACCGACGCTGTTATGGCGGTCGGCGGAGGGGTCGTCGGCGACCTTGCGGGGTTTGCCGCGGCGACCTACATGCGCGGTATTGATTTTTACAACGTTCCGACGACCGTTTTGTCACAGGTCGACTCATCGGTCGGTGGAAAGACCGCGGTGGACTTCGCGGGCTACAAGAACATTGTCGGCGCTTTCTGGCAGCCGCGCGGGGTCATGCTCGACTCAAGTCTTCTCGAAACGCTCCCCGAAAGGCAGATATCAAACGGGCTCAGCGAGGCGGTGAAAATGGCGGCGACCCTTGACGGCGAGTTGTTTCGGTTTATTGAAGAAAACGGCGCGAGGGAAAACCTCGAGGAGGTTATCGTGAGGGCTGTCGGGATAAAGAAAAGGGTCGTCGAGGCGGACGAGAGAGAGGCGGGACTGAGAAAGGTTCTGAACTTCGGACACACTGTCGCCCACGCTCTCGAGAGCAGGCTCGCGTTTGACACGATGTATCACGGCGAATGCGTCGCCGTCGGCATGATGTGTATGTGCTCGGGGGATACAAGGAGGCGTCTCGGCGCGGTGCTCGACAGGCTGTCTCTTCCGACCGTTCTTCCGTGCGGCGCGGGTGAGCTTACCGAGGCTGTCTTTCACGACAAGAAGGCGTCGGGGGGCGACATAACAGTCGTCACTTGTCCTTCTGTCGGAAGCTATGAGATGAAAAATATTCCCATCGGCGATTTTGAAAAATTTCTTTCGTAAATTTTAATTTTTATAAGAGTTATATACAGCCTAATACGGAATTTTCATATATTTTATATTTTCGTTATATTTTCGGGCGCAAAAAATAAACAGAGAGGCATGGTGAAAGCGCGGTATGAGAAACACATTCGGCAGCGCGCTGTCGGTAACTATTTTCGGTGAGAGCCACGGCGGCGCGATAGGGGTTGTCCTTGACGGAATGCCGTCGGGCATTGAAGTCGACACGGACAGAATATCCCGCGAGCTGTCGCTTCGGCGTCCGTCGGGGAAAATTTCCACCGCGCGGCGCGAAAAGGACGAGTTTGTAATAGAGAGCGGAGTTTTTAACGGCAAGACCTCGGGGACTCCGATTTGCATAATAATACCGAACCTTGACGTGCGCTCGGAGGACTACACGGCAATGAAAAGAGCCGCACGCCCCGGGCACGCTGACCTTACCGCCTATATGAAATACGGCGGCTTTGAGGACTACAGGGGCGGCGGCCATTTCAGCGGCAGGATAACCGCGCCTCTCGTTGCGGCGGGGGCTCTCGTTCGGTGTGCTCTTGAGAAAAAGGGGATTTTCACGGCGACTCACATAAAAAGCATTGCGGGAATTTCGGACGCGAAGTTTTTCGGCACGGCGGAAGAAATGGCGGAAGAAATAAAGAAACTTTCCGATATGAATTTTCCCGTTCTTGACGACGATGCCGCAAAGAAAATGCAAGAGGAAATCCTCTCGGCCTCAGGCGACGGCGACAGCGTCGGCGGCGTGCTCGAAAGCGTTATCGTCGGAATGCCCGGTGGGGTCGGCGAGCCGTGGTTTGACACTCTTGAGGGCGTGATAGCGCACGCGCTGTTCTCCGTTCCTGCGGTGAAAGGGGTAGAGTTCGGCGACGGCTTTGAGCTCTCGAAAATGCGCGGCAGCGAGGCAAACGACCCGATTCGCTCGGAAAACGGGAATTTCGTCACTCTCACAAATCACTGCGGCGGCATTCTCGGCGGGATAAGCACGTCGGCTCCGATTGTCGTCAGGTGCTGTGTAAAGCCGACGGCGACAATATTCAAAAAGCAGGACACAGTCGACCTTGTGAGCGGCGAGAACACCGAGATTGAGGCAAAGGGCAGGCACGACCCGTGCATAGTCCACCGCGCCGCAATCGTCGTAAACAATCTTCTGCCAATCGTCGCCGCAGACATGCTGTTTCAAAAATTCGGCGCGGATTGGCTGAGAGCGTAAGGCTTTGTGAGAATCAGGCGCAATGCGCCGTGTAAAGGCAGGTTGCAGGGGTTAAAAAAGGTTAATAATATGATTGAATACGGTCTTGTCGGAGAAAAGCTCGGGCACAGCTTTTCACCCGAAATACATTCGAAGCTCGCGCCGTACAGGTATGAGCTATGCGAGGTGCCGAGGGACAAAATAGACTCGTTTTTTGAAAAAAAGGAGTTTTCGGGAATCAACGTAACGATACCCTACAAGGAGACGGTTATTCCCCACCTCGACTTTATAAGCGACGAGGCAAGGGAAATCGGCGCCGTGAACACCGTTGTAAACCGAGACGGGAAGCTTTTCGGCTACAACACCGACTTTTTCGGAATGAAGGCGCTCGCCGAGAAAGCCGGAATTTCAATGAGCGGGAAAAAGGTTCTGATAGTCGGAAACGGCGGGACGTCGAAGACCGCCGCCTACACCGCGCGCCGCCTCGGCGCCGCAAATATCGTAAAAGCGTCAAGAAGGAGCGCCGAGGGATGCGTGAGTATTGACGACGCGTACATATGTCACGCCGACGCCGAAATTATAATAAATACGACTCCCGCGGGAATGTATCCCAATACGGACGGCGAGGGGAGCATCGCGCTTTGTCCCGAGCGTTTTCCAAGGCTTTGCGGGGTGCTCGACGCGGTGTTCAACCCTCTCAGAACAAATCTTGTAATCAGAGCCGAGAGGATGGGCGTTCCTGCCGCGGGCGGGCTGTATATGCTCGTAGCGCAGGCTGCTGCGGCGTCAAGTCTCTTTACGGGCTGCAAAATCGACATGTCGGCGCTCGACAGGATATACTCCTCGATAAGGCTTGCAAAGAGCAATATAGTTCTTGTGGGAATGCCCGCGTGCGGGAAAAGCACGGTCGGGAAGATTCTCTCAAGGCTCTTTTGCCGCGAGCTGTTTGACTCCGATGAGCTTATAGCCGAAAAAGCGGGAATGAGCATACCCGAGATATTCGAAAAATCGGGAGAGGACTTTTTCAGGCAGGCGGAGAGCGAGATTATAAGAGAGCTGTCGTTTAAAAACGGCGCCGTTATCGCCACGGGCGGCGGGGCCGTTCTGAGAGAGGAGAACGTCACTTCGCTCAAAAGAAACGGGGTTATCTTCTTTATCGACCGCTCCCCCGAAAAGCTCTGCGCCACGGCGGACAGACCGCTGTCGTCGAACCGCGAGAGCCTCGAGAGGCGCTATCGCGAGAGAATAGACATATACAGAAGTTCTGCCGACGTCACCGTAAACGGAGACGGAGATTCATCCGAGGTGTCGTCGCTTATCGAAAAGGAATTTTTCAGATAAATTTCAGATGAATTTCAGATAATTTTTTGTTTTTCGGTTTTAAGAATAATTCAAATAACTTTTGGAAATCGAAAAATCATAAAATTTGAAAAAGGTGAAAAGCAAACAATAACGCCGATAACGGTAAGTAAGAAGTAATAAAAAGTAATAAGAAGAATCAAAATATGAAAATACTTGTACTGAACGGCCCGAACCTCAACCTGCTCGGGCTGAGAGAGCCCGACATATACGGCAGAGAGGACTACTCGGCGCTTTGCCGAAAAATAGAAGAGCACGCCGCAGAGCGAAACGTGAGCGTCGAGATATACCAGTCGAACCACGAGGGGTGTCTTGTGGACAAGATACAGTCAGCCTACGGGACGGCGGACGGAATAGTCTTTAATCCCGCGGCGTACACTCACACGAGCGTCGCTCTGCTCGACGCGCTGAAGGCTGTCGGAATCCCTACAGTCGAGGTCCATATTTCGGACGTGTCGAAAAGAGAGGATTTCAGGCAGACAAGCTATGTGCGCGCCGCGTGCTTTAAAACGATAAGCGGCAAGGGCTTCGACGGATACCTTGAGGCAATGGACGCCGTTACGGAGTACGTTTCACGCGAAAAGTCCGAAAAGACCGAAAAAATCGTAAAGTCCGAAAAATCCGAAAAAAAAGATGAGCGCCCACGCGGCGAAGGCGAAAAAGAGAGGGAATACGAGGTCAGAATAAAGAAAGGCACCGCCAAAGGGAAAATCAGCGCGCCGCCGTCAAAGAGCATGGCGCACAGAATGCTGATATCCGCCGCTCTGTCAGAGGGGAGCACCGTGTCCGGTATTGCGCTCTCCGACGACATAAGGGCGACCCTCGGCGCTCTGAGAACTCTCGGCGCCACGGTCGAGAGGATATCGGACGATGGGCGGCGCGGCATGACGTACAGACTCGGCGGGCTGATACCCGAAAATATTCCCGAGTGTACGGTGTACTGCGGGGAGAGCGGCAGCACTCTGAGGTTTATGATACCGCTGTGTCTGCTGTCGGAAAACGCAGTGACTCTCACGGGGGCAAAAAGTCTTTTGTCAAGACCGCTCGGAGTTTACGAAAGGCTGTGCCGCGAAAACGGGCTTTACTTTTCAAAGACGGAGGACTCCCTGACCGTGAGAGGGCCGCTGAGGAGCAGGAGCTTCAAGGTTTCGTTAAACGAGAGCAGTCAGTTTGTGACGGGACTTATGTTCGCGCTCTCGGCATCGGGCGGCGGAAAAATCGAGATAGAAGGCGCACCGCAGAGCTTTTCATATATAACTCTGACCCTTCGGGCGATGAGAACGTTCGGTATTTCAGCCGAAATAAAGGACGGCGCGGTATACATTCCGAAGGACGCGAAATACCGTTCGGTAAACGCCGCCGTCGAGGGCGACTGCTCGAACGCCGCGTTCCTTGAGGCATTGAACGTATTCGGCGGAGACGTCAAGGTCGAGGGAATATCGCGCGACACCTTGCAGGGGGACAGAGTTTATCCCGAATATTTCGACAGGATAAAAAGAGGCGAGACGTGCGACCTTTCCGACTGCCCCGACCTTGCGCCGATAATGTTCGGCGTCGCGGCGTATCTCGGCGGAGGACGCTTTACGGGAACGCGCCGACTTCATATGAAGGAAAGCGACAGGATACTCGCAATGAAGGAGGAGCTTGAAAAGTTCGGCGTGTCGCTTTGCGAGACGCTGACGGCAACGGAGGACAGCGTAACCGTCGGAGGAGAGCGCCTGTCGCGGCCAACATGCGCTCTGTCGGGGCACCGCGACCACAGAATAGCGATGACAGTTTCCCTGCTCTGCACTCTGACAGGCGGGGTCGTCTCGGGGGCACAGGCCGTCGCGAAAAGCTATCCCGATTTTTATGAGGCGCTCGAGGAGCTCGGAATCGAGCTTGAGCGGCGACAAGGCTGAAATACGAATAAATACGAATAAAAAAGCGATTATAATTACAAGGCGGAAAACGAAAACAATGAAATGTGACGGCGCGGGCGAGGCCCGAATGCTTGATAAAAACAAAAAGATACTTATAGTGGGGCTCGGAATGATAGGCGGCTCATACGCCATGGCTCTGAAAAGGCTCGGCTACAGCGTCAGCGCGATTACGAGAAGCCCCTCCACCGTCGAATGGGCGACGGAGCACAAAATAATCGACAAGGGCTTCTGCACCGTCGACCCCGAGGCTGTCGCCGAGGCGGATATCGCGGTGTTTGCCCTGTACCCCCACACTTTTGTCGAGTGGATACGCGAAAACCAGCACCTTTTCAAAAGCGGCGCTCTCATAACGGACGTGACAGGCGTAAAGGGCAGCATAACGGGCACCGTGCAGGGAATGCTGAGGCGCGACCTTGAGTTCATCGCGGCTCACCCGATGGCGGGGCGCGAGCGCAGCGGGGTACGGTTCAGCGACGACGGCGTTTTCAAAAACGCGAACTATATAGTCGTTCCCACCGAAAGGAACACTCCCGAGGCGATAGAAACGTGCAAGGCTCTCGGGCGCACCGTCGGATTTTCAAACATATCGGTGCTGAGCCCCGAAAAACACGACGAGATGATAGCGTTTCTCTCGCAGCTCACCCACTGTATCGCGGTGGCTCTCATGTGCTCAAACGACGACCCGACGATAAAAAACTACACGGGGGACTCCTTTCGCGACCTCACGCGTATCGCGCGGATAAACGACGAGATGTGGAGCGAGCTGTTTTTGGCAAACAGGGAAAAGCTTTTGTGCCAGATGGACAGGTTCTCCGAGTCTTTCGAAAAGCTGAGGCGCGCGCTTGAAGAACGCGACGCCGACACGATGCGCTCAATGATGCGCCAGTCGAGCGAGCGGCGCGCCGAGTTTGACAAATAAATACGATAACGGTAACAATTATAATAATAAAACAAACAACCGTAAAAGAGGTGTAAACACAGTTATGAATCTTGAATTTGCAAGAAAGCTCCCGATACCGAAGGAAGTAAAGCAGATGTATCCCGTGAGCGACGAAATGGCGGCGGTCAAAGCCGAGCGCGACAGCGAGATAGCGAAGGTGTTCAGGGGCGAGAGCGATAAATTTCTGCTCGTTATAGGCCCATGCTCCGCCGACTCAAAGGAGCCGGTGCTCGAATACATCGGAAGGCTGCGCACTCTTCAGGACAAGGTCGGCGATAAGATTCTCATGATACCGAGAATCTACACGAACAAGCCCCGCACGACAGGCGCGGGGTACAAGGGCATGCTCCATCAGCCGAATCCCGACGCGCGCCCCGATATGCTGAAGGGTATAATCTCGATACGCGATCTGCACCTTTCGGCGCTGCGCGACTACGGCTTCAGCTGCGCCGACGAGATGCTCTATCCCGAAAATCACAGATACCTGTCTGACCTTCTCTCATACGTCGCGGTCGGCGCGCGCTCGGTGGAAAATCAGCAGCACCGTCTGACGGCGAGCGGTCTTAACGAGCCTGTCGGAATGAAGAACCCCACCGGCGGCGACCTTTCCATAATGATGAACTCGATAACCGCAGCCCAAAGCGGGCACACGTTCCTCTACCGCGGCTGGGAGGTCCACAGCACGGGAAATCCGCTTGCGCACGCAATACTTCGCGGATACGTCGACTACTCGGGAAGAAATATCTCGAACTACCACTACGAGGACCTCGTTCACGTAAACGAAATGTACATGTCCTCGGGGCTGAAAAACCCCGCCGTCATCGTCGACACGAACCACGCGAACTCGTCGAAGAACTGCTTTGAGCAGGTCAGAATCGCAAACGACGTCGTCTACAGCAGGAACAAAAACCCCGATATCAAAAAGCTCGTAAAGGGGCTTATGATAGAGAGCTACCTTGAGGACGGCTCGCAGAAGATAGGGGAACATGTCTACGGCAAGTCGATAACAGACCCGTGTCTCGGCTGGGAAAAGACCGAGGCGCTCATATACGAAATAGCGGACAGACTCTGAGACGCCGCCTGATTTCGGGCACGACCGCGCAATCGGCCGTGCCCGAAAGGTTTTGTTTTTCGCCGATAAAATTCCGATATGATCCCGATAAGACGCCGATATTGTAAAAAACAATGAAAAAAAGCGGAAAAAATATCTCTTTTTTAGAAAAAACACTTAATATACTATTGAAAAAGTACAAAAAAAGGTGTAAAATATGGTGAGTATGTACAATACGGGGTATTGTAATTATACAGCTATTATACAGGAGGATTATAAAAAAGATGTCGAACCGTTTATTTCAGGGAATAATCTACCAAATGCGCGACGCAGTGGACAGAGTTATCGGGGTGATTGACGACAACGGAGTCGTCATATCATGCAGCGACCTTGTAAAAATCGGTGAATCGCGGGAAGACGCGAGAGACAACTTGGCGTATACGGCGGACAGCGTGTCTGTCGGCGGTTATACTTACAGACCTCTGGGAGGAAATACAAAGACGGAGTACGCAGTTTTCGTGGAGGGCGAGGATTCTCTCGCGAAGAAATATTCTTCCCTGCTCGCAATATCTCTGTCAAACATCAAGAGCCTTTATGACGAAAAGTACGACAAAACATCTTTTATAAAGAACATCATTCTCGACAACATACTGCCGAGCGACATCTATGTAAAAAGCAAGGAGCTGCGCTTCAACACCGAGGATATAAGGGTCGTTTTCCTTATCAGATTTTCCGAGAAAACAGACGCGCTTCCCTACGATATAGTTCAGAACATATTCCCCGATAAGAACAAGGATTACGTAATCAGCGTCAGCGAGTCCGATATTGTCCTTGTCAAGGAAATAAAGAATCCCGCGGAGACAAGAAAGACCGAAAAGACCGCAAGGTCGATTGCGGACACGATAAACGCGGAGTTTTTCACAAAGGTGTCAATCGGTATCGGCACCGCGGTCGACAACATAAAGGACCTTGCGCGCTCCTACAAGGAGGCTCAGGTGGCGCTTGAGGTCGGAAAGGTGTTCGACACTGAGAAGAACATCGTAAGCTACGAAAATCTCGGAATCGGCAGACTTATATATCAGCTTCCGACGACCCTTTGCGAGATGTTTCTTCAGGAGGTGTTCAGAAACGGCTCCCTTGACAGCCTCGACAGGGAGACTCTGATGACTATTCAGTGCTTCTTTGAGAATAACCTCAACGTGTCCGAGACGTCAAGAAAGCTGTTCGTACACCGAAACACTCTCGTGTACAGGCTTGAAAAGATTAGAAAGCTCACAGGGCTTGACCTTCGTGAGTTTGACCACGCAATCACCTTCAAGGTGGCTCTGATGGTAAAGAAATACCTTGCCACAAAGCCGACGAAGTTCTGAGCGCGCGGATTTTCACCGAAGCCGCTCGAAAAGCGCTTGAAAAATGCGCCCGAAAACATCAGAGAAGGACTTGGCTGAGGCTTCGGCTGAAGATGATACCGTTTCCGGTAATGCGTTTTGCCGTCCGGGAATTTGAAATCAGAAAGGTCATGCAGTTTTATTATGATAGAATTCAGAAATGTCAAAAAGCATTATTCCAACGGGACGGTCGCGCTTGACGGGGTCGACCTGAAGGTCGAGGACGGGGAGTTCGTCTTTATTGTGGGGCGCTCGGGCGCCGGGAAAACCACTATGATGAAGCTCCTTCTTCGCGAGGAAAAGGCGAGCTCCGGCGATATAATAGTCGGAAATTACAACCTCTCAAAGATGTCAAACTACAAGGTTCCCCATTACAGGCGGGAACTCGGGGTTGTGTTTCAGGACTTCAGACTCTTCAAGGATAAGACTGTGTACGAAAACGTCGCATTCGCAATGCAGGTCGTCGGAACGCCCACCAAGATGATAAAAAGGCGAGTCCCCGCGATACTCAATACGGTAAATTTGCAGGATAAAATAAACGACTTCCCCGCCGAGCTTTCCGGAGGCGAGCAGCAGAGAGTCGCGCTTGCGCGCGCTCTCGCAAACAATCCCAAAATAATAATCGCGGACGAGCCGACCGGAAACATTGACCCGAAGATGAGCATTGAAATTATGAACCTCCTAATGAAGATAAACAAGCTCGGCAAAACGGTCATCGTCGTGACTCACGAAAAAAATCTTGTCGACTACTACAGGCAGCGCGTCGTAATGCTGAGAGACGGCAAGATAATCGAGGACCACGTGGGAGGTATGTTCAAATGAAAAGGCGTTATAAAATATCATACTTCATCGCGCAGGCGTTCAAAAATCTGTGGCGCAACGGGGTAATGTCCTTTGCGTCCATCGCCGTTCTTATGAGCTGCCTTGTGGTAATGGGCGGCTTCGCGCTTCTCGTTCTTAATATAGACAAGAACCTCGAGGAGCTCAATTTGATGAATCAGATAGTCGTGTTCTGCTATCAGGACGCGACGGAGGAGGAGATCGCCTCGGTCGAGGAGCAGATAAAGGCCCTTGACAATATAGAGAGCGTGACGCACGTCACGAAGGAGGAGGCGCTCGAACAGCTGAAGGAGAGCTCCAAGGAAATCGACCCGCACCTATACGACGACGTGACGGAGGAAAACAATCCGCTGTCCGATAAATTCAATATCATATACGTCGACGAGACGAAGGTGTCGACGCTCAACTACGAGCTTACGAACAACATAGAGGGGGTGCGCAAGGTCAACGCGAGAATAGACCTTGCAAATCAGATATCGAGCATCAAAAACGGAGTTCAGTTTATTTTTGTATGGTTCCTCGCGGTATTGTTTGTCGTAACGATATTTATAATTATCAACACGATAAAGCTTGCCGTCCACTCGAGGCGGCATGAGATAAGCGTCATGCGTTATGTCGGCGCGACGGGGTGGTTTATAACTCTTCCCTTTATTTTCGAGGGTATAATAATCGGGCTGATTGCGAGCATTCTCGCTTACGGAATTGAAACTTATGTGTACAGATATATAGAGAAGAGCGTGCTTATGAGTCTTGACATGATAAAGCTCATACCTTTCCACGACGTCAATCTCTTTCTTCTTTTAGGATTTGCGGCGGTTGGCGTTATAACGGGAATAGTAGGGAGCTGCATTTCGCTCGGAAAGTACCTCAAGAGCTGAGGGCGCTTTTGAAGTTCGCACTCGCCCAACACAAAAGTTTTCGCGCGCCTTTTTCAAAAGGCGCCGGGGTCGAGGGGCAGAGCCCTCGTCGCGCTCCGCAGAGCGCGA
>CANRNZ010000018.1 GCA_947632135.1 uncultured Clostridia bacterium
CAAAAAGAACGCGTATCGGAGCTTTCGCGCTCTGCGGAGCGCGACGAGGGCTCTGCCCCTCGACCCTGCAAGCTTTTAAAAAAGCTTGACCAAAACTTTCCGAACAAGTTCGTGCGAACTTTAAAAAAGTGCGCGAAAACTTTTTGTGCTTGGTCTGTGCGAACATTGCGCTAACTTAAAAAAATCATTCATCGGAGTCAATATGGGAAACAAACAAAAAAACGGCGGCAAAAGCACCGCCTCATCCGTCTCAAATGTAACTAAAATCATCCGTCTTACCTCTTACATATTCACCTGCGTCATCTTTCTGATCAGCCTTTCGGCAGCCCTCTTTTCAAAAATCAAAGTCGTGCTCGAGGTCTCATCAGTCTGCCGCATATTCGCGTTTTCTCTTGCAATTTCCCTCTCCACGGCAATTTACGGCGCAAAAAAACTTCCGTTTTGGCTCGCGCACACGATAAGCTTTTTTGTCCTCGGCGCGCTGTGGTACGTCTTTTTCAAAAATCCCGACGTTAATCCTATCGTATTTATATGTATATATGCCGCGGCGTTTGTGCTCGTGTCCGTTCCGATAATTCTGATACGCTCAAAGAGAAAGAAAAAGCGTATTGAGGGCAGCGACTACGAGTCAAAGTTTTAAGCCCTGCCAAAGCTTTATCTCCCCACTTCCCTTTTATTTAAATTTATTTAAAACAAATAATCATATCAAAACAAATAACGCGTCCCAAAAAGTCTTCGCTTTTTGGGACGCGCATTTTTTATAAATTTATTTAAAGCCAAAACGGCTTAAAATGCCTTTTTGTATTTTTCAGTCAATAAGGTCGTTGTAAAAAATTATCTCCTCGGGAAGGCGCAGATTGAGTTTGTCCCGCGCGAGATCCTTGATATACTCGTCGTCCATCGGCATACTGAGCTCGTTTTCATACCTGTCTATCTCGTCCTTTCGCTCGGTTATGCTCATGCTCAGCCTCTCCGCCTCGTTCGATTTCTCGTTGATGCCGATGTTGAGCTTTATAATCGAAAGTATGCAAAACGAAACAAAAAATATTATGACCGCCATGAGCATTATATTATGTCTTGGTCTTTTCATTTTTACACCTTTAAATTTTACACCTTTAACTTTTCACGCATTAAATAAATCTTAAATAATTAAAGCTTAAATTTAACAATTTCGGAAAGCTTCTCGGTACACTTAACAGTATATCTCTTTTTTCGTCCGATGTCAATAGCTTTTACGGTTTTGTTTATCGCGGGAGATAAAACAGCTCTGAAAAACAAAGCGGCAACATGACGCAAGAATCTGAGAGGCAGCAGCGCCGTAAAAATCGCGAGATTCAAAATAAGCATGATAAGGCGCGATATCTCCTCGGAAAAGCCGACAACGAGCCGCCCGACCGTAAAATAGTATATCAGAAATCCGAGCAGCGCGAAAATAAATATGAACCACCTGAAAATGCCGTAGTTAAAGCAGAAAAGAAAAACCGAAAAGGCGGCGCCGACAAAGGTGAAATAAATTATATCGGTTATAAATACGGTCACATGTGACGCAAATCCTTTTCCGACTCCGCAAAAGACGTTTTTTATTCCCTTTTCGTATACTTTTTTAAAGGGGTCTCTTGCGCCGTAGGACGACGCTCCGAGCATTACGCGTATAATCCTTATAACGTCGTATGACGCGCCGAGGAAAATACCGAAAACAAGGGCTCTCAGAATATTTATTCCGAGCAGGGTCATCGAAACAGTCATACAAGCGTCACCAGAAAAGCCTTGAAAGCCCGCCCTTTTTACCCTTTTCAATCTTTTCGCTCTTTTCTTTTTTTCCGAAATAGAAAAAGCCGTCGAGAGTGCCGGTTACGATAAGCTCCCCCGTCGCCGAATCAAAGCTGTCTATTTTAAGCGATTTGCCCTCTATGGAAATACAGCCCGTTTTGCACGTGACCGTGATGTTTGCGTCAGTAAATGACAGAACGTCATATATACCGGTCAGCTCCGCCTTTCCCCTGTCGTAAATATAAATATTGTTTGTCTCGTTTACCGTTTTCTGAGCGCTGTTCAATTTTCATTCCTCCCGTGTGCGGATAGTAAATACTATGCGGCAAACGGGGCAATTATTACGAAAAATTTACTCGTATTCTTCTTTCAGGGAATTATCATATACATCGACGACGCCTCGTCCTTTGAAACGTGTTCCTTGACGTCGAGCACCTTGAATTTAAGCGTTTTCTCGCCAAAGGTTATTTCGATAACGTCGCCGCACTTTACGTCGTACGACGCCTTTGCGCGCCGTCCGTTCACCGTGACGTGCTCCGTGTCGCACGCGTCGTTTGCGACTGTCCGACGCTTTATTATTCTCGAAACCTTTAAAAACTTGTCAAGCCTCATCGCTTACTCCTTTTTATATTTTTTATACTTTTATAATTTTAATTTTGAAATATATTTTTACGTTTTTATTCGTCCGTGTCGGAAGGTAAAATACAGGTCAGCCCCGAGTCGGGGCTGACCTTGTATCTTTAAAAATATACCGTGGATTACTTGTTGACTTTCGCTTTGAGGGGTGTGCCGGCTGAAAATGCCGGGTATTTCGACGCGGGGATATTGATGGTCTCGCCTGTGGCAGGATTGCGTCCGGTACGGGCAGCTCTGTTTTTGACCTCGAAAGAACCGAATCCGATGAGCTGAACCTTCTCACCGTCGGCAAGCGCATTCTCAATAGCTGTGAGAGTCGCGTCTACTGCGGCCTCGGCGTCTTTCTTTTTAAGTCCTGTCTCCTTCGATACTACTTCAATAAGCTGTGTCTTATTCATTTTTTATGTCCTTTCTTTTTTTCCCCACTTTCGTGGTTGTCGCATACAGTATACCACCATTTTACGGGCATTTCAAGCCTTTTTTGAAAAAACGGGCACAATATCCTGATATTTCCGCAAAAAATTATATAAAGACGTCAAAAAATCCTGTTTTTCAGCCAATCATTTTGTATTTTTCCATGATTCGACATATCTTCTCGCCCTTCGGAAGAAGCAGTACGTCCTCACGCCTGAGCGCTTTTGTAATAACAAGGCATACAAGATACACTACAGCCGCTGCGGCGACGGAAATCAGCGTGACAATTTTGGAGTCCTGCCCCGCTCCGCCGAAAAGCGGAGACATTTTGAGAGCATAGTTCACTCCGTAAGCGCTTGCGGCGCAAATAACGGCGCATATGAAAGGCTTTACGAACACCTTTCTGATACTCGGAATATACCCTATCTTCTTTGCGACGAAGAAGAAGTTAAGGAGCATTGTCGTCATGTAGCAAAGGAAGGTGCCTATCGGCGCGCCCTTCATCTCGACGTTCGGAATACCTATAAGGACAAAGCTCGTGACAAGCTTGACGAGCGCTCCCGCTATCATCGAGATTATCGGATAGTACTGATACTTGTGCGACTGCAAAAACGAGTTTGTCACCGAGAGCATTGAAAGAAAGAATATCGACGGCGCAAGGAGAGACAGAAGCGGAGATGCCATCTGCGAGGAGCTGCTCGGGAATATAAGCGAAAGAATCGGATAAGAAAGCGCCGAAAGACCGAAGGCGCACGGCATTGAAATTATGGCGCCTATTCTGAGGGAGCTGTTCATTGTATCGGTGATAAGCTTCTTTTTGCCGCCCGACACCGCCGACGAGAGAAGAGGCACTATTGACGCCGCAATAGGATAAATCAGTGTCGGCGGGAGGTTGAACATCGTCACCGCGAGTGTCTTGTAGTTTCCGAAAAGGGTCGATACGGTGAACTCGCTGTAACCGAGAGACTGAAGGCGCGAGGAGAGTATCATGCCGTCTATCACGTTTGTAAAGCTCATAACCGAGGAGCTTACCGTTATCGGTATACCGATAATGAGAAGGCTCTTTATTATATCCCACGTCGGCGTGACGTAGTCGGACGGCGCGACATCGAGCGCCGCGTTGTATTCCTCCTCTTTAAACAGAAGCTTCGTTATAAAGAGGTATACCATTCCGAGCGCCGCGCCGATTGTAAGACCGACGAGAGTGTAAGCGGCGACAACATACACCGGGTACCCCTGCTTTACGGCGTACAGCGCGAAAAGGATTCCGAGCGTCAGCTTTCCGATTGCCTCGATGACCTCGGACAGCGCGGTGGGAACCATGTTTTGGTGCCCCTGAAAGAACCCTCTGAAGGCGCTCGAGAGGCATATAAAGAACAGCGTCGGCGCAATCGCCATAATGCCGTACCACGCGTCGGTCATCTTGTACGCGCCCGCAAACACGTGAGAG
The DNA here is from genome assembly GCA_947632135.1 of uncultured Clostridia bacterium. Classification (GTDB taxonomy): domain Bacteria; phylum Bacillota; class Clostridia; order Oscillospirales; family CAG-272; genus RUG14199. Next base: position 4,271 of record CANRNZ010000018.1, read on the forward strand.
AGGGTCATCATCGATGCCGTTCCGACAAGTCCGACGATGCAGAATATGGTAAATACGACCCTGAAAATCTTTCTCGCGTCGGCAAAGTTTCCCTTTGCCCTGCTTCCCGATATCATTATCGACACCGCTACAGGAAGTCCCGTCGTCGAGATTGTGTAAAACCAGACGTAAATATCGTAGGTGACATTGTAATAACCCATTCCCGAGTCCTGAAGAATATTCTGTAAGGGAACCTTCAGAAAAGCGCCTATTACCTTTACGATTATATTTGCAAGCGTCAGAACGATTACACCCGAAAAGAACAGCTTTTTGGTGTCCTTTGCCCTGACAGATTTACCGTTTGAATTATTTTTCATGCTTCACCTCGGACAAACAGCAGATAAACAGCGATAAACAGAATAAATATCGGAGAATTGCAGATTTATCGAATTTTTTGATTTTTTATTTTTGATTATTTTGATTATTTAAAAAGCCTATCCGATAAACTCGCGGAATACCGAATTTGCGGGTATCATCGAGTCCTCAATCGGACAATCTCCGACGCGGCTGAGACGTGAAAAAAGGCCCTGCGCAGCGCCGTACTCCGAGGACGACCCGTCGAGCGTCCCGAGAGTCGGCAAAAGCCTGTTTCTCATTACGAATATCTCATAGCTCAAAAATGAATTTATAAAGCAGTCGGACGAGAGAGAGTTCGGGAAAATATTCTTTTCCTCGTTTTTTCTGACAGTATCCCACAGCCCGAGAGTAAACTCCGCAGGGGCATTTCTGAAAAGGCTGTCCCGAATGAGCCGTCTCATAAGGCGTATCTCGTTTTTGTCAAACTCTTCCCCGTCGACCGACACTCCGCGCGTCACGTCTATGAATACCGACGTACTGTTAAAATTCGACAGGCACTCGACAACCTCGGGATACACCGCCTGTATACCCTCGAAGATATATATATCGTTTTCCGAGGGAATATATTCCGCCGCAGAAGCCCTGACGCCGCGTGACAAATCAAACGACGGAAGGCGCGCCGCGCGCCCCGCCGAGAGATTTTCGACGCAGCGAAGGAAATATTCAAGGTCGATTGCGGATACGCTCTCGAGGTCGGGCTCTTTTTCAAATCTCAGTGAGTCGCGGTAAAAATCGTCTATCGAAATCACCTTTGCATGCCGCCCCGCGCGCTCAATCTCGCGAGTCAGCTTTACCGCCGTCGTCGTCTTTCCGCTGCACGTGGGGCCCGAAAGAGTCACCGCTTTTAAATTTTCGCGCGAGAGGATTTCACGCACGGCGGCGGAAATATACTCCTCGAAATCCTCCTCGCAGCTTTTTATATATTTTGCGGCTTTGTCCTTTGTATCAAGACTTGCCGAGCTGAGCTTCACCATTACATGTCGCGCCGCCGTATGAGCGGCTCTGCCCCTTTTTCGTTATTTTACGTTTTTGTAAATTACGGGTTTTATAAAAAAGAAATTTGCATATATGCCGCCGCGTTTAAGCGTAAAAATCAAATATTTTGCGGCGCTTATCCTCCGCGCGGTCATTCTCTCCCGCGCCGTTTTTTTCTCTCAGATATTCATACGGGTACTTGCTCTCGGCAAGCCTTATGATTCTTGCCCCGTTGTCCTGCGGGCTGACAAGCTTTGTGACGGACGACGCGCCGACGCCGAAAACGGAGTGTACCTCCTCCATCATGTATATGTTGTAAAGCCCCTCGTGACCGGAGAGAGAGTATCCCACGTTTTCAAGATTTCCCGTTGTATTCTTCTGCCTGTACATATAGTACGGAAAATACCCCGCCGCGCGAAGCGCCTCGCGGGAATAATCGACAGACTTGAGCGCCGTCTCGTGGCGGGAGAAATACACCTCTCGCCCCTCTCTCAGCACGTCGGCAGCCCTCTTTACGCAGAACGTGTGTACAGTCACATTCGACGGCGCAAGAGAAATTACGGTATCAAGGGAGTCCTTGAAGCTCTCAAACGTCTCGCCCGGAAGACCCGCGATAAGGTCGACGTTTATGTCCTTTATACCCGATTTCGCCGCCGCAGAATACGCCCTCATAAAATCCTTTGCTGTGTGGCGGCGTCCTATCGACTCAAGCACCGAGTCGTTCAGTGTCTGCGTGTTCACGCTCACACGGCTCACGCCGAAGCGCTTTGCGATATCGAGCTTTTCGGGATTTATCGTATCGGGGCGCCCCGCCTCGAGGGTAAACTCCTCAAGGGAGGATACGTCGAAATTTGCGGCGACGGCAGAAAGTACCCTTGACAGCTCGGCTTCCGACAGAACCGTCGGAGTGCCGCCTCCGATATATACTGACGACACCCTCAGCCCGAGGCTTTTTACAGTTTCGGCAGTATCGGCAATATCCCTTTCCAAAACGGAGATGTACTCGGGAATAAGGCTCAGAAGCTTTTTCGACGTAAATGAAACAAATGAGCAGTAGCTGCACCTTGACGGACAAAACGGGATTGCGATGTAAACGCTGCACGCGCGGCGCGCGTCGCCCGTTATAAGTCTTCTTTCGGCAAGGGCAACGTCGGCGGCAAGCCTTGCGCGGGAGGGGGAGACGAGATAATCCTTTATGAGCGCCGAGACGCACTCGTCGGTGGTCATATTCATCTCAAAATTTTTCGTCGCAAGCTTTGCGGGACGAACCCCCGTCAGTATCCCCCACGGAGGGGCAAAGCCGAAAAGCGCGTCCGCGGCCTGCAAAAAAGCCTTCCCGACCGAGATTTTCGCCGCCATAGACGAACGGGACCCCGTCTCGTCCGGTGGAATTGAAAGAGAGTATTCCCCGACGTAGTCCGCGCCGTCGACGCTTATTGATACCGTCGATACAAAGGAAGCGTCCTTTTCCTCCGTTTTCACGAAAACAGACGGCTCATTCGGCTCCGGCTGTGTTTTTTCGGAGAATTTTGAGCCGGGAAAAAACATCTGACACAAGGTCTGAACATAAAACAAATTAACGTCGCCGCTTAATCTTATTCTCATGGCACATACAAATTCAACTTATTTTAAATAATTAAATAATTTAAAAGCTTTTCAAACTATTGTTTAAAGCGTTTTTTATTTGCTCCTGCTTTTCGACAGCTCGCGGCTGTCAAGAATCACGGTAAGGGGCCCGTCGTTGCATAGCTCGACCTTCATGTCGGCGCCGAAAACACCCGTTTCAACATTCAAGTCAAGCTCACGGAGCCTGCGCACAAATACGTCGAAAAGACGCTCGGCGTCGGAATACGGGGCGCTGTTTGCAAAGTCGGGTCTGTTCCCGCGTCGGCAAGAGGCGGCAAGAGTAAAATTCGAGACGGCAAGAATCTCCCCGCCGACGTCCTTTACCGACAGGTTAAGCTTCCCGTCGGAGTCGGAAAAAATTCTGAGCTTTGATATTTTCTCGGCCAAAGCCTCACAGTCGCAGATTGTGTCGCCCACCGCGACGGCGGCAAGGACAAGAAGCCCCGCGCCGCATTTCCCGACAGTTTCTCCCGAAACGCGCACTCGCGCCGCGTCAACTCTCTGTATCACCGCAATCATCCGATTTATAAATTCCTTTTTTAAAATTAAAAATCAATCAGCAAACCACTATCTACTGTCCACTGCTCACTGACCACTGACCACTGTCCACTATCTACTGTCCACTATCTACTGCCCACTGACCACTGTCCACTGCCTACTGATTAAATCCTCTCGTCACCGACAGCACGCTTTTTATTCCTTTCAGCCTTGAAACGATGGAATTGTAATGGTCGATGTTCTTGCAGCCTATACCGAGGCTCAGAGTCATCTCCTCGTCCGTCCTGTTTTTCGTGTTTATCTGAGTTACGGAAACCTTCATTTCCGCGAGCGCGGACGTTATTTCGGCTATGAGCGAAATATTGTTCTCGGCTTTAATAATAATTATAGCCTCGTACAACCCCTTGCTCTTCGTAACGGACGGGTCCCATTCCGCGGGTATCCAGCGGCGGAAAAATTCCTCGTTCTGCATACCCCGCACAACGTTGGGACAGTCCCTCTTGTGTATCGAAACGCCGTACCCTTTGGTTATAAAGCCTATAACACTGTCGCCCGGAAGAGGATTGCAGCATTTCGCAAATTTCACCGAATAACCGCCCTCTCCGTTTATTATGATTCCCGAATCGGAGCGGATATTTTTCGGCTTTTTGGTGACGACCTGCTCCGCCTCGGTTATAATGTCGGCGGGCTCCGTCGGACGGACTATTCTCTCATACTCGTCTTTTATCTTGGATGCAATCTTGGATACCGCAATTCCGCCGTAACCGACAGCGTTGCAAAGGTCGTCCGCTTCTTTCATACCGACTCGCTTTGCGACGTTTGAGATTATCTCCAGACGCTGCGCCTCGGTAGAGCCTCTGCCGCACCTTGCAATCTCTTTTTCGATGTCGGCGCGCCCCATAACGATGTTTTCGGCCCGCTTTTCTCTTTTGAACCACTGGCGTATTTTGTTTCTCGCCTCGCCGGTCTTGACGATTTTCAGCCAGTCGCGGCTCGGGCCCTTTGACGACTGAGACGTTATTATCTCAACTATCTCGCCGTTCTGAGGTATCTTGTCAATCGGAGCTATCATTCCGTTTATCTTCGCGCCGACCATCCTGTTTCCGACCTGAGAGTGAATGGCGTAGGCAAAGTCGATAACGGTCGAGCCCTGCGGGAGCGCGATAACGTCCCCCTTCGGCGTAAAGACGAAGGTCTCGTCGTGGAAGATGTCTATTTTCAGAGCGTGCATGAAATCGTCGGGGTCAATCGCCTCGTTTTCAACGTCAAGAAGCTTCGATATCCACTGGAGCTTTTCGTCTACCTCTGCTCTGCTCTGCTCGCCCGACTTGTACTTCCAGTGCGCGGCGACGCCGTACTCCGCGATATGGTGCATCTCCCTCGTTCTAATCTGCACCTCAAAGGGAATGCCGTCGCGACCTATGACCGTCGTATGAAGGGACTGGTACATATTAGGCTTCGGGGTCGAAATATAATCCTTAAAGCGCCCAGGGACGGACTTGAACATCTCGTGAATTATTCCGAGCGCGGTATAGCATTCAAGCTCGGTGTTGACGATTATTCTCAGCGCGTAAAAATCGTATATCTCGTCAAAGCTCTTGTTCTGATTGTATATCTTCCTGTACAGGCTGTATACCGTTTTGACACGCCCCTCTAAAGTGTATTTTTCGATTCCGTATTCGTCAAGCTTTGCGGAAATCGAATATCTTAAATTATCGAGAAAATCCTTGTTCTGCCCGTACTTTTCCTCTACGTGCGCGCTTATTTCGCTGTACCCTATCGGGTCAAGGTAGGCGAGGGCGAGATTCTCAAGCTCCTGCTTCACGCGCTGCATACCGAGACGGTGAGCGAGCGGTGCGTAGACGTGCATTGTTTCGAGAGCGGTCATACGGCGCTTGTTTTCGGGCTTTGCGTCAAGAGTTCTCATGTTGTGGAGCCTGTCGCAGAGCTTTATGAAAATGACCCTTATATCCTTTGACATCGCGAGGAGCATCTTTCGGATATTCTCCATGTGCGCCTCTTCCTTGTCGATTATGTTGATGTCCTCGATTTTGGTAAGCCCGTCGACAAGCATCGACACGTCCGCGCCGAACAGCCTTGCGATTTCGTTGAGATTTGTCTTGTCGGAGCAGTCCTCGACAGTGTCGTGAAGAAACGCAGCGCAAATCGAATCGGTGTCGAGCCCCAGCGCCGCGACTATTTCCGCGACAGCAATCGGGTGGACGATATAAGGCTCTCCGCTGTTTCTGAACTGCCCGCTGTGCATCTCCTTTGCGTAATCAAAGGAGCGCTGTATCTTGTCGGCGTCGTAGTTTCTCCCACTGCTTTTGAGCATTGAAAGAAGCTTGTCGATATTTATATCCGCGGCTTTTTCTTTTTTGTCTTTTACGTCTTTATTCTCTTCTTCTTTTTTATCTTTTTCGGTTGAATTATCGAAAACCATATTACCCCCAAAGGCGCGAAAGCTATCTCTGCCCTTTTATGCCGAAGGACTGCTTTATCTTTCTGTACAGACTCGATTTGTCAAGATCCGTTTTTGTTTTGGCATATGTATACCCGAAACGGTATATCTCCCGCTCCGCGTCGCGCTCGTCAGCTGACAGGAGATTCAGCTCCTGAAAAATCTTTATTATAAGCTTCAGCTTTACATAGGAAAAATCGTGCCCTCCGTCCGCAAGGAGCCTTGAGAGCCCCCTTATGCTGAACTCGTCGTGCTCCATTCTTATCTCTCTTCTGAGAGTCGAATACACGGCGGCAAAATCCTCGCGCGTCGGCACGGACTCCGCTATGACGCTCTCTGACGCCGAGGCAAAATCGTATGTGCCGTCAAGAACTTTTGCAAGACGGCGCCTGTCGGAGCGCTCCTTTTCGAGAACGGCGCCGCTCAGCGTCATGTCCTTAATTATAAGCTGCAGGCTTTCCTTTCCCTGAAAGCTGTTGATGTCGATGTTGAAAAGAATATCGACGGTGTCACCGTCAAATATGTCCGTCTCGGCGACGTTGTGTCTGAAATACATCGCGGGGAAAACGACGCCGTCCTTTGAGAGGGTGAGCTTTTCATGCTTTCCCGCGCCGACGTTCGACGCCGACACGACCTCAACGCCTCGCATCAGGAAAACCGGTACGGCATTAGACACGCCGAACGGCTCGAAATACTCAAGCTCTCGAGCCGCCTCCATTCCTATTTCAAAGGAATCGACCTCAAGGTCCGCCGTCACGCAGGTGTCGGGCGACTCGCCGTCAAAGCACTTTCTCGCGTACTCGTTTATCTTCTCTTTAAAAAGAGGCAGATTTTCTCTCGTAACGGTAAGACCCGCCGCAAGCTCGTGCCCACCGAACTTGACGAGCAAATCCGATGAATACCTCAGAGCGTCGACGAGGTTCATTCCCTTTACGCTCCGTCCCGAGCCCTTGCCGAGCGAGTCGCTCCCTTCAAATGATATGAGAATCGACGGGCGCTTATACTTTTCGGTTATCCTTGACGCGACAATTCCTATCACGCCGTGGTGCCAGTGGTCGTCGTCAAGAACTATGACGGGGCATTTTTCGAAATCGTGCTCCCTTTCGATTTTTTCATAGGCGGACTCGGCTATCCTGTTTTCCTCCGCCTGCCTTTCTCGGTTTATCTCGCAAAGCATCGCCGCGTATCTCGCGGTCTCCTCGCGGTCCTTTGACAGAAACATCTCGACCGCCACTGAGGCGTTTTTTATTCTTCCCGCCGCGTTGATTCTCGGCGCGACGGTAAAGCCTATAACGCCCGACGTTATCTTCTTTTTCGCCTTGTACTTCGAGGAGCCGTCGGACGCCGCGAGCAGCTCGCTGACAGCCATATTGGGACTTTTCTCCATAATCGAAAGCCCGAGGCTCACAATCAGTCTGTTCTCGTCCGTAACGGGCATGACGTCGGCTATAGTTCCGACCGCGACAAGGTCGGCGTACTTTTCCGCGATACTCCTCACACAGTCGGCAAGAGAGTCCTCGGGGCGCCGAAGCTTTTCCATGGCGCAAAGCAGCTTAAAGACTACCCCAACACCCGCAAGCTCCTTAAACGGATACTCGCAATCGGGTCTGTGAGGGTTTATGACGGCAAAGGCGTTCGGTATCTCGCCGTGACACTCGTGATGGTCAGTTATAACGAGCTCGCACCCGCGCTCCCTTATATACTCCGCCTCGGCGTTTGCCGTAATTCCCGTGTCGACAGTTACGATAAGCTCCGCACCCTCGCCGCATATTTTGTCGACGGCGGCGATTGAAACTCCGTACCCCTCGCCGGTTCTGCTCGGTATGTAGTAAGAAACGTCGGCGCCGAGCTCTCTGAGATAAAGACAGAGAATGCTGACGGAGGTGACCCCGTCAACATCGTAGTCGCCGTATATAACTGTCTTTTCGCCGTTTTCTGCGGCGTCAAGTATTCTTTTCGCACCCTTTTCCATATCCTTCATGATAAAAGGGTCGTGAAGCATCTCGGAGCGTTTTTTTAAAAAGGTCTCGGCTTTTTCAACGGTGTCATAGCCCCTTATTTTTAAAATCTTCGACGTAAGCATTTCAAGTCCGAGAGAGTCGGAGACAGTCTTTACGGAAGAGTCCGCGTCAAGCTCTCTCGAATTAAAAAGCGCCGTCCAGTTCCTGTCAAAATAACCAAGATAATTCTGCATTTGATAATTTCCCGAATGTTTCAAATTCTTTTTTAAATTCTTTTTAAATTTTTTTCAAATTCTTTTTAATTTTCTGATTTTTTCTAATCTTTTCTAATTTCTTTTATAAAAATTTAATCGGTCGTACTACCGCCGTTTTCAATATGACTTTCAATTATGAGTATAATCAGCCGTTTGATTTGTTTGAGCTGTCCGAATGATTTGAACGATTTTCAGCTTCGGCTTGTTTTTCGGCTTTCGTAATTTTTCGACAACCGTAATGACGGCAAAATAAAGTGCAAACGCGGCAAACGCCAAAAGAACGGAGCCTCTTTCGGAAAGAAAACGCGCGCCGACGGCGTAAATCGCAAACATTAAAACGAGCGGTAAAATAAAAACTATAAACGACGAAAAGAGAACGCTTCTGTCCGCCGTCTCAACAATGACTGTGTCGCCCGGCATCGCGCCGAGGTCATTTTGCGAAACTGCCGAAAACGACCTGTCCCCGCCGAAAACGGAATATATCGCGCAAGAGTCCCCGCACCTTTTTTTGTGACAGCCGTCACACATCGAAGCTCTCTCGACCCTTACGAGCGCGCGCTTTTCATCGGTAACGGAGTCGACAACAGCCTTCTGCCTCATAACGAACACCTCGGTAAAACCGTTTTAATTTTAAATTTAATTTCTGTTTTTTCAGACGTAGTAAATATTATAAATCCGCATCTGCCGAAAAATCGAATAATATACATTTGACAAATTCAGAGATATAATTCAAATGTCAAATATGTCGATAATTTGCAGGCGCCGAAATTCTTTAAATTATTCGATTGCCTATTTTCCGTACTTTTTCGCATGACTACTCGGGCGGAGAAAACCTTTCTATTATCTTCCCCGCGACGCGAACTCCGTCCACGGCCGCGCTGACGATTCCTCCCGCGTACCCCGCGCCCTCGCCGCACGGATAAATCCCGCGCCGTCCTACCGCCTCAAGAGTCTCGGGGTCCCTCAGCATTCTGAGAGGCGCAGAAGTCCTTGTTTCAACTCCCGTAAGCGGCGCGTCGTCCGCGTCAAAGCCCTTTATCTTTCGCCCGAAGGAGCGTATTCCCTCTTTCAGCATCGACGTGACAAAGCCGGGAAAGAGAGTGTTTAAGTCCGCGCTCTCAACCTTGCCGTTCATGTATGACGGCTCGATTCGCGTCGGTATCTTCCCTTTTCTGCCGAGCATAAAATCGCCGACGCTCTGACACGGAGCGCGGTAGCTCATTTTGCCGGCGCTGTATGCCGCGCGCTCAAGCTGTCTTTGAAACTCTATCGCGCGCCTCACATCAGACGAGCAGTCGGACGGGAGAACAGACACCGCGACGGCGGCATTGGCGTTTTTGCCGTCGCGCTTTCTCTCGCTCATTCCGTTTGTCACGACCCCGCCGTACTCCGAGGCGGCGGCAACGACCTTTCCACCGGGGCACATGCAAAATGTGTATACCCCGCGCTCACCCTTTCTTTGCGACAGAGAATATTCGGCATGTCCGAGCCTTTCGCAAAGCTCTTCGTCGCCGTACATCGCGCGGTCTATGTCGCGCTGGAGGTGCTCTATACGCACGCCGACGGAAAAAGGCTTTGACTCAACGGCAAACCCCTCTCTTATAATATAATCGTAAACGTCCCTCGCGCTGTGCCCGAAGGACGCCACCGTCGCTCCGCTCGGTATCCTCTCGCCGTTTACGACGACGTAACCTTCCCGAACGGCGCTGACGCGGGACAAATACATCACCTTCCCGCCGAGCCGCTCGATTTCGCGGTGAAAATTTTTCACAATCCCGCGCAAAAGATCCGTCCCGATATGCGGCTTTGCCCTCATCAGTATGTCGTCGGGAGCGCCCATATCGCATAGCGTCTCCAAAACATAGCGGACATACGGGTCGTTTATCCGAGTCGTAAGCTTTCCGTCGGAAAAAGTTCCGGCGCCGCCGGCGCCGAACTGTATATTAGTTTCCTCCGACAGCTCGCAGGTATCCTCGAAGCGCCGATATGCGGCGACCCTTTCGTCAACGGAGGCGCCTCTTTCAAGAACAATCGGACAAAAACCATGCTTTGCAAGAAGCAACGACGCGAACATACCCGCGGGGCCAAACCCGATAACCACAGGCTGCGCGCCTATTTTCTCGCCACCCGTGACAAAGGATGGGGTCATGTCAACGCATTTTTTTATCCCCGCCGTACGAAGCTTTTCAAAGTCGGCAAAATCCGCGCCCTTTGCAAAGCGCGCCTCGGCGTACACGGAGCAGACAAAGCATATTCTGTCCTTGTGACGCGCGTCGACCGACCTCTTGTATATCTCAAGGCGCGACGGGCGCGATATAAAACCGAAAGCCGAGAGCCTTTTTTCAGCCTCGCCGAATACTTCCCCGTCCTCGGCGTAATACGGGACTCTTATGTTCTCGACGATAAGCCCCTGTGCCCTGTCTGTCATATCTCAGTTCACCCTTATATTTACAGTGTACTGACCTATCTCATAAACGGGACTGTCATGCACTCCGTTTACAACTATTTCGACCTCGCTCTGAACGTTTCCGCTGTAATCGGAGTCGAATTTGGAGGCGTCGAGCTTTGCCGTAATATCCCCGTCCTCAACGGAGTCAAGCACGGCGGGAGTTCCCCTCAGAGTTACCTCTATAAATTCGTCAAGCACCCGAACCTTGTTTTTCCCCGCTTCTACCTCAAAATCAGTCACTCTGAAGGTTTTTGTAGCCGTCCCGACGAGAGTCACCGAAAGCCTTACCTCGTTTGTCCCGACAATCGTATAGTCGTTTCCCGACTCAACGGTGTAGCTTTTTATAAAGCTCCCGTCGACCGTTTTCTCGTCGATTGTGGCAAAGGTTATATAATCCATGTTTTCAAGCGACGCGGGGTCGCCCTTCACCTTTATTTCCGACGGGGATATATCGACGTTTGTGTTCGTTTCGTTAAAGAAACCGTTGTACCAGTTGACCCTCAGCTCAACAAGCTTTTCGGTATAAACGGGCAGAGTGACGAGAGCCTCGCTTCTTGACAGTCTTATATACGGATTGTCAACGGTGCTTCCGTCCTTTCCCACAAGGGAAACGGAGCGCGTAGCCGAGGTCGTGCGGTCGATAATTCCCATTCCCGAAAAGTCGACGGATACAAGAGCGTAGTCGACATTTTCGATTTCGGATTTCGGTCCCGTCACGACTATAGAATCAACGTCCGTCGTCGGCTCGCCGTATTCAAACTCGCTGCTCTGGGTAAAGCCCGTCAGCCTTGAGCGAAGGAGCACAGTCGCGCTTGCTCTCTCGTCGACATACACGTCGATTTTATCGTATTCCGCCTCTACGAGCTCGAGCCCGTCGGGAAGAGAAATATTCAGCGCGATCTCATAGTTCCCCGCGGTATTTATTTCCGAAAGCTCCGCCGTGACCCGTATGTCGTCGGAGGTCTGACGACCCACGACGCTCTTTTTTCCGCTTACGGTAATGTCGACAGTTCTTCCGTACCCGCTGTAAACGGAAAGCCCGCGCTCCTTTTCGAGAGTTTCCGAGCCCGAAAGCTTTATCTCCACGTCCTCAAAGGTGTGCTCGTACTGCGGACTGTCGACCTGCATAACGTAAAACCATATGACAGTCGCCAATACGACGCAGATTATTTTGGAGATAAAATCCATTCTCTTGTTTTTCTGTTTTTCTTTTTTATCCTCAGCTTTGATTTCAGCTTTGATTTCGGAATCGGACGAAATACTTTCCGTGCCGACCTCCGGATTTTCGCCGTCGTTTTCGCGCATAATAAAACCGCCCTTACGTTTTTAAAAAGTATCGGCAAGCCGCCTTGCCGCGGGACTCCGCCCTTCGGTTTTTCGATTTTTTCGATTTATATTCGATTTATTTTTGATTTATTTTGATTTATGCTCTATATTTTATATTTTTCAAAATTTTAATTCTTTTCGGACTCCGCTTCAATCTTTTCGGACTTTTCAATCTTTTCGGTCTTTTCGTTTCTTTCCGAATTTTTTCGTCTCGAGGTGACGTTTTTGTTTTTCGAAATCCTCGATTTTGCTTTGAGCACTTCGGTCACACTGTAGGTGATAAGATTGTCGCGCAGAGTCTCTCTCAGCGCCTCGGGCGTAAGACCTATATTAAGCACTCCGTTCACGGCAACAGATATGCGCCCCGTCTCCTCGGAAACAACGACGACGACCGAATCGCTGTTTTCGGAAACTCCGACAGCGGCGCGGTGACGTGTGCCGAGGTCGCGGTTCAAATCGCTCTGAGAGGTCAGCGGGAGAACGCACCCCGCGGCATAAATCCTGTTGTTTCTTATTATCAGCGCGCCGTCGTGAAGAGGCGCCTTGTTGTAAAAAATATTTTTAATAAGAAAGCTGTTCACATTCGAATTTATTACAGTGCCGGTCGCCGCGTACTCGCCGATTTTCGTCGATTTTTCGAAAACTATAAGCGCGCCCGTCTTGCTCTTTGACATATCGGACGCCGCGGCGCAGACCTGCTCTATCGTCTCCGCGGTGTCGTCCGCGTCCTTTGTCTCGCCGATGCTCTTTATACTCTTTATTGAGCCTCCGCCCATTTTTTCAAGCAGACTGCGAAGCTCCGGCTGGAAAACGATAACAAGAGTAATAACGCCGACCTGAAAGACGTTTCTGAATATAAACTGCATCGCTCTGAGCTCAACGAGCTCCGAGATTATGAGAAAACAAATGATGAGCAGAACGCCCAAGGCAAGCTTCCCCGCCCTGCGGTCCCTGATAAACTTGTATGCAAAATACAGGGCTATCGCAACACATGCTATATCTACAAAATCGACGAACGACATCAGAGAAAAGGTCTGCTTTACATTCGTAAAAAAATTGTCAAGCCATTCGGATAACATGAGCGCACCTCGTCAAACGTGTAAAATACAGCGGAACAGAACAAAAGCGTTATGCGGCGTCTTTGCGGAAAATGCGCTCCGCAAACGCCGAACAAACTGTAATAGTAATAAATATAAATAAATAATTTGAAAAATCAAGATTCCTCAAAGGATAAAACAAAGCAGTCGCATCACTTTACGATTATATTATAGTATATCATATATTATATGTTTTTTCAACGTTTTTAACAAAAAAGTCCGTAAGGCTCACTGAGTATATGATTCCAAAAACTTGTTTTCTCCGTTAAAATTGTTACTTATATATTTTTCGCCCGTGAGCAAATTAAACACAGTACGCAATCTTAGGAGAGGCAAAAGTGAACAGCAGAATAAATATGGTAAATATAAAGAATATAAAAAAGGGTATTTTTAAAATCACGTCCTTTGTAATGCTGGCGCTGATGTTTTCGAGCGCGGCAAAGGTCGGCGCGGCGGGCGCTCAGAGCTTTACGGCGGCGAAAAGCGAAAACGGCGCACAGTCACCGTCGGCAGATAAGGTCCTTCTCGGAGGAATGCCCTTCGGCGTAAAGTTCTATACGGAGGGTATAACGGCAGTCGGCTTTTCGGACGTCGACACCGACAGCGATAACAAAAGCCCCGCATACAACGCGGGAATAAGGGAAAACGACATTATAATTTCCGTAAACAACCAAACAGTCTCAAGCGTCGAGGACTTTATTCGCGCCGCGGAAAACAGCTCGGGCGCGCCTATAAAGGTAGAATACAGAAGGCTCGGGAAAATATATACCGTTTCCTTTTCTCCCGTACTGTCAAAAAGCGAGGGCAAATATAAAACGGGAATGTGGATAAAGGACAGCACGGCGGGAATCGGAACCGTAACATTTATTGTCCCCGAAACAAAAGCGTTTGCGGGGCTCGGGCACAGTATCTGCGACGCCGCGACAGGCGAAATACTAAAGCTCACACGCGGAGTAGTTATGGACGTTGATATATGCGGAGTTGAAAAAAGCGCCGCGGGAGCGCCCGGAGAACTCAAGGGAAGCTTCTCAAACGAAAAAATCGGTGAGCTCTCGAAAAACACCTCCGAGGGAATATACGGAATATTTTCAAAAATGCCGAAGGCGCGGGGTGAAAACGGTTCCGATTATTTCGGTGATACAAATAATTTAATAGAAATAGGCGGCAAAGGCGACGCCAAGGAAGGCGCGGCACATATAATATGTACCGTCGAGGACGGAGCCTCCGAGGAGTACGAGGTGAACATATCTCAGGTAAACTTCGACAGCGAAACGAATAAAAACTACGTTATAGAGGTAACGGACCCTCGGCTTATAGAAAAGACAGGCGGCATAGTTCAGGGAATGAGCGGCAGCCCCATAATACAGAACGGAAAACTGATTGGCGCAGTCACACACGTTTTCATCAGCGATCCCAAAAAAGGATACGGCATCGGAATTGAAAACATGCTGAGCTCCATGCCCGATATTTTAAAATAATTTCGGAATAAAAATAATTGAGATAATCAAAAAACGTAATAAAACAGCAAAAATAAAAACAGAACACTCGGCAAAAATACCGCGCGGCTTTCGGGAAAACGTCAAATCGGTTTCCCGAAAGCTTTTTTTATGTCTATGTCTTTTTTGAAAGTTAAATTACGCTTTCTAACTTTAACCATATTTTTCATAAGGCCCGTATATGTATAAACAACCCGCCGCATCGGCAATACTTTTATTATCGAACATTAAAAAATTAAAGACAGAAGGACGCAATGTAAAAGGCCGAAGAGAAAATAAAATTTTGCAAAGCGGGCAAGGGTTTGGTGATTATATGCACTACAATAAAGTGGAAATATGCGGCGTCAACACATCAAAGCTGAAGGTACTGTCTGACGCCGAAAAAAAAGAACTTCTTGAAAAAATAAAGGACGGCGACGCCGAGGCAAGACAAAAGCTGATAGACGGAAATCTGCGGCTGGTGCTCAGCATAATACAGCGCTTTACAAACAGAAACGAAAACCTCGACGACCTGTTTCAGGTGGGCTGTATAGGGCTTATCAAGGCAATCGACAACTTCAACACGGAGCTTGACGTCAAGTTTTCGACATACGCCGTACCGATGATAATAGGAGAGGTAAGACGGTATCTCAGAGACAATAACACAATAAGGGTCAGCCGTTCGGTAAGGGACCTTGCGTATCGGGCGCTTCAGGTAAAGGAAGAGCTGCGGCGTGAAATGAACACCGAGCCGCCAATCGAAAAAATAGCGGAAAAGCTCGGCGAAAAAACGGAAAACGTAGTGAACGCGATAGACGCGATAGCGCAGCCGATGTCGCTGCACGACCCGGTATATAACGACGGCGGGGATTCGATATATATAATGGACCAGCTCAGCGACGTAAACAATACGGACGAGGCATGGCTTGAGGATATAGCGCTCAGAGAGGCGCTGAAAAAGCTCGGCGAGAGGGAGAAAAAGATTATAAGCATGCGATTTTTCAAGGGCAAAACGCAGATGGAGATTGCGGACGAAATAGGGATATCGCAGGCGCAGGTGTCAAGGCTTGAAAAGGGCGCGCTTGAGAGAATACGGAAAAATATGTAGATAAGGCGGAGCTTTTGCATTTTGTTCGCACAGACCCACCACAAAAGTTTTCGCCCGCACTTCACCGCGAGGCACTGACCTATTACGAAAGTATTCGCCCGCACTTCATCGCGAGGCACTGACCCAACACAAAAGCGGAAGAGCACTGCTCTCCCGCTTTCTTATTAACTTATTAACTCTTATCCTCAAATTCAACAGCTCAGTTGCCCTTTACCATCTGCGCTATCTCGTCGGCAAAGTTGTCCTCTCTCTTCTCGAGTCCCTCGCCTCTCTCATAGAGATAGAAGGAGTCAACGGAAATCTTACCGCCGAACGCCTTTGCGCAGGACTCAATATACTGACCGACAGTCATCTTGTCGTCCTTTACATATGCCTGCTCGACAAGGCAAACTCTCTCATAGA
Source organism: uncultured Clostridia bacterium (assembly GCA_947632135.1). GTDB lineage: Bacteria > Bacillota > Clostridia > Oscillospirales > CAG-272 > RUG14199. The sequence continues at coordinate 20,299 of CANRNZ010000018.1, forward strand.
ACTTGCCGATCTTACCCTGTACCATCTTTTCGATAATGGCGTCGGGCTTGCTTGCGTTCTTCTCGTCGTTCTTTATCTGAGCTATCAGTATCTGCTTTTCCTCTTCAACAGCGCTCTCGGGAACCTCGTCCTTTGTGACGTATGCGGGCGGGTTTCCTGCGGCTATCTGAAGCGCGATATTCTTCGCGAACTCGGCAAACCCGGCGTTGTTTCTTGCCGCGTCGTCGGCGTTGAACTTAACTATAACGCCTGTGCTTCCGCCGCCGTGAATATAGGACGTGAGAATACCCTCAACTATAACGAATCTGCGGATATTCATGTTCTCGCCTATCGTGAATACCATGTCCTTGAGCTTTGCCTCGACAGTAAAATCGGAGTTATAGTCAAGAGCCATGAGCGCGTCGATGTCGGCGGGCTTCTTTTCGATTATCACGGCGAGAATGCCGCGTACAAATTCCTTAAATGTTTCGTTCTTTGCGACGAAGTCTGTCTCAGCGTTGACCTCTATCATCGCGGCGGTGTCGTGAGCGTCGTTGAACATTATGTCGACAACACCCTCGGCGGCGATTCTGCCCGCCTTCTTAGCGGCAACGGAAAGACCTTTTTCGCGAAGTATCTTTACAGCCTCGTCGAAATCGCCGTTTGCCTCTGTGAGCGCCTTTTTGCACTCCATCATACCGCAGCCTGTCTTTGTTCTGAGATCAGATACCTGTTTTGCAGTAATAGCCATTATATCCTCCATATCTACGAAACGCGCCTGATGCGGCGTGTGAATTTTTTATTTCGATGCTTTATCAATTCTTTATCAATTTTTTATCAATAATCCGAAATGCTGAAATTGAGAGCAGCAGAGCGGATAAATAAAATCCGTAAATTACGCGTTTTCGGCGTTTTCGGCATCCTCGGCTTCCTCGGCGGCTGTAGCCTCAGCCTCCGCCTCGGCAAACTGTTCGCCCTGATTGCCCTCGATGACCGCGTCGGCTATCACGGAAGAAATGAGACGAATGGCGCGGATAGCGTCGTCGTTTCCGGGTATTACATAGTCGGCGTCGTCAGGGTCGCAGTTGGTGTCGACGATTGCGACAACGGGGATACCGAGTCTCTTTGCCTCGAGTACGGCGTTATGCTCTTTTCTCGGGTCAACTATGAACACCGCGTCGGGAAGTCCGGGCATCTCCTTGATACCGCCGAGGTTTCTCTCGAGTATGGACATTTCCTTCTGCAATGCGGCGACCTCCTTTTTGGGGAGCATGTCGAACGTGCCGTCTGACTGCATTTTCTCAAGGCTTGCGAGACGATTGATGCTTGTCTTTATCGTTTTGTAGTTTGTGAGCATACCGCCGAGCCAACGCACATTTACATAGTACTGACCGCAGCGCACAGCCTCCTCGCGTATAGCGTCGGCAGCCTGCTTCTTTGTTCCGACAAAGAGAATGTGACCGCCCTCTGCGGCGATATCTCTGACGAACATGTAAGCCTCTTCAAACTTTTTGATAGTCTTCTGAAGGTCGATGATGTAGATGCCGTTTCTCTCCGTGAAGATGTACTCCTGCATCTTGGGGTTCCAGCGTCTTGTGTGATGTCCGAAATGGACTCCTGCTTCGAGCAGTTGTTTGATTGATACTACAGACATTTATATGTCCTCCTCCGGTTATATTCCACCACATGACAGGAAAACTGCAACCGCAAGGGACAAGGGAACTTTATCTTCCCTGTTTTCACAGTCTTAATAATTCCGAAGTCCTCATACCGCAAAAAGAGACGACCCGAAAGGGGCGTTTTGCTTTGCGCTTTGATGAGGCGATGCGCCGAGCGCCCGCGTTAAAAAAATAAAAAAACGGGGAAAACTCGGATTATGTGTGTCCCGTAAGCGGCACCGGCAGACCCGACGCCATGTGTGTGTGTTAGGCGCGTTTTCGCGCGCCTTAATATTTTACTACAAACAATAGTATATTGCAACAATGATTTGTAATTTTACAAAATGTTTACAATTTAGGTTGGGGGCGGGGCGGTTTGTTCGCACAGACCCAACACAAAAGTTTTGGTCAAGCTTGCCATTGGGGTCCCCGCAAAAGCTTTGCTTTTGTGGGGAGTGGCTCCAAAGCTTGCAGGGTCGAGGGGCGGCGCCCCGACTTTACGCGTTCTTTTTGCAAAGCTTTTTCCTCGGCTTCTGAGTCAAGAAAAAGCGTCTGTC